>JANWJD010000230.1 GCA_025449555.1 Chloroflexota bacterium | reverse complement strand
TCGGTATCTACCTGGGCTGGGCACGCGACGATCACGCCCACGTGCGCAGCATCGAGGTCGACGCCCACCTTGATGAGACCTGGTTCTCGTGGTTTGGTGGCACTGGCGACACCGATCCGTTCTATTACCGGATCCAGAGCCCAGTCGTCCTTATCGAGTTCGACCAGCATCCCGGGGTCGTGTTCGATAACACGGAACCATCCCGGCACCACATCCACACGATCGTGCGCACCCCCAACGGCGGCGACTACGGCACCGATCTCCTCGCCCGGCACCACGCCACCTTTGACCATTCCCTCGGCGACCACCGCTAACCCAAGCGGTTCAAGATGGTTGTCTCCTCGCACTGTCGGTAGTCCATGCATACACTGGCAGCACTTGTCAAAGGTTTCCGGACACACCACTAGTGGCTTGTCCATTTAACTTTGCGGGATAGGATAGAGCCGACGGAGCTTGGTTCGGGCATCGTAGGCGGTGAAGGACCAGGTGATGGTCCGCCGCTGCGCATTCCGTTCCGTCTCCAGCGCCGCGAGCTGACGTCCCAGCGTTGCCTTGTCCCCCGCTCGTCGTCGGAGGCATTCCCGTCCGATGATAGCGATCTCAATCTCGGCCATGTTCAGCCAACTGCCGTGCACCGGTGTGTAGTGGAACTCCAGTTTCCGCAATAGTCTGCGCGCCTCACTGGGCTCAAACGCATCGTACAAGGAGCCGGGGAGATGCGTGTTGAGGTTGTCCTGGACGAGCCGGATCACTTCCACCTCCGGATACGCTTCATCGACCAGCCACTTGATGACCTGGGCGTAGTCTTGCTTGGTGCGCCGGTCGGTCACCGCAATGTGGCGATAGCCACGGAGCGGCTCAACGCAGACGAAGAGATTGGCGGTGCCGCAGCGGACGTACTCGTAGTCAGAGCGAGCGAGGATGCCGGGTCGAGCCGGCAGGGTCGGAGAGGCATCAGCGTGGAGGGTGACTGACTTCTCGTCCAAGCAGACCTGTGGTCGGCGGGGATCGTACCGCTCGGCGTACAGCTCCAGGACATCCTCCATGGCAGCGACGAAGGCGCCGCCCACCCGGGGCAGGCACCACTCCTCATGGCGCCAGGGTTTCAGCTCATTTTTTTTCAACACCTGCCGGACCGTCTCGGGGGAGATGGACTCGACGTAGCCCAACTCGATCGCCTTCGTTCCCAGTAAGCGGAGCGGCCAATGGTCGTGCCCATCTGGGGCATCCGAACAGGCGATGGCGATCAGATGCGCTGCCTGCTTTGACGACAGGGCTCTGGGTCGCCCCTTCTGGGGCTTGTCCTTGACCACTGCATCGAGTCCCTCCGTCGCAAATCGTCGGCGGATGCGCTCAATCGTGGCCCGGCTGGTTCCCAGCTCATCAACAACCTGCTCGTCATTCGCCCGTCTGCTGCTTTCAGGAGGATGCGAGCAGGGGTGATGACACGGGCAAACGTCTTGCCTTGCGAGATCATCTGCTCCAGGTGTTGTCGAACGTCAGGCGAAAGCTGGACATGGTAGCGTTTGACCATACTGGGCTCCGGGAGGGTAGGATGCTCCACCTTACCTCTCCACTCACCCGTCAAGAGGAAGGGAGCGGCGATGCGTCGGCGACCTTCATCCCGCCTTCTGGTTCTCGATCACGCCCACCGGGTGCTCTTGTTTCGCTTCATGTTCATCAAAGGGTCGCTCAGAGGGCAAGATTACTGGGCAACACCAGGCGGGGCGGTAGAACCGGGGGAGACGTTTGCTGAGGCAGCGCAGCGCGAGCTGTTCGAGGAGACCGGAATCGTCACGGCCGCCGTTGGTGAACCGGTCGCGGAAAAAGAATTCATCCTCCAGCTCGCCACCGGAGAACGAGTGAATGCCGAGGAACGCTTTTTCCTCGTGCGCCTAGCCGTCCCGATGCCCTTGTCACGGGAGCAATGGACTCCAAATGAGAGGGAAGTCATAGTCGAGCATCGCTGGTGGTCGGCCTCGGATCTCAGTGCGACCAACGAGGTGGTTTTCCCGGAGCAACTGGCCGAAATTCTAGCCCGTGTCGGGGCGATCTCCGGAGGGTAAGACGAAGCATGTCAGTACGTGTATCAGTGAGTGCGTTGATCGTGCATGATGGGGCATTGCTCCTGGTTCGCAAGGATAGTGATGAGGAACCGCGCTACACATTTCCCGGCGGCGGCCAGGAGCACGGAGAAACACCGGAAACAGATGCGCGAACAGCATGCAACTTTGACCCACATACTGGCGCAGGCAATCCAGAACGTCCCCAAGGAAATTGAACGCATGAAACGAGTTGCGGAGACAGTCTAGGACATGACTGGCGTATCAAGTTGAGATCCGGCTCATGACGAGAGATGGAAAGCCCTCAACCCTGACTGACACGTGCTGAAGTGAAATGCCTTCCGTCCCGCACCGAAGGCGGACGAGTGACCCGCGACGGCCCCACCGGAGTGCTGAGAATTCGCCGAACTGTCCTGTGAACTTGCAGGCAAACGCCTGGCTCAATTCTCAGAGCATCAGCTCACGGCGCTCAGGGGCAAACCCTAGTGTGGGAATCGGTCCCCCCGACACCGTTCGTGGGGTCCCATCACACTTCACTGGAGACCCGTCACATGAATCGACACACACTGAATGCACATGCCCCTGGGGCAGGCATGCCACGGGCGCAATCAACTCTGCAGCGTTCTGAAATATGGCTGGCCGGCGTTCAACTGATCCTGGCGTATGAATGGCTCATCTCGAGCTTGAACAAACTGTTCGCCTCTCACTTTGACACGGGATTGCTCGCCGTACTCCAGGGCGGCACTCACACCAACCCGTATACCTGGTACAGCGTGATTTTGCAGCGTACCGTGATCCCCAACCATGCACTGATTGCCTTTGTCACGCCCCTGGGGGAGATGGCCATCGCCCTCACGCTGACTGCCGGCACGGCGCTCTGGTTCCTACGGCCCTCACCGCGCGCGACGATGTGTGCCGCGGCTACGCTGGGCGCGGCCCTACTCAGTTCAGCTTTTCTCAGCCTTAATTACTTCTTCCAGGGAGGCACAACCTTGCCCTGGGTCAATACCTCAAACGCCTTCACCCCGGGGGTCGACATCGATATCGTCATTCCCCTCGTCTCCATCGTGCTCTTCGCCGCCTGTCTGCAGGTTCTCCTGGCAGCACGATCGGCTGCGCTGGAAGCGACTGCACCCAGCTTGTCACCCAAACAGAGTCCTGCGGCCGGCCGTCAGGCGGCGTCCAACCCCGTCAGTGAAGGGACACGGGCAACCTTGCAGTCGATGCTGGGAGAGAGGGTCAATGAATCCGATTGACTCTAGAGTCCGGAATCCGCGTGAACGGGAGATGCGGGCTGGGCGGTACGCCGACTCGAACGTTCCACACATGATTCGTCCTGCCACCTTCATCCTGCTGGTTGCGCCGATACTCGGTCTCGGAATCACGGCTTTCCGTCATCCGCCGTCCCATGTGGCACCGTCGAGATCGCCGTACGGAGCCGTGATGCTGCCTGGCATGGGAACGGCAAAGACCGCGAATCAGCCGGTATTTGCCGGCTTCAAAGATGCCCACACCGTGACATACCTGGCCACCGATACGTCGAGCAAGAATCAAGCGGCCGTCATGCACATCAACTACTCTGCGGCCCTGGCGGCCGATCAAGCGTCGCCGTCGATCTACCTCGTCGATGGAAGAACCGCGCCCCACCAGGTGGCGGTATTTGGGTCGGAGCCTGGAGAACAGGATTACTCACCACTCTGGAGAGAAACGATCGTGACCTGGAAGGCAGGAGTGAACCGATTGTTGCTGACCAGCGCCGCTCAAATCCTCGCGCTCACCGAGCAAGGCAAGCTCACGGTGACGGCGAACGGCGTCGTGCTTAACTGCCCGATCGTCTCCATCGGTAGGAAAAGCCAGTAAAGCTTGCTATCAGTGTTTGCTGACCGAGACGTCAGCCCAGCATTGACCTCGAGGAACAGCTTACGACCGTCCCCTACTGGCGGCGGGCTCCGTCGGCCAGCTCCTCCAGTTTGCCCATGACCCCGAAAAACTGGGGCGAAACAGACATTGGCTAGAGATCGCGCCCTAGACGTTGACCAGTGGCATGTGTTGGGTCTTGATCTCGACCCGGCCGTTCCGTACACGTACCTCATATCGGTATAGGGGTCGTGGCGCGGGTCCGCCGGCCACCGTGCCGTTGGCATTGTAGACGCTACCGTGACAGGGGCAGAGATAAATGTGTGCACCCGGAATCCAGGTCACACCACACCCGAGATGGGTGCAGTAGTTGATGAAGGCAGTGAAGTCCCCAGGACCACGCCGCATAACCCAGGCACTCGTGAACTGGGTGTCGCCGGCCCATGATTGGGTGCGTCCCTGGTTGTAGGTGATATTGACCCGAACTGTATCCCCGATCGTGAAGTCGTCCACAGCGCCGGCATCTCTCCATACATCCCGCGGTTGATTGAAGAGGGGGCAGGCGACCACGCCGATGATTGGGACGCCGGCTACCAGTGCGCTAACTACTCCTACGCCGCCAATCGTCAATTTCATAAATTTATCCCGTCCTATGTGGTGTCTCATCATTGATCGGTTCCTGCTTCCAATCGTCGGCTGGTCCCGGGCGGGTGTATCCGATCGGCGTAACTCTTCATGGCGCCTTGTCCTTTCGATACTGAGGTAATCGACGAGGAAATGGGGCGACTGCCTCCGATCCTTCGGGAGGCGGCCACCCGGTTTCCACAGTACGAAGGCGGATTGAAACCGAAGCACGAGAGACTTGAGAGTCGCCGGAGGCGAGGGCGCTGCTCGCTGTCAGGAAATCTCAACAATCCTTCAGAAACCAATATCCGTGGCCTCAACTGCCGAACACACCATAGAGAGTGCGAGTCGCACTCAGGTGAAGGAGAGAAGTCAGCATGAATGCACAACAGTTCATCGCGGATGAAGAGACGCCGTTGCGTGTTTTGGTCGTCGACGATGAGCCGAATATTGTCAATCTGCTCCGGGTGGGACTCAAGTACGAAGGATTCTCGGTGGCAGTGGCCCAGGACGGTGTGGAGGCCTTGCAGCGTGCCGCCACCTTCAAACCGCACCTCGTCGTTCTCGACCTTTCTCTCCCCGGTATGGATGGCCTCGAGGTCGCAGAGCGGTTGCAGGCCGATCCCGACCTCTTGATCGTGATGCTGACGGCTCGCGATCAGGTACCCGATCGCATTGTCGGATTGCAGGCAGGGGCCGACGACTACGTAGTGAAACCGTTCGACTACGATGAGTTGCTCGCGCGGATTCGCGCCGTCGCTCGACGACGCATCCCGGCTCAGCGCGAGATATTGCGCTCTGGCTCCATCACGCTGGAC
>JANWJD010000229.1 GCA_025449555.1 Chloroflexota bacterium | reverse complement strand
CTCGGCGACCCCTTCCAGACCGGGGACCACATGCGCGATGTAGTACGAGGAGCGGCTCACCGGTTGCGTTCATTCATGGCTGAGTCGGGCGACGTGGATGACCGGACATGCAGGTCCATTCGGCTGGTTAGGGCTGTCGGCGCACGGTTCAGCGTCGGATGTTCAACCAGACTTTGCAAAACGTGAAGTAGGTCACTGCAGAGGCTGGCTCGAAACATGCAGACTAGGAAGGATACTTGGTAGGATGCAGGTCTGAATGAAGATACGATTTTGGGGAACTCGTGGGTCGATTCCGTCTCCGGGACCTTCGACCATTCGGTATGGTGGCAATACGTCGTGCGTCGAGGTAACGCTCGATGATGGAACGTTAATCGTACTCGACGCCGGTAGCGGGATACGTGCCCTCGGGAAGTCGCTGGGCGCGGCGCACGGCACGCTCCTGCTCACGCATTACCACTGGGACCACATTCAAGGATTCCCTTTTTTCGATTCCGCGTATATTCCAGGCAGCAAATGGCGCGTCCTGGGACCCGAGTTCAACGGCGAGGGGCCGGGTAAATACCTCTCGGATCAGATGACTTCCCCGTATTTCCCGGCGACGATGTCCCAGATGTCGGCGCTTTCCGGTTTCGAAGTCGTGCCGCACGGACCGTTCCACCTCGGCTCCGCCACGATCACGACTACCCGCCTGAGCCATCCGAGCGTCACATTGGGGTACCGGATCGAAGCGGACGATTCCGTGTTTGTCTACATCAGCGATAACGAAGTGGACATAGCTCCGCACGATCAATTGGCCCGCATTTTGGACCTCGCCTCAGACGCCGACATCCTGGTGCACGACTGTCAGTACTCGGAACCGGAGTATGCCGGAAAGCATGGATGGGGGCATTCGACGCCCCGACAGGCGGTACGCGTCGCACGAGAGGCGGGCGTCCGCGAATTGGCGGTTTTTCACCACGATCCGACGCACAACGACGAGCAGGTTGAGGCATTGGCCGAAGAAGCCAGACGCCTGGCTTTGCGCGGCATGGATATCTCCATCGCCCGCGAAGGCGACGTCATCGACCTGAGTTCGATCGATGAGGTGATCGCCGCCGACATCCGGGCCGAGGGGTAAGGCGACTATCGAAAGCGGCGGTCTCCTCGCCGCTCGATGACGTCGGCGTAACGCTGCGCCGACCGTGCGACGGCGGCCTTCCCATCCGAATAGAGCACTCGGTCCCACCATGCACCGTAGATGCGATCGAACGCGTAGGGCTCGACTGACGCTGTCACCCGCCGAACTTCATCGACCGGTAAGGGAATGAGGTTCGGGTAGCTGTACATGAACGACACCCAACCGGTATCAGGCACGACCATGATGATGTCTCCACTGAGGATGGCGCCTTTTCCCCCGGCGCCACGCGACCAGTGCAGGATCGTGCCACCGGCGAAGTGGCCGCCCGCTCGCACCAGTGTCATTCCGTCGCCCAGAGCGTGGGTTTCCCCCTCCCAATAGTGAATCGCCTCGTCCGGCCGGGTGACCCACTCGCGATCGGCGGCATGAAGGTAAATCGGGGCATCGAATGCTCGACTCCATTCCACCATCGACGAGTAGTAGTGAGGGTGGGAGATCGCTATGGCATGGATGCCACCGGCGGCGTTTACCGCCGTCAACGTGGCGTCGTCTATCAACGAAACACAGTCCCAGAGCACATTACCATCGGTGGTCTGAAGGAGGAGCGCGCGCTGTCCGATGGCAAAGGACGGCTGGGTGCCGATGCCGACGAGATCCGGCTCGATCTCCTCGATCCGATTCGCATGTGAAATCCGAAGTTCCTCCAGGGTCGTCCATTGCTGCCCACTCGGTGGGACATACTGCCGTTCGTCTTCGCAAATGGGGCAGGAGTTCGGCTCCGTGGTCGTGGGTGCGAACTGAGAACCACAGGTGGCGCACATGAAACAGGGCATCGTCACTCTCCCGCACGACAGAAGTACCAAAACACACCCACACGCTCGGGTATGGTGCAGTGTAAACGAGTCTACAGAGTGGCCGACGCGCACGAAGGCGGAGGTACCCGAGCACCGATTCGATGCGCGCCGGGGTTACCGGATCGGCCAGAAAATCTGCGTCTGGCCCAGGGTGGAGTCGAAATCGCCCGTGGGATGCGTCAGATATACCTCCCACGGAGCATCGATTTCCTGGTAGCCCTGGTCGCGGATCCACTCGACCAGGGCCGTATACGCACCGGCCAGGTTCTCAAACGATCCGGTGTGCATGATGGTGGTCACTCGTCCACCCGGTAGTTCTCCCGGTTCGACGCGGGAGTTACCCTCAAACGTACCGGAAATCATCACGCCGACTTCCAGATCGACCCGATCCGCCCCACTGTGAAAGTACCGCACATACGACGCACCAATGGACGACACACCTGTGTCCTGCAGGTATTCAACGATCTCGGGCGACAACAGTTCACGGGTCGAAACGATTTCCGACCGGGTTGCGATGGCCCGGATCGCGGCGACGGACTGAGGCTCGAGCTGCAGGAGTTCGATCTCATAGGTCGAAGGATCGTCAGGGGTCGAGGTAAACGCTTCCGCCCGCTCGCTGGGACGGGTGACAAGCAGCCCGCCCTGAGAGCCCGATTGATGCGCGGTGAGTGCCAGGCCGGCTTCCTCGGATGAACACCCCACCAGTAACTTCACCTCGGCCTCACGCGTGAGGAGATCGAGGGTGACGATGGCTCCCGTGACCCGCTGCTCGTCCAGGCTGCCGAGCCAGAGATCGATACCCCCACCATCCACCGCCGACGTGTCCTGCAGATACCCGTAGTCGAGCGGATACTCGAAATCCGGATAGCGCGGGTGCTTGCTCCCGCGCGGCCGATCCACCACGATCGTGCCGGTGACGAGCAGGCGGTCGGCGTACAGCCAGAAGCGCGTATCCACCGGAGTCTCCCAACTCACACTCACCTGCAGGTACCAATTCATTCGCCGGCAGAGAGTTCAGAATGAGCGAGTATAGAAGATGGGATTCGGTGAATCCGGAGTCTGAGGTGACGGCCCGACCCGTCGCATACATAGTCCACGTAGGAGTGGTCCACCATGCGAGCTCTCGTTGCATCGTCTGCCGCGCCCGAACACATCGAAATGCGAACCGTGCCGGACCCGTCTCCCGCGCCAAACGAAGCACTGGTCAGGGTGCACGCGGTCTCGATCAATCGCGGTGAGTTGCACCGACTATCGCAGGCCGAGGACGGGACTCGGTTTGGTTGGGACCTGGCGGGCACGGTAGAGCGAGCAGCGGCGGACGGTAGCGGGCCGGCCGAGGGCACGCGAGTCGTCTGCTTCATCCGGGGCGGCGCCTGGGCCGAGTACGCGGCAGTGCCCACACTCCGTGTGGCCCCGCTTCCCGAGTCTCTTTCGTTTGAAGCTGCCGCGGCGTTGCCGGTAGCCGGTGTCACGGCGTTGCGGATGTTGCGCATTGACAGTGTGCTTGGAAAGCGGGTCCTGGTCACAGGAGCAGCCGGTGGAGTGGGCCGCTTCGCGGTGCAGTTGGCCACACAAGGTGGGGCGCATGTCACAGCGGTGGTCGGCAGCGAGCGGCGGGGACGGGGATTGCGCGAATTGGGAGCGGAGGAGGTGATTGTCGCACTCGATCCTTCGCTGGAATCGTACGACATCATCCTCGAGTCGGTCGGCGGCGCCTCGCTTGCCACCGCTCTGGGATTGGTGCGTCCTGGCGGACTGATCGTGTCTTTCGGCAATTCGTCGAGAGAAGAGACGACCTTCATGATCAACACGTTTTATGTTCGACATGGCGCGCGACTTCAGGGATTCTTGCTCCTCGCTCCCAACCAGCCGCCGGATTTTCGAGACGATCTCGGCTATCTGGCGGAACTGGCCGCCAACGACACGCTCCAGGTGGAGCTCGACCTGGTGATCGACTGGAACGACGCCAGGTCCGCCTTTGCCGCGCTGCGCGAGCGCCGCGTGCATGGTAAGGCAGTCCTTCGGATCGAGTGAGCGACGCTCGATGAGCGGCGCAGTCTCTGTCAATGTATGCTACACTTGATTGTATGTATCCAGGCACAATAGCTCGAACGGCTCGGAGCCGGTCGCGCAAGTCCATCAAGCCGCTGGAGCTTGATGGCTTTTTTTATAGGGTGTTCCCGTGAATGCTGGTGAAGGAACGCCCACCATCCACGAAAGGACCCCTAGTTGACAACGTTTGCAGAAATGAATCTCGATCGCAGAGCGCTCGAGGTATTAACCCGGATGGAGGTGGTCGAACCAACTCCCATCCAGGAAGCAGCCATCCCGGAACTCATGGCCGGACGGGATGTCGTGGGCCAGGCCCGTACCGGGTCGGGCAAGACGCTGGCCTTCTCTCTCCCACTGCTCTCGCTGTGTGATCCCGAACTCGCCGTGGCCCAGGCCCTCATTCTGGTGCCGACCCGGGAGCTGGCCAGCCAGGTGGCGCGGGTGGTGGACGTGATCGCCGCCACGCGCCGACTGCGTGCTGCGCAGATTTATGGTGGGCGCGACATGAGCGCGCAGCTTGACCTGCTGAACACGGGACCGCAGATCATCATCGGCACTCCAGGCCGTATCCTGGATCACCTCTACCGGGGCTCCCTGGCCCTGCGCAATCTGCGATATCTGGTGCTCGACGAAGCGGATCAGATGCTGGACGCCGGCTTTGGCCAGGATGTCGAACGCATTCTGGACACAACAAGCGGGCGTATCCAGATGGCGTTGTTCTCCGCCACCGTGCCCACCTGGGTGCATGAGGTGATCAGCCATCGCCTGCACGAGCCGGCCTTTATCAAGGTTGACGAGGAACAACGCGGCCCGATTGACACGGTGGAGCACACGGTGATCGAAGTCACGCAGGGGAACAAGCTGGAAGCCCTGTCCAGTCTCCTGAACGAGCGTGGCAACGGCAATGTCGTCGTTTTCTGCCGCACCAAGATTGGCGTCGAGCGGCTGGAGCGGCAACTGTCGGGGCTGGGCTACGGTGTGGCAGCGCTGCAGGGCAATCAGAATCAGATGCAGCGCGAGCGGGTGTTGCGTGGCTTCCGGCGCGGGAACCCGCCGATCCTGGTGGCGACCAATGTCGCGGCGCGTGGTCTGGATATCCTGGCAATCGAGCAGGTTATCAACTACGACGTGCCGGAAAACGCCGAACTACTCACCCACCGCCTTGGCCGCACCGGACGCATGGGCCGGCATGGGAGCGCGGTAACGCTTCTCACCCCGGCCGAGGGCAACAAGTGGACGGCCATCGAGCGCCAGATCGGGGTGCGAGTGGAGCGGGAGCGCTTCGGCGCTCCGCCCGTCTCGAGGGGTGCGCCAGTGGAAGCGGCTGGAACCAATGCTCCCGCTACCGAAGGAGCCAAACCTCGACGCGAGAAGTCACATGAGCGCTCCTCGGGCCAGACGCGCAACCGCGCGCCTCGACAGCGCTACGAGGTGACATGCGCCCAGTGCGGCCAGCAAACCACTGTCTCCTTCACCCCCCGGGGCGATCGCCCGGTGTACTGCAACACCTGTTTCCGGGAGCGCAAGGACACGACGGCGGCGTAAGCCCTCACCCCTTTTCCCGCACACGAAGGAAGCAAGTTCACGATGCGTGAGAGCAGAGTGCGATTCGATATGTTCGCGTGGCAGGTCGTGCCCTGGTCGATCCTGCGCGACGATGTCCGCTATCTGGAAACGCTCGACATTGGCACGGTCTGGCTGGGAGATGCATACGCGATGCCTGCCGGGTACGACGAGGGCGCGGTGCTGGACGCCTGGACGACACTGGGAGCGCTGGCCGGCTGCACGGAGCGGGTTCGGCTCGGCACGATGGTGACCAATGTGTCGTTGCGCCACCCGGCTATGCTTGCCAAGCAAGCGGCCACGGTGGACCGCATTTCCGGTGGGCGACTTGATCTCGGCGTCGGTGCGGGGACAGACCTGCCTGAAGACAGAACGGCGTTGGGTCTGCCCGCGCTGAGCCCTGGCGGCCGGGTCGATCGTCTCCACGAGGCAGTGGAGGTGATCGATCAACTGCTACGCGGCCGGCACGTGACCTACCACGGTGACTATTACCGGCTCGACGATGCGCTGGTAACACCTACACCGGTGCAACAACCGCGTCCTCCTTTGATCATTGGTGGGAACGGCAGGCGCGCGCTGCGCGTGGTGGCGGAGCATGCCGATGTGTGGGTGAGCGACCTTCCCTGGCGCACCATGGACGAAACGGTCGAGGCGATTCGTGAGCGCAACCGCCTGCTCGATGAATACTGCCGTGATGCGAACCGGGATCCGGTGACGGTAGAGCGAGCGTGCATCGCCGGTTGGTCGCCTGCTGGATCCGCCTTCGCCTCCCGTGACGCCTTTCAGGATTTCGTCGGCCGCTACCGTGAAGCTGGGGTGCAACGTTTTGTGTTCTCGTTCGGCAGCGCATCGACCCCCGCCCCCTATGACGCCTGGATCGACGCGGGACGTTGGGCCACGCGCAAGTCGTTAGAAGCGTTTGCCGCTCAAGAGATGAATGCGCTGCAGGGCGCCGCTCGCTAGTGCGGCACCGCTCCAACGAATCCATCAACAGTTCCTACCCACGCCGCGCCCGGAGGTAAGCGGCCACCCGGCGCGCTGCGCACCACCGCTGCCAGGATCTCGAGGCCATCCACGATGCGAGGGCCCGGGCGGTTGAAGTAGCTCGACCCATCGACAGCCACAACCCGTCCGGTACGAGCACAGGAGAGAGAATCGAAATCCGGTCGTGACGTGACGTCCTGCGCGACGGCAAGTGTCTGCTCCAGACCGAAGCCACAGGGCATCAAGACGAGAATGTCCGGGTCGGCCGAGACTACCTGCTCCCACGGGACATAGACGGAGGGTGCGCCAGCAGTGCCGAGCGGATCTTCGGCTCCCGCCAACCGCACCATCTCCGGTACCCAGTGTCCACCGATCATGATCGGATCGGTCCACTCGATACAGACGATGCGCGGGCGTGGGTGCGGATCGGTCAGCGCTGCTACGGTCGCGATGCGTGAGCGCAGGGCTGCGGCCACATTGCGGGCGACCTCGCTCCTCCCGACAGCTTCCCCCACCGTCTCGATGGTGCTGCATATGTCTTCGAGCGTGTTTGGCTCGAGCGAGAGCACTGGTGTAGAGCCGGACAACCGTCGCACTGCCACCTCGACCTGGGCGTACGCCACCGCGCAGACCTCACACAATTCCTGAGTGACGACCAGATCGGGCGCCAGTCGAGCCATCAAGGCTTCGTCGAGGCGATAGATGCTCGAACCGGTGTGTACCGCCGCGCGAATGTGCCGGTCGATAGATGCACAGGCCCGGCCATCATGATCGATGGCGCTGGAGGTGAGCGGCGGGAGCCGGCGCGCTGCAGGCGGATAGTCACATTCGTGCGTGACACCGACCACCTCATCGCCTGCACCGACTGCGAACAGAATTTCGGTTGCACTCGGCAGGAGTGAAGCAATGCGCATTTTCTATTGTGGCGCACCTCGTGCCGTCTCGGTTGGGATTGGTCTCATGACGTTAGACGTTCATGACGCGCGAAACACCTCCGGATGTACGAGGCGCGCCAGATCGCGGATACCGATCACGACGCGAGGTCCGAACCTACTGAGCAGGTCGGGGTTGAAGGCGTAGATTTTGTTCGCCTTGACAGCGGCAATGGTGTCCCACCCCGGTCGTGTTTTCACGTCTTCCGGTTTCGTACCGTAGGCCGCATCGCTCAGGACGATCAACTGCGGATTCGCCACGACCAGAGCCTCCAGGTTGAATGCCGGGTAGCACTGCGTGCCCGAGCAGGTGGTCACGTTGTCGGCAATGTTCCTGCCGTGCACCAGGCTGATTGCCTGGTCGATCACTGTCTTCGGTCCCGCGGTAATCGGTTGGGTCGGATTGGTGGCATCCAGCTCGTAGAACACGCGGGGACGACTCCGCACGTTGGCCAACCGGGTCTTTACTGCCAAGAGCTGGGTTGTCATGCTTTGAACCAGCGTGTTGGCCTGGCTCACGGTGCCCGTCAGTTTCCCTACCAGGGTAATGTCGTGCATGATGCCCTGCACGTTGGATGGGTTCAGGAAGACCACGGGGAATCCC
This sequence comes from Chloroflexota bacterium, assembly GCA_025449555.1. Taxonomy (GTDB): domain Bacteria; phylum Chloroflexota; class UBA5177; order UBA5177; family UBA5177; genus JANWJD01. The sequence continues at coordinate 1,869 of JANWJD010000229.1, read as the reverse complement.
AATTCCTTCATCTTCTGGAAGGTCGACAATTGGGATTGGTAGTAGGGAGCGAGGATGAGATTGGGATGGAGGCTGGTGATCGTCTCTAGATTGAACGGGGTCTGGCTGAACCCGCCCTCCACGTGCGGAAGTTGCAGGGAGTGCACGGGATAATCCCGTCCCAGTTTTGAGGGCCACTCGGATGGATATCGGAAGTTGCGCGGCTTGCCGGCGGCATCGGTTATTCCGGTCGCGCCCTCGGCATACTGGCTGCCATCACCCACGAGGCGCTTCTCCAGGCCGAGCGCGAATACCAGCTCGGTGTAGGCCGCATAGAGCGTGATGATGCGTGTCGGCCGATGGGCGAGGTGAATGCGATTACCCGCGTCGTCGACCACGGTGACTGAGAACGATCTGGCGGTCGCAGCATGGGCCGGTGCCGCTTGATTGAGAGGGAAGGTGAGAGCTCCCGACAGGATGGCCAGGAGGAGCAGGAATGGGCGGTGCATGGGTATCTCCTGAGTGCGATGAGCGGGGAATACATCCGGTTGCGATGTCCTGAGTCGATGCATTCGTAGCTCGGTGCACGTCGGGCGGAACGGCACGCCGGCCGTTCCCTACGGATCAGGATTCCATCAGGAATCGAAAGAAACCGTTCCCATGGATCGCCGCAGCACGAGTGCAACACAGGACCATGCTCGACAAAAATGAAAATGATCCCTGTTTACGGGCAAACAGAGATCAAGGTGACGCGAGAACCATGCCGACCCCCTTTACCAACGAAGGTGTACAGGCACCGGTGGGGTCAGGTTTTCTGGCTCGACCGAGGAAGGCTCGCGCCTTCATCCGTCATACAGTAGCGTGGACTGCGCCGACTTTGCATCGGACTTGCCCTGTTGCCCCGCCTTATGCAACTACCGCCAGGCTACCACACGGAGCATATGACGTGGAGGAGGCAATTCATAAGCGTCAGTGATCAATCATGTCGAAATACGTCTTGTATATCAGGCAGTCACGTCTTTAGGCTCAAATCAGGTGACAGATCATCCGTTCTGACCGTTGCCGCCACGATGTTGGTTACGCACGTTGCCGGCTCCACTGACGGTTGAGGGACTCCAACGACGCGCAGCATGAGGACCATGCCATGAACTTGAACCTCTTTATGCCAGACCTGGGCTTCGGGCTTGTAACGGCATCGATTCTCGCGATTGGCGCTGTGGGGTTCACGATGCAGGTTGGCGTGACCAAAGTCATCAACTTTGCCTACGGCGACCAGATGACACTCGCCGCGTACACAATCTGGCTATTGAACACCTCCCTTCACTGGAACGTTTGGGTGGCGGCGACCGCCGGTGCGCTCTTCATGGGGGTATTTTCGGTCCTCGTGGGGCGTTTCGTGGTCGGTCCTTTTGCACGCGTGAATGCAAGCCCATTCACGCTTTTTGTTGCCACACTCGCCTTTGGGTTAGTGATCGAAAACGTGATCCAGATGGTGTGGGGAGCGGCGTTCCAGAGTTTGGACGTTGCGGCGCCCGCAACCTACGAGTTTCTCGGCATGATCCTCACCGACCAGGAGTTAGTGATCTTTGGGATCGCGATTGCCACGCTGGTTGTTCTCCATGTCATCCTCCAATACACCGGCATCGGTATTGCCATGCGTGCCATGGCTGACAATACGTCGCTGGCGCGAACGTGCGGCATCCGCACGGCCTTGGTTTCCGATCTCACCTGGTTCATAACGGGCTTACTGGCAGGGATGGCCGGTTTCGTGCTCGTGTTGAACGTTGGCTCGTTTGGACCCACGATTGGGTTCGGCTTCCTGCTCGTTATTGTGTCGGCGGCTGTCCTGGGTGGCGTGGGGCGGCCCTATGGCGCCATGCTCGGGGCCCT
>JANWJD010000228.1 GCA_025449555.1 Chloroflexota bacterium | reverse complement strand
GAGGCTCGGTGACACCGAAGCCGCCGGCTGCGCGCGATGCAATCACGTCACGTGCGGTGTTCATATTGCTATCGGTGGCCGGCTGGCCCTTATCGGCACACATCAAGAGGCGCGCCCCGCCGGCGAGATCGATACCTTTGTTCACCGCCACGGTGTGGCCGAGGACTTGGGTGGTCTTGGGCAGGTCAATGTAGATCGCGGCCAACAGAACGATGACGATGCCAGCCACGGTCCAGGTGATATTACGCATCAATATTCCTTAAGGCACGACAAGTGAAGCGCCCCGGATGGGGCGCTGTTTTAGGCGTCCAAGTATAGTGTGGTCGCTCTTCAACAGTCAACGAATGAGCCGGATCAGAGCGACCTCAGGACGCGCCCGCAACCGGATCGGCAATCCAGTGTAGCCCAGGCCCCGATTTATGTACACCGGCATGTCGTTGATGGTGACGAGGCCGTCCACATAGTTGCTGCCACATCCGTAGCGTACGATGCGTTGCTCAAGATACGGCAAGGTGATCTGCCCGCCATGGGTGTGTCCCGCCAAAACCAGGTCGGCCGCACCGTGGGGAATCTTCTCCACCAGATCGGGCATGTGCACCAAGGCAACACGCGGGTGGGCGGACGTTTGCAGGGCGCAAATACCCCGTTCGAACGAGTCTTCTTCGTCTGTCAGCCCGACGAAGGAAATTCCAACCGAACCGCGGCCGACACACACAGCCTCATTGGTCAGGACCCTGATGCCCGAGTCGTGGAGTTCCGCGCTCAAGATGCTCCGGTCTTCTGGCGTGAGATAGTAATCATGGTTGCCGAGAATCGCCAGGTTGTTGGCGTGCGACCTCACCCCCGGCTTCGCACGAATGAATTTGGCTGCATAGGCACGTGCTTTGGAGGCCGGGGCGTCTTTCCACACGAAATCACCGGTATTGACGACTACATCGACATTGGCGCGCCGGACGGCCTCGGCCGCCTCGCGCGCCCAGCCTGGAACCCAATGGGTGGCAATGCCGACATGCAAGTCGCTGACGTGGGCGATGGTGAAACCGTCTAGCTCCGCGGGCAGATCTTTAAGTTTCATCTCCAGGGTCGAAACATCGAGCCGCGACACCAGGAGATTTCGTGGCACGAGTAGATTGGCGAGGGCATTCCTCGCCCAATATGGAATCAAGAATTGGTCCTATGACGGGAATCAGGCCGGCGGCAGTCGTCGAGTGGTCTTCTGCCTCAGCGGTCCGGTGCTCCAGTCGCTTCCCAGCGAGTGAGTATGGTTTCGATGTACCGCCAACTGCGCGTATTCGAGTCCGCGGCAGCGATTATGGCTTCTTCTATCCATAATCGCGGATACGACCGTTCCGCGTCACGCAGTTGGTCGGCGACCAGCGGAGTAAGCGGTCCGAGGTGTTGTTCGTAGAAGGCAAAAACGTTGGGACGATAGACGCTGACGTCTGCACTCGACGAGAGTCCCACTTCCCCGGCCGCGCTGGGATCGGCGGCACGGAGGCGGTCCACGAGCGATCGGCCCTCTTCAGTACAGGGCACGACGAACGCTTCACGCCCCGTCTGCGACTCCACGCTGATCCGTAGCAGCGCGCCGTTGGTCACGGCTCGATCGATAGCGCGTTGCGCTCGTAGCTGCGCGCCCTCGGGATTGAGTGGCCCGGCGATGGTCCGCGCCAATTCCGGACCGAGCACACTGGCGACCGGAACCGGACGGCCTGACGCTCGGCCGGAAAGACGGAATACAGCCAGGATCGCCTTCAGTTCAGCCAGGTCCTGCGTTTGAAGCAGCCGGTCAAAAACTTCCCGTGGCACTACGACGCCCGACTCAGACGGGTCGTCAGGCATCGTCTCTCACACTGAGATCCAGGAACTTCATGAGGGCATCCTGGTAGAAGAGGTGGACCGTACCGGTTGGTCCGTTACGATGCTTGGCTAGAATCACGTCGGCCACATGCGGTCGTTCGGTGTCGGGGTTGTATTTGAAGTCCCGATAAATGAACATCACCAGGTCGGCGTCCTGTTCGATCGATCCGCTTTAACGCAGGTCGGAAAGCATGGGTTCGTGGTTCGGCCGCTGGTCGGGAGCGCGTGAAAGCTGCGACAGCGCCATGATCGGCACATCGAGCTCACGCGCGAGCGCCTTCAATCCACGCGAGATGGCGGAGATTTCTTGTACGCGGTTTTCCGTGGAGGATGCGCCTTGCATGAGCTGCAAGTAGTCCACGATGATGAGTCCCAGGCCCTGCTCGCTATGCAGGCGCCGAGCCTTCGTGCGCATTTCCAGCGTGGAGAGCCCGGGAGTGTCGTCGACGAAAATCGGTGCCTCGGACAGCACTCCGACGGCCTGTACCAGTCGATCCCAGTCGGCCTCCGACATGCGCCCATTCCGGAGACGCTGCGACTCGACCTGGGCCTGAATGGAAATGAGGCGCTGCGCGAGCTGCTCGGCCGACATTTCGATACTGAAGATACCGACGGGAAGGTGCGCCTTCACGGCCACCGAGTGGGCGACGTTGAGCGCGAGCGCCGTCTTTCCCATACTCGGACGGCCCGCCAGGATGAGTAAATCGGAGCGTTGCATGCCGCTGGTGAGCCGATCGAGGTCGACGAATCCCGTGGTCACGCCGGTAATCTCGCTGTCGTGCGAGTGAATATGGTCGAGCTTCTCGTACACTTCGCCGAGTATCTTGGAGATCGGCTCAAAGTCGCGGGTAAGGCGGGAGTGGGAGATCTCGAAGAGAACCTTTTCCGCATTCTCAAGGGCTTCATCGGCCTCGAGGCGCTCGTCGTAGCCAATGGATGAGATGCGCGAGCCGGCCTCTACCAGCCGTCGCAACACGCCGAGACGCTCGACAATGCGGGCGTAGTATTCGACGTTGATCGAGGTCGGGACGATCGTAGCCAGCGATGCCAGATAGGCGGCGCCGCCGGTATCGTCGAGTCGCCCCTGGCCCTGCAGATTGTCCGAGAGGGTGATGATGTCGGTCGGGCGGTCACGCTCGAACAGGCGCAGCATGGCACGGTAGATTTCGGCGTTGACCGGAAGATAGAAATCTTCGGGCTTGAGAAATGAAGCGACCCGTTCGATCGCCCGTGTGTCAATGAGTAAGCTGCCGAGCACGGACTGCTCGGCTTCGATATTTTGCGGTAATGCCCCGTCAATCGACCTGAAGACGGGCTGATTGGCCATCCGGTTGTCCCCCTTGGAGGTGGGGGCTTGGCTTAGGCTTCGTTCGGCTCCGATTCCGGAACAAGCTCAACCGCGACCTGCGCTTCTATGCCGTGCTCGAGCTTGACGGGGAAGGAATGAACGCCGATGGATTTGAGCGGCTCACGCAATTCGATGCGGTGACGGTCGACTTCGATGTCGGCTTGCGTACGCAACGCCTCGGCGAGATCGCGATTGGTGACGGAGCCATAAATGCGCCCTTGCTCTCCCACTTTCACGGGGATACGTAGGGTGACGTCTGCGAGGCGCTCCACGACGGTGTTCGTGCGCTCACGGGACTTGGCGAGTTGCCCCTCGCGCACCGAAGACGTGGCCTGGAGAGCGGCAATCTGGACCTTGGTGGCTTCGACCGCCATGCCGCGCGGCTGCAGAAAGTTCCGGAAGTAGCCGGGCGAAACTTCTTTGACGTCGCCGGGTTCACCCAAATTGGGAACGCTCTGGCGGAGGATGATTTTCAGTGACATGATGCTCCCTTGTGTAGGACAGTGTACCGTAATGACGAAGCGCATGCATTTCAGCCGGCGACGGCTTCGTCACCGGCTACAGAAGTGGACTCGTCCCATGGTACGCGTTCGCATTCGAGGTGAGGAAACGAGGGCGGGCGGGGGTTCAGTCTGGGACGTACGGTGAGCCGCTCGACAGATTCCGCTTGAGGTCGAGATGGTGATGCGTTTCGCAGCGCCGAATGGTGCCGGAGCGGGCGCGCATCATGATGCTGGACGTTTCGGCGAGGTCTCCACGATAGCGAACGCCATTCAGGAATTCTCCGTCGGTTATGCCACTGGCGGCAAAGAAGACGTCGTCGCTGTTCACCAGATCGCTCATGCCCAAGACGCGGTCCAGGTCCGTATTCCCGGCGTCCCTCGCCTTCTGTCGTTCTTCCTTCGAGCGCGGCCACAATTTACACTGCATTTCACCGTGCAAGCACTTGAGCGCGCAGGTGGCGAGTACGGCTTCCGGTGTGCCTCCGATCCCCATCAGGACATCGACTCCCGTATCTCCCGGGAGCGCAGCCATCACCGCGCCGGCTACATCGCCATCTGTGATCAACTTGATGCGCGCGCCGGCGGCCCGAATCTCGTCGATGAGCTCCTCGTGGCGTGGTCGGTCGAGCACAACGACCGTGATGTCCTCGACGTTGCGTTCCATGAACCGAGCGATCCGCACCAGGTTGTCCTTGACCGGCGCGTTGATGTCGATCGCGCCTCTGGCGGCAGGCCCCACGGCGATCTTCTGCATGTACATGATGTGGGGGTCGTAGTACATGGTGCCCCGCTCCGCGAGTGCGACGACTGTGATGGCGTTGGGAAGTCCTTTGGCCGTTAGATTGGTGCCATCGATCGGATCGACGGCCACATCCACTTTCGGCGGGCGCCCGGTGCCAACACGCTCTCCGATGTAAAGCATCGGCGCTTCGTCCTTTTCACCCTCACCAATAACGACTATCCCGTCCATGTCGACAAAACGCAAGGCGTCTCGCATGGCATCCACGGCGGCCTGGTCGGCAGCCTCCTTGTCGCCGCGTCCCATCCACCGAGCGGCGTGCAGAGCTGCAGCTTCGGTCACGCGCACGAGTTCGAGGGCGAGGTTGCGCTCCAGGGGGTGATCGCTGCCGAGGCCGGCGATGCTCGCTGGTTGCACCTCAGATTCCCTCCGTCGGTCTAGTGACATCCATGCTCCCGAACTCGCCAGTATACCTGCGCGCATCTTGCATCTAGTCACCACCAAGATCGATCGGTTGCCGGTAAATGCGCAAGCGTTCGGCGGAAATTACACATGCGACGTCGCCCACCGTGCCATCCAGGTCTCCTTCCTGATTGGTCACGCAATAGTCATAGTGGGGAAGTTGCGCGAGCTCGAACCGGGCATCTCGAATACGACGGGCCACTTCTACCTTCGATTCGGTCTGTCGCGATCCCAGACGATTCACCAGTTCCTCGGGTGCGGATGGAGCGAGAAAGAGGAAGACCGCCTGCGGAAGGCGACGTCGCACTGCAATGGCTCCCTGCACGTCAATTTTGAGAAGCACGTCTTTGCCCTGTGCAAAGGCGGCGCGCAGTGGTTGGAGCGGAGCACCATACCAGTTCCCGTGCACTTGCGCCGGGGCTAGGAGTTCGCCCCGATCCAGCATCGCGTCGTACTCAGACCGGTTGAGGAAGAAGTACGACTCGCCATCCGTCTCACCGGGTCGAGGAGCACGTGTGGTCGCGGTGACGGCGTAGTGAAGGTCGGGCAATACGGCACGCAGGCGTCTGATCACCGTGTCTTTGCCGACCCCGGAGGGTCCGCTTAACACCACCAGAAGCGGTGATCGACTGTGAGACACTGAGTTGAGTCCCGGCACG
>JANWJD010000227.1 GCA_025449555.1 Chloroflexota bacterium | reverse complement strand
TGGACAACCGTGACCCCATCGACCGATTCCCCAGCATAGAGCGCCATGGCCTCGATGTGCCCGCTCGTCTCTCGATTGGGTGGCCTCGAATGCATCCGAGGCACTCTCCAGCCGTTCTCCAGGTACCCCACTGACTCCGCCTGGATGTCCCTCGCGGCTTCCGCCGACGAGCGCAGGACGCGATGTGGCGCATTCGGCCAATCCGTCCAGAAGGTCTCCGTCAGCACGGTATCATCCGCGGTGGCCGAGATGAGCGCCTCAACATACAGGGGATGAGCTCCGGATTCCTTGGCGGCGACGAATCGGGTCCCGACTCGCACGCCTGCAGCTCCCGCTACCAACACTGCTGCCATGGCTCGCGCCGTTCCAATCCCGCCAGCGGCGAGTACCGGAACCTCAACAGCCTCCAGCACTTGCGTGAGGACTGTCAGGAGCCCCAGATTGCCACGCACGTGCCCGCCTGCCTCTCGCCCTTGCACCACGATGAGGTCACAGCCGGCGGCTGTAGCAGCGAGCGCCTCCTGTCTAGAGCCGACCTGCCAGGAGGCAAGCGCGCCGCCCTGGTGGACGACTTCGACCAGCGTGGGATCGGGATCGCCATAGAAGAAGTCCACGAGTTTCGCCTTGTTGGCGGCCAAAGCTACCTCTGCTCGATCGACGAACGGCATCAGGAAGTTGACTCCAAACATGCCGCTCGTCTCTTCCTGAAGGTGATCGAGCGCCTGGGGCGGATACCCAGCTGGAACCATACCGAAGGCTCCGGCTCGGGTGACGGCGACCGCGAGGTCGACCGATCCCACACCACCCAGTCCGGCCAATTGGATAGGCACCTTGCACCCAACCAGATCGGTGAAGGTCGTTCGCATCATGGCATGCTCCCATTTCGTCGCACGGCAAGAAACCGAGCCACTCCCGTTCCCAGTGGGAGTGAGGCTCAAGACTCTGCCTCAGTCAAGCTCACGAAGTGTCGGTCGCTCGCGCCGGCGTCCGCAATGTATGAGACGCCCGGCACTCTGATCGTGGGCGATGTGGGTCGATGGACAGTGAGCTCGAATACATCCGGCCGTGCGCAGTGGCCAGCCACATCAAGCATCTGTTTGCTCACCAGCGCCAGCTGTGGATCCAGCTCGGCGTAGTCGATTACGGTTCCAGCGTCGAGCGCCATGATGGTTTTCACCTTTAGAATCCTGAACGTCGCTGTAGTCGTCTGGTGCGCTCCGGAGCGTATGACCAGTATCGCGTTCCCTGCCCACTGAAGCATCGGGCAACTGTCCTGAAGTGCCGACCACGAAAATCGGCCGTCGCCTGTGCCGAACGGTAGGACAGAATACCTACTGTTAGCGCATCCGGCGAGAACTGAGGGCCCGTGTGCTCTCGCCTACGCGAGGCCACGACGAACGGCAAACGCTGCGGCCGCCGTGCGATTCTCACTGCTTGTCTTGTTCAGGATCGAGGTGAGATGATTTGCCACCGTCTTTCTGCTGAGCGCGAGCTCCCGAGCGATCTCCGGATTGCTCCTGCCAGCGGCAACCAGTCGCAGAACGACAAGCTCGCGCTCGCTCAGTCCTGCAGGAAGAGACATGCTCCGCCCCGGCTCACGCGGCAGGGATCGAAGCTCCTCGCGGACGGCGCGTGCGTCAGAGGCCAATCCCAGTTCACTGAAGATCGCCAACGCTTGCTTCAGCGCCTCACGCGCCGCTTGCGATCGGCCGCGTTCCCCGCTCTCCAGTGCGAGACGAGCGCGGAGCACGAGCGTATGAGCCAGCTCTGGTAGCATCCCACCCCGCTCGGTTATGGCCTGTGCCGCCTCCAGGTGTCGGCGCGCTCGCTCGTATTCTCTGAGACACAACGCCAGAGCGCCAAGCGAGCGATCGACCACGAACCAGAACTGCCGTGCCTCGAAGCGCAGAAGCTGCTCATAATAGCGAGCCGACCGCTCGCGATCGTTCATAGCCGCTGCCGTCAGCGCCATCATGTTCAGGGCGCAACCCCGCTGGAAGCTCTGCCTTGGTAGCGGCACAAGGAGCTCTTCCTGCTCGTCGAGACATAACCGTGCGGCACGCCAATCGCCCAGGGCCACATCCGTCAATCCGAGGAGCCCGAGGTGCCAGGCCAGGGAATCACGGCCAAAGGTTCGGTAGGCTGCCAAGCCACGTACCAGCCAGTCCCTTGCCTCGGCGTACTTGCCACGTTCATAGGCCAGGAAACCATGCACGACTGAGAGGTGGGCAGCCGGTTCCTGCCCCCCAGGCGCTCCACGATCGGCGCCTGCGTATCGAGTATACTCTCAGCGGTCAACCAGTCGCCGAGCTTTGTCGCCATGTGAGCCGCCCAGGAATAGGCGTGTCGCAACTGGTACGGGTCGTGGGCTTTCAACGCAATGTCAACGCGCGGCTGCAGCAGACCCAGTGAGCGTCGCGTCTCGCAGGCCCAGTTATATGCGTTAGCCAGACAGGCGTAGCACTCCGCCGCTTCGGCGGAGTCATCGACCGTCAGCGCGGTATCCAGCGCCTGCTCCAGGAGCACGATACCGCTCGAGAGGTCATTGCTCAACACCTTCTGCCGCCCTAATGTACGATTGGCTGCTGCTTCGAGGCGTCCATCCCCAATCTGGCAGGCCATTGCGACTGCACGCTCTGCAAGCTCAAGCCCAGCACGCTCTTGGTTCAGGCTGGACCCTCGCAGGTCTGCCAGGTCGACGAGGATGCGCACAGTATCCGGTCTCGCCTCTTCGCCCGCAAGCGAAAGGGCCGCCTCCAGGGCAGTGTCTGCGCGATCAAGCGCCTCGCTGCGCCAGTACGTCAGGCCGAGGCCGTGCGTCGCGGCCGCCGCCTGCCCGTCTCCGCGCAGCTCGAACCATGCACGCGCCCTCTGATACGCGTCTATGGCCTCACCGTGCGCTTCTGCCAGCCGAGCAGCGGTCGCCCGGCGCAGCAGGAGGTGGCCGTACTCCGGGTCGTCCTGACGCGAGAGGTCGACCGCTTCCCTGTAGTACCGCATCGCTTCCTCAAACGCGTAGTCCTGGAGAGCCCGGTCAGCGGCCCGTCGCGAGTACCATACTCCCTTCACGCGATCAGAGCTGCGCCCAAAGTGGAACGCCAGCTCTGCCAGGCGCTGCGCACTGTTGTTGCCCGAAAAGCTTTCCAGCCAGCTCCCAATAGCCTCGTGCCGGAGCCGGCGCTCGGTGGAACCAAGCTGCACATACAGACACTCCCGGATCGTGTCGTGGCTGAACTGAAACCTGCCGGGGAGTACTTCCCGAACCAGGCGAGCTCGCTGCGCGGTCAGCAGTCGCTTCTCGACGGCAACCGCCTCCTCGCCCATCATGGCCGCGAGCAGGGGCAGCTCGAAACTGCGTCCAATCATGGATGCCGCGGTCAGCGTATTCACCGTCTCTTGCTCGAGCCGTGATAACCGCTGCCGAACGGCAGAGAGAATGCCCGAAGGGAACCGCCCGTCATCCCGTTCCGTCAAAGACCACTCGCCGCCGCGCTGGACGACTGCGTCCGTTTCCCGCCAGTTGCGCACGAGTTCTTCTGCCACAAACGGGTTCCCCTCGCTCTGCGCCAACAGCCGTCTCACCAGATCGGGCTGCGCCGCGCCCGCAAGCTGAGTCTCGGCAAGAGAGCGAAGATCCGGCTCCGAGAGGCAGGTCACAGGAGCCTCCAGAAGCAGCCGCTGTCGGGACAGCTCTATGTGGGCATGCTCGAACGCCGAGTTCTCTGCCGCCTCCCCAGGACGATACGACCCGACGAAGAGCACCCGAGCCGCTCGACATCGACGTGCTACGTAGACGAGCAAATCGAGTGTTGCGCTGTCGGCCCACTGGAGATCGTCCAACAGCAGCACGAGCGGAGCATTTGCTGCGATCGCCAGCATGAACTCACTGACTGCCTCATAGAGCCGGAGCCTGGCCTGCTCCGGCGGAAGTCGCAGTCCCTTTGGCAGGTGAACCAGCTTCAATTCCAATTCCGGGAGTATGCTCGCCAGAATCCGAGCACCGGCCCCTACCTGAACCCGTAGGAGGTCCCGGGGCGCCGCTCGGATGTATGTGCCCAGCACCTCGAGGAAGAGGAGGTACGGCGGCATTCCTTCTGCGTCAACAGCTCCACCGCGAAGGGTGGTGATACCTTTGCCGGCAAGCCGGTTGGCTATGCGGTCCAGAAGCCACGACTTCCCAATGCCTGGATCGCCCGCCAAGAACACAACGCCGCCCGTGCCCTTCATTGCACTCTCAACGCGGTCGTCGAGCAGTGTTAGAAGCTGTTCCCGTCCGGCCACACTGGTTTCCCGAGTTTCATGCTCGTCCATGGTCGAGTCTGTCCTACCCCTCTTCGCCCCGATCTTAGGGGCGCACTTGGAGTAGAGCTAGAGCATACCTCTATTCCCAGGCTCATTGAACACCCAGTGTGAAGCATCGTCAAGGCCGGAGGAAAGCGATCGGTGAGGCAGACGAGTGGACTCTATTGCAGATGCCCGAGAAAGCAAGCGAGAAACTGCCGTCGCGCGGGCAGGTGGCAGTTCAAGGAACGATCAACGGCTATCCGGTTCCAGACGGTGCTGGAACCGGATGGCTCTTTGGGTCACTGGATGAGGGTTAATGTCAAGTTGAGACGGGCCGCTGGTGTCAGCTCCGGTGACATCGCGAGCTCGAAATGGAAGCACGCAATGACTGGCCGGAGCCGGACGTGCCACAGGATTTTGAGACAGCTCCGGCAGCTGCCCCTCAGAAGATCCAAGACCTATGGAAAGAGATCACGCCGATGGCGCGCTGGGAATGGGTTCGCTGGGTCAATGCAACTAACAGTCCTGACACCCGCAAACGACGAGTTGAGGTCAGTATCTCGAAAATGGCCAGCGCGAAACGGCGGCCGTGCTGTTTCAAACTTGCCGCGTGCACCGACCCGGACCTCTCAAAGAACGGCAGGCTTCTCGAGCCGGCATCAATTATCGTGTCCGAATAGGTAAGCGCGGGGCGCGTGGTTGTCCCGGGCAGTAACCTTGAGGGACTTTGGAGCACGGGGCCATCATCCTAGACGTCCTCGACATTTTCACGGGCATCGAGGGTGTCAGGCCGACGAATGGCCTCGGCGCCCGAAGGTGGCGCATTATGGCTGAGTCCAGGAATGGACAAGAGATTGCAACCGAGGCGCCCGGCGGGGCTCTCGGAAGGAGGACATCGTGACTGAACCGACGCTCCACACTCTGGACGTGCCGGGCGCGTTGCTGACCTATGACGTGCGACCCAACGACTCCAGCGCCGAGCCAACCCTGCTGCTGATCGGGTCGCCGATGGGGGCCAGCGGCTTCGGCACACTGGCCGGATACTTCACCGACCGCACGGTCGTGACGTACGACCCTCGCGGCGTGGAGCGCAGCAAGCGCACCGACGGAGCAACCGAGTCCACGCCCGACATGCACGCCGACGACCTGCGCCGGTTGATCGCGGCACTGGACGCCGGACCGGTCGACATCTTCGCCAGTAGCGGTGGTGCGGTGAACGCGCTTGCACTGGTTGCCCGCCATCCCAAGCAGATTCACACGCTCATCGCCCACGAGCCGCCGACCGCCCAAGTGGTACCGGATCGCGAGGCGGCGCTGGCGGCAAACGCCGACATCCACGAGACGTACCTCCGGCGCGGTTTCGGGCCTGCAATGGCGAAATTCCTCATGCTCGTCGGCCACAAAGGTCCGCTTCCCGACGACTACACCGACCGTCCGGCGCCGGATCCTGCGATGTTCGGACTGCCGGCGGAGGACGACGGCTCCCGCGACGATCCGCTGCTGGGGCAGAACATCGTCTCGTGCACCCACTACGAGCCCGATTTCGATGCGCTCCGCAAAGCATCGTCCCGGATCGTCATCGCCGCGGGCACCGAATCTGAGGGCGAGCTGGCCCATCGCGGGGCGATCGGCGTTGCCGACGGACTCGGCACGGCGCCCGTCATGTTCCCGAGCGGCCACGGCGGATTCCTCGGCGACGAGTACGGTCAGCCGGGTGCGCCCGAGGCGTTCGCCTCGACACTGCGTGCGGTGTTGACCGCGAAGACGTGAGGCTCGTTCCGGACAGAAAGCCCTGATCTTCAGACAGCTGCCCGAGAGACGCCGCTGGGCCAACGGGACGGAATCCTCGCCCACTCACAGTCCCCGCCGGACCCGGGCTGTGGCATCGGCAGAGGGGATCGTGACGGTGACGGAGAGGTCGCCGTCACTCCGGGGACAGGCGGTGACAGTGCCGCTGTGGATCGCGGCGATAGACGCGACAATGGCGAGTCTGAGTCCAAAGCCGTCATGGGCGGTGCGATCGCTGAGCCGCTGGAACTGCTGGAAGATGCGGTCGGCATCCGAGAGGCTGATGACCGGGCCGGTATTAGCCACGGTCAGCCGGCTGCTGCCCGCCGCGGTGCGGGTGCTGATCCAGATGTCACCTGCGGCGACGTTGTGCCGGACCGCGTTATCGACCAGGTTCGCCACGAGGCGTTCAGCCAGCACGGGATCGCCCAATATGACCGCCGGCTTCAGCGTGGCGTGCACTCGCCGGTCACTCAAGCCGGCGGTGTCGAGGACATCTTCGACGGCCGTGGCCAGATCGACCTCCTCGTGCGCGGTGAGTCCGCCGTGGATGCGGGTGACGCAAGTAGTCTGGATATCACGGAGCGCCATTACCCATATTGGGGCTTGACAAGCACCTCATCATCCACTATTCTATTATTCAATAGAATAGTGGAATAGGCATGTCGAGAGAGGTACCCATGAGCGTCGCCACTGCACCCCGTCTTCCATCCCCGGACGTAGCCCGACTGGATCCGTATCAGTTCATGGCCGTCATCGGGAAGCGTGTCATTCATCCCGGTGGCCGTCACTCGTCCGAGACGCTGTTTCGGATGGCGGAGTTTGCGCCTGACCACCGCGTCCTCGACGTCGGCTGCGGCGTTGCCACCTCCGCCATTCAGATCGCCCAGCGCTTTGGCTGCCGGGTAAACGCGGTCGATATCTCCCCGGTGATGTTGCAGCGGGCCGAGGCCAACGTCCGCGCGGCAGGGGTAGGTAACAGGGTGACAGTCGAGCGGGCCGATATCCTGGCCCTTGCCTACCCTGACGCCGAGTTTGACCGGGTTCTTGCCGAGGCCGTCACCATGTTCGTCGATCGGCTTCGGGCGGCGGCAGAGCTGGTGCGTGTCTGTGCGCCGGGTGGACGTGTGCTGGCCACCGAGTTCTTCTGGCGCAAGCCACCTACACCGGAGGCACGAGAGATCTTCCTCGGTCAGGTTTGCCCGGGGATGCAGGTCGACACGCTCGAAGCCTGGGTCGAGATCTACCAGGCTGCAGGACTCACCGATGTCCAGGTGGAGTCTGGGCCGTTCGAGATGATGACGCCGCGCGGCTTCCTGAGCGACGAGGGCTTGATGCACTGCATGGCAATCATGGGCCGGGTCATGTCCCGGCCTGCCTACCTGCGCAAGATGGCCTGGCTCATGCCGCGCATTCAGCAGGCCGTTCCCTACCTCGGCTTCATCGCCGTGTGCGGTAGCAAGCCGTCCTCTGCTAGCCGGTAGGACATCGAAAGGAGCCGCAGATGGGCAACCGTATCTTCAAAGACCGCCTCTACGCTCAGTTCGCACGGCTGGGCTCGGCGCTGGCCAGTCCACGCCGCCTGGAGCTGCTGGACCTGCTGGCGCAGGGCGAGCGCTCCGTGGAACAGCTTGCCCAGGAGACGGAGCAGAGTATCGGGAACACCTCCCAACACCTGCAGGTGCTGCGCGAGGCGCAGTTGGTGGTGGCCGACAAGCGAGGGCTGCGGGTCTTCTACCGGCTCGCGGGACCGGAGGTCCCGCGGCTCTGGCAATCGCTCCGCTCGGTGGGTGAGAGGCAGCTGGCTGAGATCGACCGCCTGGGGGCGGAGTATCTGGGCCACCGCGATGGCATGGTTGCGATCGGCAAGGACGAACTCCTTGGCCGGATCGAAGCAGGCACCGCTGTAGTCATCGATGCTCGTCCCCACGTGGAATACCGCCAGGGCCATATCGCCGGAGCGCTCTCGATTCCCGTCGATGAACTCGCCCTACGGCTCAAAGAATTGCCGGAGGATCATGAGATTGTCGCCTACTGCCGCGGGCCCTACTGCGTCTATGCGGATGAGTCGGTGCAGCTGCTGCAATCGCACGGTATCAAGGCAGCACGACTCGAAGACGGCTATCCGGAGTGGGCGGCTGCCGGACTCCCAATCGCAGCAGGTGAGTAGGGGAAGTCTCGCATCATGATCTTTCGTCAGGTTCTCCATCCCGAGACCGGCTGTGCGTCCTACGTCTTTGGCTGCACGAGCAAGGGGGCGCTTGCCGTGGTCGATCCGCATTTCGAGCATGTCGACGAGTATCTCGCCCTAGCCGGGCAGGCAGGAGCACCGATCGTCGCCATCGTTGAAACCCATGTCCAGGCCGATCACCTCTCGGGTGCACAGCCTCTGGCCGAGCGAACCGGGGCACCGATCTATCTGCATGAGGCAGCAGAGGTGAACTTCCCACACCGGACTGTCGGTGCGGGCGATGATATTCAGCTCGGCAACGACTACATCCGGGTTCTGCACACACCGGGTCACAGCCCGTATAGCAGCTGTCGCCTCGTCGGCGACCGTGTGCGCGGGGATGCTCCCTGG
>JANWJD010000226.1 GCA_025449555.1 Chloroflexota bacterium | reverse complement strand
GCGTGGGTAGCACCAGACGGCCCGGCGACCGTCACACCGGTCACCGCCATGCCGAGTACTAACGGGATCGCGAGGGTGCATGCGAGGAGAAGACGCTTCATACCTTTCCTTTCGGTCGTGCGCGAGAGGTATTGCTGGCAAGTCGCCTCCGCTACCGGATGTGGCATACGGATCAATGTCAAGAATTCTGCGAAGGCCAATCAGGCAGAGGCTCTACAATGCCGTAGATTTGCTCCCGGACCCGTCGAGACGGCCTCACCCTCTCTCGGGCCACTGCGCCTGTGCCTGCCGAAAACTTGGACGAAAGGTGACGACCATGTCAAAGGGACGCGTTCCCGGCATGCTGACCCTAGAGGAACTGCGCGAGGCGATCGATCAAGGCGAGATCGAAACGGTTTTGGCGGTGTTTCCCGATATGTACGGGCGCCTGATGGGCAAGCGCATCACGTCCCATTTCTTCCTCGACCATGTGGTCGAGGGTGGCTATCATGCCTGCGATTACTTGCTGGCAGCCGATATCGAAATGGATCCGGTGCCGGGATACGCCTATGCCAGTTGGGAGAAGGGGTACGGAGACTTTCACTGCGTCCCGGATCTGTCGACCCTGCGCTGGGCCTCCTGGCTGCCGAACACGGCACTGGTGCTCTGTGATGTCGAAAGCGAGTCGGGCGAGCGGCCGGTTGAGGTCGCCCCGCGCCGCATGCTGCAACGTCAGCTCCAACGCGCCCGCGAGGCCGGCTTCACCGTCATGGCCGGTTCGGAGATCGAGTTCTACGTCTTCGACGACAGTTACGCGGCGGCAAAGAACAAGAATTATCACAATTTGCAGCCAATGGGCTACTACGTCGAGGACTATCACATTTTCCAGGGAACCAAAGAGGACCCACTGGTCGGTGCGATTGTCCGGGCCCTGGACGGTAGCGGCGTGCCGGTCGAGTTCAGCAAGGGCGAATGGGGGCCGGGCCAGCAGGAGATCAATCTGGAGTACAGCGAAGTGCTGATCCAGGCCGATCGAAATGTGGTGTATAAGCACGCGGCGAAGGAGATCGCGTTCGAGCAGGACAGAGCCGTCACCTTTATGTCGAAGTGGGACGAGACGCTGGCCGGCTCCAGCATGCACGTCCACATCAGCCTGTGGGACGGGAATGGCAACCCTGCCTTCCCGGGCGATAACCAGATGGGCCCGGTCCATGCGTCCGACACGTTCGGTTGGTTCCTGGGCGGGTGGATGAAGCACACGCCCGCGCTCACGGCGCTCTACGCTCCGTACGTCACGTCATACAAACGGTATCAGGCGGGTTCTTTTGCCCCGACCGGCATCGCCTGGAGCTTCGACAATCGCACCGCCGGCTTCCGGGTGGTGGGGCATGGCCCGTCGCTTCGTATCGAGTGCCGGATTCCGGGCGCCGATGCCAACCCATACCTGGTCTACGCCGCGGCGCTGGCGGCCGGTCTGGACGGCGTCGAAAACCGGATCGAGCCGCCGCCCATCTTCGAGGGCGATATCTATCAGTCGGACGATCTCCCCCATGTACCGATGAGTCTGGTGGAAGCGACCGCGGAGTACGAACGGAGCCAATTCGTCCGCGCTGCGCTGGGACACGATGTTTTCAACCATTATCTGCACTTCATCAAAACCGAACAGCGCAAGTTCGATGAAGTGGTCACCTGCTGGGAGCGTGCCCGCTTTTTCGAGCGGGTGTAAGGGGAGAAGATGCGATTACAGGACAAGGTTGCCATCATTACCGGGGCAGGCTCCGGTATCGGACGTGAGGCCGCGTTGATCTTTGCCCGCGAGGGTGCACAGGTGGTGGTGGCCGATATGAACGACGATGCGGGTGAGAAGACAGTTGAGGATATCGGCGCGGCCGGAGGAGAAGCGATCTTCGTCTCCACCAACGTGGCGCAGGCCGCTAGCGTGCAGGCGCTGGTTCAGCAGACCGAGGAACGCTTCGGCCGGCTGGATGTCATCTTCAACAACGCCGGTATCTTCCCGGACGCCGACGGTTCGGTGCTGGACACCACCGAGGAGATCTGGGATCTGGTGATGAACGTCAATCTGAAAGGTGTCTTCCTTGGATGCAAGTACGCCATTCCCGCCATGCAACGGGCCGGCGGTGGGTCGATCATCAACGTAGCGTCGTTCGTGGCGCTGGTGGGAGCGGCGACCCCGCAGATCGCGTACACCGCGAGCAAAGGCGGGGTGCTGTCGATGACGCGTGAGATCGCGGTCGAGTTCGCGCGACAGAATATCCGCGCCAACGCGCTCTGCCCGGGACCGGTCGCCACGCCGCTCTTGCAGTCGATCCTGTCCGATCCGGCGAAGCTCGCGCGCCGTCTGGTGCACATCCCACCGGGGCGGTTTGCCCAGGCGCAGGAGATTGCCAATGCGGCGCTGTATCTCGCCTCAGATGAGTCGTCCTACGTGAATGGAGCAACCTTCGTGGTGGACGGGGGGATCACGGCGGCGTATGTGACGCCGGAGTAGGAATCTCCATTCCCGGGCCCCCATGCTCTATGATCGTGTGCAATGGTGAGCAATCTCCCAACTGGTGTGGTGACGTTGCTGTTCACGGATGTGGAGGGCTCGACCAGGCTGCTGCACGAACTCGGCGATCACTACGGGGAGGTCTTGCACGAGCATCGACGGCGACTCCGCGCGGCGTTTGCCGACCACGAGGGCATCGAGGTCGACACGCAGGGTGACGCGTTCTTCGTCGCCTTCGCCCGCGCGTCCAATGCAGTTGCCGCCGCCGCGGACGGTCAGCGCGCCCTTGCCGACGGCCCGATACGGGTGCGGATGGGCCTGCACACCGGCGAGCCGCGGCTGACCGAGGAGGGGTACGTCGGTCTCGACGTCCATAAAGGCGCACGAATCGCCGCCGCTGGGCACGGCGGGCAGGTACTTCTGTCGCAGGCGACCCGCGCGCTGGTGGAAGCACCCGTGCGCGATCTGGGTATGCACCGTCTCAAGGATCTCAGCGCGCCGGAGCGCATCTTCCAGCTCGAGATCGAAGGAATCCTGTGCGACTTCCCGCTGCTGAAGACGATCGATGCCGGCAAGACGAATCTGCCGTCCCCACGCACCTCGTTCGTCGGCCGTGCGTCGGAGCTCGACGAGATCGACCGGCTGCTCGGGGATCCTGACTGCCGCCTGCTCACCCTCGTCGGTCCAGGTGGGGCGGGCAAGACGCGACTTGCGCTTGCGGCCGCCGCGCACCGGATCGAACGCTACCCGCAGGGTGTACACTTCGTTCCACTCGTCTCGGTTGCATCCCCGGAGTTCCTGGCACCGGCGGTGGCTGAGTCGATTCAGTTTGCAGTCGATGGGGCTCACAGTGGGTTCTCGGCGCAGGAACAGCTTCTCGACTACCTGAGCGAGCGGTCGACGCTGCTGGTGCTCGACAACTTCGAGCACCTCGTCGACGGCACGGACCTGCTCGGTGAAATCATCGAGCGCGCACCGAAAGTCGAGCTTCTGACGACCTCGCGCGAGCGCCTCAACCTGCAGAGCGAATGGGTACTCGACGTGCACGGCCTCGGCCTTATGGACAACGGAAACGGAGGTTCCGGCGCACTCCGCCTCTTCGAAGAGCGCGCCACCCGGATCGAGCCGGATTTCTCGCTCGACGACCAGCGCGCTGACGCACACCGTATCTGCCGGTTGGTCGAGGGCTTGCCCCTGGGCATCGAACTGGCCGCATCGTGGGTGTCGGTGCTCTCGTGCAGGGAGATCGCGGCGGAGATCGAAAAGAATATCGACTTCCTCGCCACGTCGATGCGCGACATCCCGGAACGGCATCGCAGCCTTCGCGCCGCGTTCGACCAGTCGTGGAGTCTGCTGTCCGGCGAGCAACAAGGTGTCCTCGCACGGCTCTCGGTATTGCGTGGCGACTTCGGACGTGAGGCGGCCGTCGCGGTCGCTGGCGCCGATTTGCGCCTGCTTTCCAGTCTCGTGTCGAAATCATTCGTCCGCCGCTCGGACTTTGGTCGCTACGAGCTGCACGAGCTGCTGCGTCAGTACTCGGCTGAGAAGCTGGCAGCGCAATCTCCTGATGCCCTCGAGGCGACTCGCGAGCGCCATGCCCGGTACTACCTCGGTGCGCTGAGCGACTGCCGGGAAGCGCTCGTCGGTGAGGGCGTCGTGCGCGCCCGCGACGAACTGCGACGCGAGCTCGACAACGTGCGAGCCGCGGCCGAGTGGGCAGTCGCCACGTGGCCGCAGGACGAGGCGCGGAGCATCCTGGCGGGACTGAACGATTTCTTCTTCGCGCACAGCTGGTTCGACGGTTCGGAGACATTCGGGCGCCTCGCAACTGTGGCGTCCCGCTCGAGCGGGCTCGCAGGCCAGATCGACCGCGCCTCGCCTGTCGCGCTCGCGGCCGTGGGGTATCGCGGCATGCAAGGGAGTGCGCTCGGATACGACGAGGAGCTCGACCGGCTCGCCCTCGAGATCTTGCCTCGTCTCCGCGCTCACAGGATGACACGCGAGCTCGGCGCGTGCCTGCTCGCCCTCGGAATGAATGCGTGCTACCGGGATGTCTATCGGGAGGCTGCAGCGTATCTCGAGGAAGCCGTCGCGACTGCGCGCTCCGCCGGTGACCAGGTGGTGGAGGTCGGGACGCTGACGTGGCTCGGCTTCGTGCAACTGCTGCTGGGTGATCTCGGGGACACAAGAGCTTCCTTCGAGTCAGCCCGCGTGAAAGCTGAGCGTCTCGGCAACCCTCAGCTCCTCGCCTACTCTCTCAGCAAGCTCGGCATGCTCGCGGACGCCGAGGAGGAGTATGCGGACGCGATGGCCTTGCACATGCAGGCGAAGGAGCTGTTCACCGGTGTCGGCGACCTCGGAGGTGCCGGCTATGCGTTGAGTCGCGCCAGCCTTAGCGCCTATGGCACGAAGAAGTACGAGGAGGCGCTTCGGCTCGGCCACGCGGGCTACGAGGCGTTCAGCGAGGTCAACCACCGGTGGGGCATGATCTCCGCCCTGTGTCGGATCGGCTTCGCCGCGTTGGCGCTCGGTGGCATCGAGGAGGCGCAGCGGGTGTTCTTTACGGCGCTCAAACGGGCTCATGCCTCAGATGCGATCTCGCTAGAGTTGCTCGCGCTGAGTGGCGTCGGCGCGGTACTGGGCGCCACGGGAGAACGCGAGCGGGCGGCGACGATACTCACCTTCGCACTGGGTCATAAGCAAATGCCGCCATCGTACACCATCACAGCACGACCAGCGCTCGAGGCACTCGAGCTCGAGTTGTCTCCCGAGCAACTTGCCGCCAGCCGGGTCGCGGCGGCCGCGACGAACCTGAACGACCTCATCACGCTGGCCGTCGAGCCCACGACTTAATCTGTTCCGGCTACTCCAAAGAGAACGGTGCAGGAATCACCAGTTCCACCGTGCGGTCCTCGGGATGGCCCCCGAAGCCCCGGTTCACCCCACCGTGAGGATCGTTCGCGGCGAGTTCGCGGTGGATGGAGGCTAGCCGCTCGATGCCCTCGGCCGATGTCGGGTCCGGCGGCGCGTCATGGTCGACCATGGTGCACAGGATCGAGAGCGTGCCGTTCCCGTTCGCCACGATTTCAATCAAGCGAGCCTGTGACGGCCAGTCGATGATCGAACAGGTGGTGACTTCCCAGAAACCGAGCGTTCTCCCTGCGGGGTCCGGCCTGGGCCGTATCATGTTGCGATGCGTGTGCCCGTTGATCCAGAGAATCACATTGGGGAAGCGATGGACCAGATCCATCAGCTCGTCGCCCAGCACCCGGGCAGGGTCGCCATCGTCCGGGTTTGTCAGATCCAGGGCGACCAAGGAATTGGTCAGGGTGATGAGCGGATGGTGCGTGCAAAGCACGACCAGCCGGTCACTGTTTCCCGTCGACACACTGGCCCCGTCCGGTCCAAAGTAGCGCGAGTGGGCGGCGATCAACTGCTCCTCGAGCCAGGAAAGTTGATGTAGCCCAATGCTGCCCTCGTAGTAGCCATTCGGATTCGTCGTATCCAGCACCATCAGCCGCACCGGCCCCTCGTCGTGCGTGTACTGGGTGGTGCCCCGCTCCTGATTGGCCCGACTAAACCCATGGCCATGCGGCATGCCACTCGTGTGCAGATGGGCTGCGATATACTCCTGCACCGTATATTGCCGGCGTGCGGCATCCGGCGTCACCGTGGCGCCGCTCGACGTCAGAAAGACTTCCGGTGCAGCGTCAAAGCCGGGCAGGTCTCGCACTGCATTGAAGTTTGGTGGGGCGACTCTGATTTTCGACGAACCGGTAACGATCTGTTCATACCGCGGATTGGGTCGTGCCGTGCCAAGAATCAGCGCATCATGGTTTCCGTAACTTGAGAGCCAGGGGAACCGGATACCTTCAGCGTCGATCGGTTGCAACGCCTCCTCCAGCAGGCCGGGGTATACGGGAAATCCCCAGTGGTGCTTATAACGGTCCGGCCCCGGATCCGGATGCCAGTAATGAAGATCGCTCCAGAGCGGAGATTGGACCCCCTCATACGCCAACCCACCGGAGTTGGCGGAGACCTCGCCTCCCGCCATGAGGCGCGTAAACCAGGTGAGTTCGTTCCATTGCGCGTTGTCGGTGTTATCGCCCGTCGAGATGACGAACTGCAGCAGCGCACCCGTCTCCGGGCTGCGCTCAATCCGATTGAGTGCGCGAATGATCATTTCGCAGGCATGCAACGCCAACGTCTCCTGAGGGCGGCAGGCAGGGAGCACCAAATGCAGAATATCCGGCCCGCCGTAGAACTGTTCCATGAACTCGAAGCGGCCGGGTGACTCGGCGTCGACCAGATGCAGGTCGGTGATTTGAGCGAAGTGGAGAAGCGAAGTGCGATGCTCGGGATACGGCGCATCGGGGGCGAACTCGAGGCGTCTCAGGCGCGGCTCGCCGTAGCCGTAACTCAGGCGATAATACGCGCTGTCGGTGCCCAGGTGAAGGGGCGCTCCCCGATGGATGGTACGAGCGAGCGAGAACGCTGGGTCGATCTCGTCAACCATGGATGTTCCTCCACCTTGCGACAGGAGTGTGAATGTGTCCGGATACGACGAGATAGGCGGGTCGGAACGCGAATGATCATGGGGCCTCGGCGACAGAGCGCCGATCTACCGGGACGGATGCCTGGACGGATGCGGAGGGGACGGCGGCGTTAGCGAGCATTCGGGCGGAACGGCGCGTCGACCGTTCCTTACGAAGATAGTCGCGCTGGGCAGATTGAGGGGCGCGGGTCAGGCGGGCTGAAGCTCGTCTTCTGCGATGATGGCGGCCGGACCAACCACGTTCTCGGCTCCCGCTGGGAGCTCGATCAGGCGTGGGCTCGCCGGATCCCAGGTCAGTGAAACGCGGGCACCGATCGAAACCGAGAGGGCTTCGACGCTCGGGACGTCGACCATGAGATCGCCAATGGGAGTCGATACTTGCACTCGAGTCACCGGCCCCAGGAAGGTGTGCGACTTGACGTTGCCCGTCATCGCCTCGCCTCCTGCGGAGGTGTCGCCTTGCAATGGGCGCAGGTCGATCACTTCGGGACGTAAGAGCATCAACACATGCAGACCAGACGTCCAATTCCGTGCAGCATGTACCGGTAGCCGGTGGCCGGCGCTCTCGACCGCCCCGGATGGATCGGCCCGCACAGTCGCTTCGATCCGGTTCATCGTGCCAATAAAGGCTGCCACGAAGACTGTCTGGGGCTCACCGTAGATCTCGGCCGGTGTTCCCACCTGTTCGATCTGCCCGTGCGAAAGTACGACCACACGATCGGAAACAGAGAGCGCCTCTTCCTGGTCGTGTGTGACGTAGAGCGCGGTGATACCAAGTTGCGTCTGGATGCGACGAATCTCTTCGCGCAACTGGACGCGAACCTTTGCGTCCAGAGCCGAAAGCGGCTCGTCGAGCAAGAGAACACTGGGCTCGATCGCCAGGGCGCGGGCCAGAGCTACACGCTGCTGCTGTCCTCCCGAGAGTTGATGCGGGTAGCGTCCCGTGGCGGAGGCCAGACCGACCAGATCGAGTAGCTCTGAGGCCCGGCGAGCCCGTTCAGCACTTCGCTGCTTACGGATGCGCAGGCCAAACTCGACGTTCTGCTGGGCTGTCATATTGGGGAAAAGGCTATACGACTGAAACACCATCCCCATATCGCGCCGGTTAGCCGGCACGTCGGTGATGTCTTTATCGCCCACGAGAATGCGTCCCTCATCGGCATGCTCGAAGCCCGCCACAATGCGAAGCGCGGTCGTCTTCCCGCACCCGCTGGGACCGAGCAGCGACACGAATTCGCCCGACTCGACCGCGAGGTCCAGGGTGCGGAGCGCGACTACCTCGCCAAATTGCTTGTGAAGTCCCTGCAGCTTGAGTCCGGGCATGGTTACCTCGTCGTTCCGATCTGTGCTTGCTGTTGCGAACCCCGTTGTCGCCCGATGATGAGGATCGATAACATCAAGCCCCAAGTGAGGGTGAAGCTGATGATCGAAAGAGCCGCCGCGGGATTGGCCTTGGCGGCCCCAATGTACTGGATATAGACGGAAAAGGTCTGGAACTGGTTCAAACTGGCGATGGTGAATTCACCCATGACCACTGTGATGGTGAGAAAGGCAGCAGAGAGGAGCGCGCTGCGCAGATTCGGCAGGATGACGCGGAACAGAATCGTCAACCAGGACGCACCAACGCTTTGGGCTGCCTCTGTCAGGATGCGCAGGTCGATGGCTCGCATGCCCGCATCCAGCGATCGGTAGGTGAAGGGCATCACGATAATGACGTAAGGGAGTATGAGCTGCTGCGGGCTGGAAAGCAGCCAGGTCAATTGGCGCACGGTCACCAGGGGATGGAGTTCCCGCAGCAATCCGATGGCGAGGGTGATGGGCGGAACCATAAAGGGCAGAATGGCGATAAAGTCCATGACTCGCCGCAATCTCGGCAGCTTGAGGTGAACCCAGTACACAGTGGGCACCATGATGATGAGGCTCACCAACACGGTTTCAACCGCCAAGCGCAGAGAAAGCAGGAAACTGGACTTGAAGCTGGGATCGTTCAAAATCTCTCGATAGGCATCGAACCCGTATTGCCCGTTTCCGGTTTGGAGGCTGAACTCGGCCGTCGCATACATGGGTATCAGGAAGTACAGAACTGCGAGCAACAGCCAGAACGCACTCCAGGGCGCAATACGCGGCCGCCTCATCGTCGCAGCCACTTGTCGGACCGGCGCTGGAGCAGGGCATAGATCACCACCGATATGGAGATGATGACAATGGTGCCGAGTGCGAGCGCGTCACCCAAATTTGGGTCGGCCACAACCTCCCCGGACGTAACATTGCCGATCAGGATCGGTACCAGGTTCACCGATCCTGAGGTCAGGGCATAAGGAGTGGCATAGGCGGAGAACGCGTTGCCAAACAGGAGTACCATTGCGCCCAGCAGCGACGGGAAGAGGATCGGCAAGCCGATATGTCGCCAGAATTGAGTGTGCGTGGCCCCAAGGTTCGTGGCAGCTTCTCTCCACTCTCGTTTGATCCCCTCCAGTGAAGGGATGATGATGAGAATCATGAGGGGAAGCTGGAAGTAAACATAGGTGATGGTGAGCCCCGTAAAGGTGTAGAGGCTAAAACCCCGTGCGTAGATATCGAGCCCAAATCGGGCCAGGAACTGCGTGACCAAACCGGCACCGCCCAGTGTGGCAACGAAGGCAAAGGCCAACGGAACACCGGCAAAGTTTGCAGCCACGCCGGAATACGTGGTGAGCAGCGGGCGAACCCACCGGGGCACGTCCTCGCGCAACGCCGCGTAGGCGACGAACAGCCCAAAGATGCCGCCGACCAGGGCAGTCACGAGACTGATTCGGATGCTCGTGAAGAAAGCGTTCTCGTACTGGGACTGGAACAGTTTCTGGATAAAGGAGAAGGTGTAACCACCCGTCGGGCTGCGGAATGCATCGGTGGTAAGCCACAATGCGGGGAGCAGCAGAAACAGCGTGGTGTAGAGAAAGAATGGCACGACGCCCAGCCAGGCGAGGGATCCTCGTTTAGCTACCAGGATCCCTCGCGGCCGGCTCATTGGAAGCGTCGTTATGTCACGGGTGGTGTCTGCCATCGAGCCTTTCTCGCTGCCCGATTTGGTTGCCGCCCTTTAGGTTCCCAACACCTTCGGACCCCACTGTTCGTTCACGATCTGCGACGCCGTGTTGATCTGAGCGAGGCTAGCGAACTTGACGTGCTGGTACGAACTGGCCGGCGGCAGGCGTTTGGCCAGGCTAGCCGGGATCTTGCCCCGTTTCGCGAGATCGAGATATCGCGCCGGATGCGTGAAGCCCTTGAGGAACAGGAGCTGGCCTTCGTCCGAATACAGGTATTCGAGCCACAGCTTGGCAGCACTCGGATTCGGGGCCGTGGCGTTGATGGCCTGGCAATAGAACCCGCCGTACGCCCCAT
Organism: Chloroflexota bacterium; assembly: GCA_025449555.1. GTDB lineage: Bacteria > Chloroflexota > UBA5177 > UBA5177 > UBA5177 > JANWJD01. The sequence continues at coordinate 2,032 of JANWJD010000226.1, read as the reverse complement.
GCTTCGGCACGGTGACTGCCAGCTTCACGTTTGGATTGCCTGCCTTGTCGGCCAGGTTCAAGTAGTCCCATTTGATCGCAATGGGTGTCGCTCCCTGCACGATCTGGGCGGTGTGGGCGGCCGCCGTGATGAAGTTGCCGAGCTTCTTGAGCTTGGCGAAGAAGGTGATCCCGGGCTCGATGTTGTTCAACGATCCACCGTTGGCCAGAGCAGCCGCAAAGACTGCCGAGAAAGCATCCGAGGCACTTCTGGGATCGTTGTCCAGGGCAACCATGCCCTTCAACGTCGGGCTCGTGAGGTCACTGAAGTCTTTGGGAGCCGCCTTGGCCACATTGAGATTCGTGATAAACGACTGCGCACCCCAGTAGTCGCCGATCCAGTGACCGGAGGGATCCTTCATGTTGGTGGGAATCGTGCTCCAGGTCGACACTTTGTAGGGGATAAACAGGTTCTGCTTCTTGCCCGAATCTGCAAATGAGGGTCCCACATCCACCACATCGGGAGCCCGATCCTGCCCCTTCAAGCTCACGACAGCCTGAATCTCTTCTCCCGAACTTCCATTCGGGTTGGTGTTGGTGATCGTGATTCCGTACTTGGCCTGGAACTTTGAAATGATTTCACCGTAATCCGCCCAATCCGGTGGGAGGGCAATGGTGTTGAGCTTGCCCTCTTTCTTGGCAGCGGCGATGAGCTTCGCCAGGCTCTTGGAAGCATCGAGCTCGTGGGCGGAAACGCCGGTCGCATCGGCAAAGGCGAGCAGGCTGGAGATCGACCCCAGGCTGGCCAGTCCCGCTCCACCCAGGAGCCCGCGTTTGAGCGCCTCACGCCGGCTGATACCTCCGGCGCCGTCATTCGACCCAGAATCCGAGGTCCTCATGGCTGTCTCCTTCGTGTATATGCAAGAGTTGCTTCATATCGGCATATCTGCAAGCGTGAGTGTATCAGGATGTGCGCAGGTTGTATAGATGCCGATTTGTCTGTCATCCGACGTACCACCGCCCAGGGTCATCCCGTATTCCCCTCGCTCTGCATCCGCTCGACGATTGCTCGCACGTTGCCTTCATTCCTCGTGAGAAGACTCCTCGCCGCATCTGCATCGATTCCGCCCAGCGCTACTACGATCGCAACCTTGAGCTCTCCGTTACATGCCGCCAGCAGAGCATGTGCCGCAGCCTCGTCCATGGTGGTCACAGTTCGCAGAATTCGGATCGACCGATCGCGCAGTTTCACATTGCTCGCACGCAAGTCCACCATCAGGTTGCCAAACGTCTTTCCGAGCAGGACCATCGTACCCGTGCTCAGCATGTTGAGCACCATCTTCTGCGCGGTTCCTGCTTTCAAGCGCGTTGACCCGGCAAGGACCTCCGGGCCAACTACCGGTTGGATCATGATATCGACCTGGCCGGCTAGCTTCGTGCCGCGATTGCAGCTCAGCCCCACGGTCAATGCACCCTGTGCCGCGGCGTACTGCACCGCACCCAGGACGTACGGTGTCCGTCCACTGGCTGCGATTCCAAATACACAGTCGGCCTCACCAATTCGCAACTCCGCCAGGTCGGCGCGGCCCGCATCTGGACTGTCTTCTACTGCCTCCACGGAGCGCGTCAGCGCTGGAGCGCCGCCGGCGATGACTCCCACCACTAACCCGGGAGGCGTATTGAACGTCGGAGGACATTCAGCCGCGTCGAGTACACCCAACCGGCCGGAGGTGCCGGCACCCACGTACACCAGTCGTCCGCCACGACGCAGTCGAGCTGCTATCTCCGTGATGGCCTGTGCAATCTGGTTCGCCTCCGCTCGAACCGCCGAGGCAACACCAGCATCCTCCTCGTTCATCGTTCGCACGATTTCGAGTGCGCCCATGCGGCTCAAGTCTGCACTTTTGGGGTTGATGCCTTCAGTCGTCAACCCGGCCAGCGAATTATCGGTTTCCGAACTCACTGTTTGAGTGCTCCCCAGCCCTATCGTTTCAACCGTACCACTCGGTCAGACGAGGGGCCGGCAGGCTCCGGGTGAGGTCTCTTCGCCGTTT
>JANWJD010000225.1 GCA_025449555.1 Chloroflexota bacterium | reverse complement strand
ATATATCACCGTTACTTTCTATAACCATCACGTTAAATATACAGGAGTGTCGTGCTCGGTGTCAACTGCTCAGGTGCTCGGTCGGTGGGGCATCGCGTCTCGATCAAGCGCTGACATTGAGAGGAAGTGAGCATCATGCGCGGTGTATTCTGTCCCTGCATCCACCACGGGAGGGAAAGAGATGGCTGTACCATTCCAGGTGACGTACGATTGCGCCGATCCGGAGGCCGAAGGAGTGTTTTGGGCGGAGGTGTTGGGCTATCAGGAGCAGCCACCTCCGGAAGGCTACGCTGATTGGCTCGCATTTCTGCGCGCTCAGAGTGTGCCGGAGGAAGAGTGGCATTCGGCCTATGCCATCGTCGATCCGGATGGAAAGGGCCCCCGGCTCTATTTTCAAAAGGTGCCGGAAGTGAAAAGCGCCAAGAACAGGCTTCACCTCGACGTGAACGTGGGTGCCGGTTTACCGGCCGATGAGCGCCGCCGGCGGGTGGACTCCGAGGTAGGGCGAGTACTACAGCTGGGAGGCGCCAGGGTCCAGAGTTTCGACCAGGCCGGCGAGTACTGGGTGGTCATGCGAGATCCGGAAGGCAACGAGTTTTGTCTGCAGTGACGAGCCAGTTTCGACCGAGGCAGGATCGCTCCATGCGGATGTGCTCGGTATGACGACCGATCGCCTGCTCTACCAGGTCCAATACGCGCAGAATCGGTATACCGAAGGAGCATAACCGGCACCAGGATGGGTTGTCCGGTCCTGTGGTAAGCTGCTGAATCAGGCGTCCCCATGCGGTCCAGTTCCGTGGCTCATTGTCCTCGTACCCCATCCCCAATTGCGAGGTCTTCATGTCGGAATCGCCTCTCCTCCGGGCAACCGGTATCCAGAAGCATTTCGGAAGCGTCGTGGCGTTGCGAGACGCAAACCTGGAACTCGTAGCAGGCGAAGTGCACGCGCTGGTAGGCGACAACGGCGCAGGTAAATCGACCTTTATCAAGATCCTATCCGGTGTGCTCCAGCCCGATGGCGGCGAGGTCCTGATTGACGGTCGCGCCGTCACCATCCACAATCCGCAGGCAGCGCGTGAGCTCGGGATCGAAACCGTGTATCAAGATCTCGCCCTGGCCGGGCACCTCGACGCTGCCTCGAATCTCTTTCTGGGACGAGAACGCATGCTCCCGCCGCCGCTGGGATGGATGGGATTCCTCGACAAGCGCGCGATGCGCCGCCGCACCGAAGAGGAGATGCGCCACCTCAAGATCGGCATCAAGTCGGTGGAACAACCCGTCCTCTCCCTCTCGGGTGGTCAGCGCCAGGCGGTGGCCGTCGCTCGGGCGGTGGCATGGGGCAAACGCATCGTGATCATGGACGAGCCGACCGCGGCACTGGGGGTACGTGAGTCGCTCATGGTCTTGCAACTCATCCGAGAGATCCGCTCGAGTGGCATCGGCGTCATCATGATCAGTCATAATCTGCCGGAAATATTTGAAGTGGCGGACCGCATTTCGGTGATGCGGCTGGGACAGACGGTCGCCAACTTCACCAAAGCCGAAACCAGCATGGAGGCGATTGTGACCATGATGACCGGCGCCGAGTCACAGTATCTCTCCACCGGAAGCAGCTAACCATGGCCACCCCCACCACGCCGATTCCGCCACCACAGGCGCCGCTCGAGATTGACGCTCCTGCACCCCGTGCCGGGACCGCACGACTGATGGTGTTGGCGTTGGCCAACTTCTGGATTCTGTTCTTTTTGCTGGCTCTGATCGTCTATTTTTCGATTACCACGCCCAATCACGCCTTTCTCTCGACGACGAACTTCAAGAACCTCGCACTCGACACCTCCGAGGTCATCCTGCTGGGCATCGGTGAAACCTTCGTCATCGTGACGGCCGGCATCGATCTCTCCGTCGGCGGAATCCTGGTCTTTTCCGGCGTAGCCGGCGGCCTCGTCATGTTGCACTTTTCCGGGACCTCCGCGCAGGTGGACAATCTGCAATACCCGCACGCATCCACGGCGATTCCGCTCGGCATTGCGGTGGCGCTGGCCGCCGGGACGGGATGGGGACTCCTCAACGGGTTGCTGGTGACGCTGCTGCGCCTGCCGCCGTTTATCGTGACGCTTGGATCGCTCGGCATGGCCTTCGGCGGAGCGGATCTGCTCACCGGCGGCACCAATCTCTCGTCCGTCCCGACTGGTTTTCAGAACAGTCTCGGAAACGGGACCATTCTGGGCATTTACGTGCCGGTGATCGTCGCGCTAATCGCCATCGTCATCGCGCATGTGCTGTTGACGCAGACGCGTTTCGGGCGCTACACCGCGGCCATCGGGAGTAATGAGGAGGGCTCTCGGCGCTCTGGTGTGCCGGTCGATCTCCACCTGATCAAGGTCTACGCTCTGACCGGGTTCCTATGTGGATTGGCCGGGCTGATCGATCTAGCGCGCTTCGGCACCGAAAATATCTCGTCGCACAACACCGACAATCTCAATGCCATCGCCGCCGTCGTGATCGGCGGGACGAGCCTTTTCGGAGGTGTAGGGACCATCATCGGCACCTTGGTCGGCGCCTTCATCCCCACCGTATTGCAGAACGGGTTCGTGATCAACGGCATCGATCCGTTCTGGCAGGAAGTGCTGGTCGGAGCCACGATCATCATCGCGGTATACATCGACCAATGGCGCCGCCGGCGCACCAGCAAATAGGGCATGTACTCCGGCCCTATCAATGGGGACCGGATTTGCAATTCAAAGGAGGAAAGGAATGTTCAGCCGTCTCACGCGTCCCATTACCGTGCTCGCGCTCGCTGCGCTCCTGGCGTCGACCGCCGCCGTCTCGCAGCTTTCGGCGGGTCGGGCCCACGCCAAAACGCTCACCTTCTACCTGATTCCCGGCATCAGCAGCGACGCGTTCTACATCACGATGCATGTCGGCGCAAAGGCCGCCGCCAAACAGCTCGGCGTCAATCTGGTCTTCCAGGGTGATCCCAACGCGTTCAGCGCACCCACGCAGATCCCGATCCTCAATGCGGCGATCGCCCGGCATCCCGATGCCATCTTGATTGCGCCGACCGATAAGCAGGCCCTGATCGCGCCGATTCAGCGGGCGGTGGCGGCGCATATTCCGGTGATCCTGGTGGATACGACGATCAACACGCCGAACATCGCGGTGACCACCATCTCCTCCGACAACGTGGCGGGGGGGAAGAAGGCAGCGATCGCGCTGGCCGGCGCCGTGGGCTTCAAGGGCACCGTAGCGGCGTTGAGCGTGCAGCCAGGGGTGAGCACAACCGATCAGCGCAAGCAAGGCTTCGAAGCCCAGCTGAAGCACTACAAGAACATCAAATATGCCGGTATCCAGTTCGACAACGACAGTGCCACCAAGGCCGCAAGCTTGACCTCGGCGCTGCTGGCTCGGTATCCCGATCTGGCCGGCATCTTTGCCCTGAACACCAATAGCGGTATCGGTGTGACTAACGCCGCCAAGACCTCGGGCAAGGCCGGCAAGATCAAGCTGGTGGAATTCGACGCGGAACCGGTCGAGGTACAGGCGCTGCGTCAGGGCACGATTTCCGCCCTGGTCGCGCAGGATCCGTACACGATCGGCAACCTGGGTGTGAAAGTCGCCTTCAACTACGTGAACGGGCACCGCTCGGGCATCAAGAAGCACTACGGCACGCAGGAAGCGATCATCACCAAGGCCAATGTCGGCACGGCGGCCATCAAGCGATTCCTCTATACCCGCAACGGGTAGTCATTACACAACGCGCGTGGGCAGGCGGTGCAACTGTGCCGCCTGCTCAGATCTTTAGGTATTGAGTGGAGACGCCATGGACTGGTACCCGATCAAGCTGACATCGCATGTGCGCCACTATAAGTTCGGCGAACGCCTCATCCCGGAACGGTTGGGGAAGAGTGGAGTGCCCGGCGGAATCATCGCCGAGACATGGGAGATCAGCGATTACCGTGACACGGCCGGAGTCGTCACAAACGGCGCGTTCGAGGGTAAGAGTATCCACGACCTGGTGGTCGAATATCCCGACGAATTGGTGGGCGTGGGTTGGTCAGGACCACACTTCCCACTCCTGGAGAAGTTTCTCGACGCATCGCACATGCTGCCGGTCCATCTGCACGCCGACGATGAGACCGCTCAACGCATGTATAGCGAGCCAAACGGCAAGAGTGAGGCATGGCACATCCTCTGGGCCGCGGCCGGCGCCTCAGTTCTGGCAGGAATCAAACCTGGTCCGAGCCGCGACAATCTGTATCACGCCTTCAAGGAACAGCAGTACGACGCCGTCATGTATCGTTACCCGATACGAGCGGGGGATACGGTGTACGTCCCTGGAGGCGTTCTGCACAGTTTTGGACCGGACACACTGATATTCGAGATCCAGCAGACGTCGGACCTGGCACAGACCGTCATGCCGTTCGACCTATTCGGCTCGCGACACAGCCCCGATACCTGGGAGCGCAATATCAACGCCACGCTGGACGAACTCCGCACCGAGTATCGCCCTCGACCCAATCCCGGCCTGGCGATCGAACGTGGTCAGAATACGTATACAATCGGCTGCGCGGGCCCGCACTTTGCACTCGAACGCTGGACGCTGAAGGAGATGCACCACGAGGCCGCGCATCCCCGCCGCTGCACGACCTTGTCAAACGTGGGTAGTCCGGTACGGATCGATTATGCCGGCGGCACTGAGATGCTGGATCGGGCACAGTCGTGTATCTTGCCTGCGGCCATCGGCGAGGTCCGTATCTTTCCCTCCGGCGAGGCCCGTCTCATCGCCGGCTACGTGCCGGATCTGAAGCACGACATCATCACTCCTCTGCGAGAGGCTGGGTATTCTGATGATCGGATCAAGGCGTTGGGAGAGGTAGTGGTCTAGCGCGCATCCAACCGCTGATAAGCTGAAGCATACATCCCCACCCAGTACAGGAGACCCTGTTTGATCACCGAGACCGAACGTCCGGGGGAGGCGGCGATTGCTGCTGCGGAGTTGGAGGCAGTCCCCAACCCCGCACGCCGGCGCGCATACACCGTCGACCTGAGCTATCCTGAATTTACCTGTAAATGCCCACGCACGGGCTATCCGGACTTTGCGACCATCAACCTGACATATGTGCCTGACGAGTCCATCTGCGAACTCCGCTCGTTCAAGCTGTATCTCAACCGGTATCGCGACACGTACGCGTTTCACGAAGCAGTAACGAATCAGATTCTCGACGATTTTGTCGATGCGATTGCACCCCGGCAAGCTCAGATCGTCACGGACTGGAATGTACGCGGCAATCTCAAAACGATTGTCCGGGCCGAATACCGAGCGCCAACCGACATCGGAAGTATTCACTAGTCGCCTGTTTTGATGTAGGTCACGCCCCCGCTTACTCTGAGACAGAAATACAGCCGTTGCAGCCACGGTCGTTTACGGAGAGGTCGAGCCTCCACAGGCGAGCCGGCGACGGAGCGACCGGCCTACAACCAGATCGATAGTATTGGACGAGTCATGAGTCGGCGGGCCCACTTCGCTGGAGGATATCGATGCTTTTGAGTCGCGCGGAAATAGTCGGCTGGGTCTTTGCCGTTCTCGTAATCGCGGGGATGGGTTTCCTGGCGTTGCACGGGAGCTTCAACAGCATCAATCATGCACGCGCGGCCCCGGCGAGTGTCGCGACGGTGAAAATCTTGACCGATCCGAAGACCATAGGCGTGTATACGCCGGCCAAGATCACGCTCAAGGTTGGACAGGCGGCCACCTTCATCAATAACAGCAATGCGGATCACACGGTTAGCGCAAAGGACGGTTCGTCCTTCGACTCGGGGAATCTCGCGATCGGTGCTCGTTGGGTGTTCATCGCCAAGAAGCCGGGTACGTATGCATACATCTGCCAGTATCACCCGCTGATGAAGGGGATGATCGTCGTTACCGCGTAGCGGGAGCACAGCATCGGATCTTCCGTGCGAGGGTGTTTGACTCTGCTGTTCGGAATCGCGGTGGGGATAGGAATCATGGCTCTGGCCTGGCCAACGACACCGGTCGGTTCTACCCTTCCCCAGAGTGCGGACGTCCGTGTGTCGCTCGCTGACGCGTACTTGACCCGGATCATCCAGGCACGGCTTTCGTCCACCGGCATTGTCTCCATCCGTGACCTACAGGTGCAATCCGCTCCTCCCGTCCTGGTGGTGCGCGCCAACGCCGGCGTCGGCCCTGTATCAGCGCCCCTTACGGTCGAGCTGCAACCGGTGGCCGCGGGCGGCGCGGTGCGGGTGCGTATTATTGCCACACACATCGGCGTGGTCCCGATCCCCAATGTGCTGACCGGACTGGTGACGGGTAGTATCAACGATTCGTTGCATCGCACCCTCAGGGCACATGCAAACGTTACGGGAGTCACGGTCACCCCGCGCGGACTTGACATCACCGCGAATTATCCTTAACGATAGTTGACGCGGGACGGAGGACACATGGAGCTTGCACAGGGCCGATATCGGCTGATCCGGCGGCTTGGCACGGGCGGCACGGGGACGGTCTACGGGGCGGCGGACACGCTCCTGGGTCGGACGGTTGCCATCAAGGCGCTCCACCCGTCCTTCGACGGCACCCTCTTGCGCCGCGAGGGACAGTCGCTGGCTCAGTTGAATCACCCTGGGGTGGTCTCGCTCTACGACTTGATCGAGGAGGAAGGTCGCCCCTACCTGGTGATGGAGTACGTGGACGGTTGCGACCTCGGGCAATGGCTTTCCGAACAGGAACCGCTGGAGGTGGAAGGTGCTTTGTCGCTGTTCACACGCATTGCTCTCATCGTCGCCGAGGCGCACCGGCACGGCATTCTGCACTGCGACTTGAAGCCGGCCAATGTGCTGCTGTCGGTGGGAGGCGAGATCAAGCTTTCCGACTTCACCCTGGCCCGCTTGATGGGAGCTGGAGGAACATCGGAACCGTTGGGAAGCAGTCTCGGCTATACGGCTCCCGAAGCACTGACGGGCACAGTAAACGACCTCAGAGTCGACATCTATAGCCTGGGAGCGATCTTGCGCCGACTGACCGCCTGTGTTTCAGAGCATGATGGTCATTTTGATCAGATCCAGGCGGTCGTGGCTCGTGCCCTGTCGCCGGAACAAGCCGAGCGATTCGCCACCGTCGAGGCGATGTTGGCTGCGCTTCCGTTGCTCGAGAGCGACGTCACGCGGGTCGCGGGGAGATCGATCATCTCGGACATCACCCGCATCTTGCCGCGCCCTTCGGACGGAGCACGGCCGCGTCGCGGCAGGGCATTCGGACCATTGGCCACCGTGTTTGCCGCGCTGACCATCGCCGGCGCAGCCATATTTGTACGGTTACCGGCCGCAGCATCCCCGGCACGCGTCACTCTGCCCAATCTGGTCGCAACTCAGGCCGGCTCGGCCCAATTGGTCGCACGTTCGCTCCAACTGCGATATCGAACGATTTATGTCTATTCATCTAGCGTGGCCTCGGGAGTAGTGATGGCACAGCGTCCCGCGCCGAATTCGCTGATAGATAAACAGGGAATTGTGACAGTGACGGTCAGCAAGGGGCCCGAACCGGTGCCGCTTCCCGACCTGAACGGCATGCCGGCGGACGCCGCCGCGGCACAGCTCACCCAACTCGGCTTTCACGTGAGCAGGCACACGCAAGATAGCTTCGGGACTCCAGCGGGCATCGTGCTGGTGCAGGTTCCCGTGGCGCGCACGCTCGAAGTACCAGGTTCGACGATTACCATCACTGTGAGTCAGAAGCCGTGGTGGGACGTCCTCGGATGGTGAAGACGGCATTCCTTTTCCCTGGACAGAATTCACAACACGTCGGCATGGGCCGCGATCTCTGCGAGACCTATCCCGAGATCAAGCGCCGCTACTTCGACCGGGCAGACGAGCTCCTGGGCTTTTCCTTATCGACGTTGTGCTTTGACGGACCGGACGAAGAGCTCGTTCGGACGGAAATCCAACAGCCCGCGATCTTTCTCGTGAGGATGGCGATCTGGTCGCTGCTGAGCGAGCGGGGAATCCAGCCGGGTGCAGTGGCCGGGCATAGCCTGGGGGAGTATTCAGCGCTGGTGGCAGCCGGTTCGCTCGACTTCGAGGATGGTTTGGCACTCACCCGGCGTCGCGGCGAACTCATGGCCGAGGTTGGAGCGCGTACCGGCGGCATCATGGCAGCCATCCTTGGCCTGGCTCCGCAGGAAGTGGAAGCAGCCTGCGCCGAGTCGGCCCATGCCGGCGTGGTCGAGGTGGCAAACTTCAATTCACCGTCACAAACCGTTATTTCCGGGGAGGAGGCCGCCGTCACGCTGGCCATGGAGGCCTCGCGGGTCAGAGGAGCCCAGCGAGCTATCCGTTTGCAGGTCAGCGCTCCCTTCCACTGCAGCCTCATGGCGCCGCTGGCGGACGCGTTCGAACCGGAACTAGAGCGCATTTCATTTTCCGATCCGAACCTGCCGGTGGTGGCAAACGTGACGGCCCGCTACGAATGCGGGGTGGATGAAATTCGTTCGAATCTGGTGCGACAGTTGGCTTCGTCGGTGCGCTGGTCCGCCTCGGTGCAGCGCCTCAGAGCGGATGGGTTCGACACCTTCGTGGAGGTGGGGCCGGGCAAGGTATTGACGGGTTTGATGCGTTCCATCGACCCGTCGGCCACCACCTTTCGCACGGACGACGCCGGCACGACCGAGCAGACGGTCGCTGCTCTGACATAAAAACGACCGGCCCCCTCGAGCGGGAGCCGGTCGTAGACGTCGGACGTACGAAGCGGAATTACCGCCGCGCGATTCCGACTTTGCGGGCAAGCACGCCCAACCCAACGGCCGTGAGGCCGAGGATGGCCGGTACTGCCGGGCTCATGGGATCACTCCCGCCGGAGGCCGGCTGCGAAGCGATTCCAAGAGGAGTCGTGACATTCCCATGGGCGCTGCGGAACATGCGGCCCACTGCAGCGTTATGGGCGAATGCGCCCGATCCACCGAATCCGGTGGCCGGCAACTTCGCGGGAGCCGGGATCGGCGTTGGGGCGGGACCGGGACCGGGACCGGGAGCCGGGGCCTGCGGGGCCGTTGTAGCGGTCGCCGTTGGCTTCTTCGCCGGCTTCGGAGTGGGCGTCGGCTGAGCCGGAACCGGGGTGTCGGTCGGTGGCACAGCGGTGGCGGTGGCCGTGGCCGTAGGAGGAACGGCGGTCGCGGTAGGCGTGGCCGTACTGGTAGGACCAGGCGGCGGGGGCGGCGGAGGCACGTTCGTGGTGGCCGTCGGCGTCACCGCATTCTGGGTTACCGCGGCGGTCGTGATCTGCTGCACGCTGTTCAGCGTGCCGCTGATGCAGACGTTTGCGTTCACCGCGAGGGTCGCACCGCTAAAGACCGCACCGGGAGCGATGCCGAGGACCTGACCATTAATGGTGAGCGTACCGTTGGTGGTGGAAGTGGCGGCAAGATAGTTGGTGATCACGCCGCACACCACCAGGGTGACGGGCGTGGCTGTCGCGGTCGCGGTGGGCGGTGTGCCCGTGACCGTGGCCGTGGGGGTCGAGGTAGGTGTCGCCGTCGTGACCTGGGCTGTCACCGCCAGCGCGGAAGCCTGCTGCAGGATGTTCAGCGTCGCTACCAGGCAGTAGTTCAAGCCGATGGTGATCGGGCTCGACAGCGCCGCATTCGGAGCCAGCACGATCGTCGCGCCATTGATCGTGACCGAGCCGACGGTGTTGCCCGTCGCCGGATTGTAGGCCGTCACGACCCCACAGACCGGCAGGGTGGTGGATACGGGGAGAACGAAGGAAACCGACGTCAATTGCGGCGTCGGTTGCGTCCCGTTGCTCTGGCCGACGATGCATACCAGGCTTCCACTCAGGCCCAGCGACGCACCGCCCACCGTCACGCCCGGTGCGACCACGTAACTCGCGGCAGACGGGGCTGAAAAAGCGATGGTGGCACTCGTCGTGTTATTGGCCGCCGGCGTATATAACTGCAGCGTGCCGCAGAAGACGACCGGCGTGGTCGAGGTCGTTGCCGGGTTCGGGACAGCAGTGCCGCCGGTGATCTGGCCCAGCCCATTGAGCGATGCCGTGAGGCAGATGTTCGTATTCAGCGTGACCGAACCGGTGAAGCCGGTGGCGCCGACCGCGATCGGGTAGAGAATGCCACCGATCGTCAGTGCACCGGTGTTGGTCGAGCCTGAAGGAACGTAGGCCGACACCACGCCACAGAGATTTACTGTGTTGGCCGAGCTCGGAGCCGCGGTAATGGTCACACTGGTGAGCTGGTTATTGATGCCTACTAACCCGACGAGGCAGATGTTCGAATTGGTCGCCGTGGACGCACCGGTGCCAAGAGACACGGTGGCCCCCGGTGCAAGCGTGAAGGTTGCGGCCGGCGACGAAAAGGAGATCGCGCCGGTCGAGCCGGTGCCGGCCGCGGTGTACCCGCTCACGATGCCACAGATGCTGACGGTGGTACCCGTGGTTTGCGCAGATACGTGGCCCGGCCGTGCCAATTGCGGCACGATGGCGGACGCGATCGCCAGCGCGGGCAGGAGCAATGCCGCACATAGGCGAAAAACAGTTCTTCGATTCATAGACAGCCTCCGGATTCCCCTGTTGTAGTTGCATCTTCGTCCATCAGGTGAAAGACGAACCCTTGGTACGTGTTGCAGCCTCCTTTCGTCCATCTTCCGAGTTGAAAGCCGGCGTGTTTTTGATCATTGGATCGCGTCCGAACGGCAGGGCGCACTGCGGTGTGATGTTCGCAGCCAGCACGTTTTCTTCGGACATCAGAGGACATTCCGTGACTGACAGCATATGCCGTGCCAAGCCACATGACGCGCTCCCCGCTCTCGGGGCAGCACGCGCCGCGTCGCACTCCGTTTATGCGCTCGCCTGTGCCGGGGGTTGGATGTTCACACTGCTATTGAACGGGCCGAACGTGACCTGCGTACGTTCAGATCCAACCGGTTTGGTGTAGTTCCGAGTGAGATCCTGTCGCACGACATAGGGCTTCGACCCGGTAGTGATCCACAGATCGACCGTTTCAGTGACGGTCTTGTTTGAAAAGGTGGCGTGAACGTGCGTCTCGCCGCCACTGGTTCCGGCACTCGTAAATTTCAGAGTGGAGGGGACGGTCACAGTGGTGCGTCCACGTTGCCATCCGCCCGTGTATGGATCGGAGAACTTCATGCCCTTCTGGGTCTTCCATTGCGTGGGAGCGGCGGAGGTTCGGTAATAGGTTGAACCGTTCAGAAAGATTAGATCGATCGAGTAGTTGAGCTTGCTGACCTTGCCGTTCGCGGCACGTTGTATGACATGAACCGACTCGTAGTCCTGTTCTCGGTTTCGTACCTCGTCTTCGGTCCCATGCGCGGTAACGTTGACCGAGCCGGCCGGGGCGGTAATCGTAAACCGGTCATGGTGGATCAGCGTCCGAACCGTGTTGGTGTTGCGTTCCGCATTTGCCACGAGCGTCTGCAGCGCGGAGGCAGCGTGCGCGCTCGAAGGGGGCGTGATGCCGACCGCCATTCCCGCCACTGCCAACATGGCAGCCGGTACGTACCGGCCGATTGTTCCTGGTATCACCATTTCACATCCCTCCGGGACGTCTGAAGCATTGGGAACGACTACCCGCATTCCCCTTCCATCCTACCGGCATAGCCTAGGAAATGGATGGGAATCCGATGTGGGCGCCCTCCACAGGGCTGGTCTATACGAAGAGCGGCTCGAGTTTCAGCCCGGACGGCGGCTGGAGGGGTCCCTCCTCACCCGGGTCGAAGCGCGCGGCTGCATCCAATACCTGCGGCAACAAGGTGATGTCACCCGCGGTGTTGAGGAAAACGCCGGGTCGACGAAGTACCCAATGCAGGGCCCAGTCAATTTCGTCCGCCTGCTCCAACGGCGCATACCAGGTGGCATGCGTGTGGGGAGCATCTCCCCACGGTCGGGAGGCAATTGACTTAATCGTCTGCACGGCAACCCCGCGTTCCGTGCACATCGCCACGAGAGCCTCGAATTCTCCGGCGTACTTCTCGTCCTGCATCACAATCCAACTGTAGGGAAGCAGGACTGAATCGAAGTCAAACCGTTCCAGGCTCCGGCGGTGCATGGCGGCAATGGGTGTGCCGTGCCCGGTGACTCCGATCGCCCGCACCAATCCCTCAGCGCGCGCTTCGATCGCGGCCCGCAACGCACCGTCGGGCCCCATGGCGGTATCCCACTCAATAGGATTGACGAGATTGTGCAGCTGGATGAGATCCACGTGATCGACCCGCAGTCGCTCCAGAGAACGATGGATCTCATTCCGGGCCGCAGCGTACTCACGTTCACCGGTCTTCGTGGCGAGAAAGAAATCGTTACGATGACGATCCATCCAGGGACCAATGCGACGTTCTGCATCACCGTAGCTCGCCGCGACGTCGATGTGATTGACTCCGTACTGGAGCAATAGATCGAGCGTGCGATCCGCATCGGATTGCGTGACCTGCCCAAGTGCAGCTGCGCCAAAGATAGTCCGCGTGCTGCTGTGACCAGTCAGACCGAACGGTTGGGTGGCAATCATAGCCCTACTCCTTCGTACTGCCCTTTCCTTACCATACGCCCTTGGTGCCCACATACGAAGCGGGCTGTCACACCGGGCAAACGGTCCGGACGGCACCGGAGCCAAGCATTGCTGCGCTCAACGAGGGGCGGTTTTACCCCGTTTCGCCGAGTTGTTCGGGATCATCTCGGTCCGTTTTGGAGTGCGTACCAGTCAACGTGGAATATAGCTTATGTCCGCGCCGGTCGAAACCGCTCCGCCGCTCCCACATATCGCGCGGCACCGATCGGCGATCCGCTGCAGCTCGTCGATCTTTCCCAGATCGTCGCTCTTCCCCATCCCACGTATTCTCACGTGCCACAGCTTGCTCCCTTCGAGATCTCCCACCTAGCGCAGGCTGGATCTTCCCCCAATTTCTGTCTTGTCGCGCAGGCAATGAAAATAGCTTAGTCGGCACTTCGGTACGTGACTATTCTTCAAAAGTATTGTTCTGAGGCAGGTGGGAGTACTTCTTGTGGCTGAGGACCGTCTCATGGTGGCCGCGTTACTGCGGAAGGAAGGGCAGATCCTGCTCGTCTCCGAGCATGTCGCCCGCGACCATCAGCCGGCATGGGTACTCCCCGGCGGAGCCGCGGAGCCGGATGAGCTCTTGCTGGAGTGCCTGCAGCGGGTAGTGCGGGAGGAGACAGGGCTCGAAGTGGTGCGGGTGGGAGAACTGATCTCACTCTCTCAATTGCATCGTCCTGCAAACTTCGGCCCGCCCGCCCACACGCCGGACCAAGCGGGGGATCGGGTCACAGTGTTTGGCTTCGAGGTCACCGAGTGGAGGGGTGAGCTCCGCCAGGCCATTCCGGATGGACCTATGGGAAGGGCTCGCTTCTGGCCGAGAAATGAGGCAATCGAGCACCTGGACCGCCTGGCAGGGCACGCCGTGAGCGAGCCGATTGTGGCGTATTTACACGGTGAGGGCGCAGGCCGCGCCTGGTTCTACCGCCTCGAGACGGAGGGCCGGGAAGGATTGGTGTGGCCCGCGCGCGA
This sequence comes from Chloroflexota bacterium, assembly GCA_025449555.1. Taxonomy (GTDB): domain Bacteria; phylum Chloroflexota; class UBA5177; order UBA5177; family UBA5177; genus JANWJD01. The sequence goes on along the minus strand of JANWJD010000225.1, from coordinate 2,830 downwards.
GTCGCTCCCCGAGGTGAGCGAGCAAGTGCGACGGGCACGTGCCATCGTTACGCTCGGCTGCCTCGTCATACTGGCAATCCTGGTCATCATCGTCATCATCGGGATCATCACTCTGGCTCGACCGTTTGCCTGACCGTCTGGCCGGTTCTTCCTATGCCGGGTCCGTGCCCGGGGAAGCAGCCGACTCTGACCCCACCTCGTTCCCTTGCCGCAGAGACTCTTCCATCGTTCGCACGAAGCGGGTCCCAACGGCTTGAAGCAGACGATCGATCGAAGGAGCGACAAGATCGTCATGTTCGTCAAGCGGTAAATGTGAGATATACGACCGCGCTCCCATCGTCATCGTCACATCAACCTCCCGCCTGCCTGGACCGGCCTGGAAAGTGATTCGTTCGACCCGCAAGGTGAGATCGTCGAGCAGAGATTGCAAAAAGGCATCCTCGCTCCCGATCGACAAGGTGCTCGTCACCTCTTGATTTCCTACCATTACGACGGCCTGTATCTCGCTCCCGCCCGCATGCAAGACGTAGGTCGCTTTTTTCACCTCAACCATGGCGTTTAGCCTCCTGTGTCACTGGCGTGGGTTGTGGGCGGTGGCGCGACCATTATGCGCTCGGTCCAGATGCGCTCTAGCGCGGCGGAAACGGGCACCACATGCGTGGCTGCATCGATCGGTGGCGCGGGGTCCAGCGCTCGGTCCGCTACCCCCAGATCGGTCGGCTCCGCCGGCGTCAGGAGGACCTCTATTGGGGCTTCGATCACCTCCGGTTCGTTGGCAACTCCGATAGCCCTGACCTCGACAGGAAGTTCATCCGCGACCGATTCACGTTCAGTGCCGGAATCGAGGGGCAGAGGCGTGACTGCAGCCGCCAATTCATTTGACGGCGTATCCTCCGCTGAAGGCATACTCGAGCGTGGAGCATCGGCAGATGGAGAGACTGGACCCGGTCGCGCAATGTCATCAGCCGGTTTCCGGTCCCCTCCGGGCTCGATTTGGCCGGCGACTTTGGCCCCGGAATCGGATCGGCGATATCCGGCGAGCCTCCGTGCGAATCCAACGGACGGTAATTTCCAATGGCGCGGGGCAGGGCTTGCCGACGCGGGCGATGGGCGAGGCCGGGGTGCAATGCGGACCGACACGACCTGCGATCGTGCGGAGCGGGCCGGTGAATCTCGGTACGCCTCTGCACAGAACATGTGGTCGCCTACCTCGACATCGCGCAACGTGGTCGACCAGTATCCATCGCTATCCGCCGTAGTCATTGCCACCGGAGATAGCCAGTCCCAGATGCGGATTGGTACTTCATGATCTGCCGTGCCCGCGATCGTTACGGCCTTCCCATCGAAGGAATCATTGTTGCCGGGACTCAGTATCTTTGGGATCGATAGGGGTACCCGATCCAACCAAGGTTCTTGATCCATCGCTCGTTCGACCTCCCGGACTTAGACCTTCCCGACTACCCGCGGGAATTCGGTGGGGCCAGGAAGGCGTGCGGCTCGACCCAACCGCCGGGCGAGGTGGCGGGCGGCGGATACCTGGGCAATGGAATGGGTTGGAACGGTCGGGCCTCAATCTGCGCCGAGATATGGACGTCGACGCTGGGATGGAGCACGTTCCAGGTCGATCGGACGCCATCGTGCTGCAGCATTACATGGATCGCATCCGGAGAACTGCCCGGCTGATGCGGCACGAGCAGGGTATAGGCCTTCCCGTGGGAGGCGCGAAACACGTTTGGAGGCACAACGTAGTGCAGATGGACAGTTCGCGTGGTTCCGTGCAACACGATGAGGTATCCCGAAAACATGGTTCCGCCATACGCCGGCCCCTGTGACCACGGTTGCGTCCATCCGCTCTGATCGATCAATTGTGCCCCTGGAGGAGTGTAGATCCGGAGGAAAGTCGCGTAATCATCCCAATTGCCGTACCGCCCCGCCTCGGGACCAAGACTGTCACGCTGGTACACAGCAGGCGCGGGGACATTGTGAATCCGAACGGTTAACCGAGCGTCCAACCAGCGGTCAGGGCGAACGTGCACATCGTACGCCGAACTGAGGTGCACGAACCGGCTGATCTTGTTATAGGAGAGGTTGGTATTCACGATGTACAGGTAATCTCCGTGCCGTGGCGTCACTGCGTGGCTCGCAGCTGCCTGCTGGATCAACGACTGCAGGGATGGATCACGGAAGTTCAGCAGGAGGTCGCCGTGCTCCACCGACGTGCCCACTGCTTGCCCCAGATCGATCAGCGTCCTGACCGATAGGGTTTTCACCTGTTGCAGCACGTGGCGAGCCACGATGCCGATGAACTGTTTCTTGCGGGTGTCCAGATTGCCCGAGGTGCTCGGACCGGGCGTCGATGCCCAATGAGCGTAGAAGTCGGCGAGATGCTCGACATTTGCTCCGGTCACGGTTTGTCGATATTCCGGCACGTACATGGGACCGGTCGCACTCAACAGAGCCGACACCGCCTGGGGCGTGACGTTCACGATATTAGAGACCGTGTGATGGAAGTCAAGCGCGTAAAAGAACCGCTCGAGTGCGGCAGTAGTCGGGAAGTCCGGTGACCAGTTCGAATCGCGGAACAACCAGGCCGGTTCGCCGTTGTAGTATGCGACCGGCTCCGGTGGCGGAACCGAGTAATTGTCGACGATCCCGCTGCCCTCGAAGAGTTGCGAGGCAACTCCCCGACGAACCGTCAGGACACTGGCACTGCCGATAAATCCTCCGGTGGCCCTGAGCTCGTTCGAATTTTGATAGACCACGAGATAGGAGGCCGGCCGCTCGGCACCCAGCAGTGCTGGAGCGAGCGCCAGGAGCCGGCAGAAGATCT
>JANWJD010000224.1 GCA_025449555.1 Chloroflexota bacterium | reverse complement strand
ATCCCCCTGTGTACTAGCCGCGTCATCCCTCAAAGTTCATGCCCAGCATACGGTGGAGGCGGGGGGCTGACAATTCTCCTTATCGCCCTTTGTGGCTGCCAAAAGAGTACGCCTGTGATGCTCCCCCTACTCCCGACGACCACTACCCGATCCACCCGGCACAGTGGTCGAGATCTTCTGGTGGCGGCTGGTCCAACCCCATGCTGAATGGCAGCGCGGGTTCGGAAACACTCCGGTGTTGTGGTATCCCTCGGTTGGAAAACGTGGAACAAGCGTGTTTAAGGCAGCATGGAGATCCCGGGTGCGTGGGAAGGGGCTACAATGACGCTCATGTGTGCAGCCACCATGCAGCAGCAAGCTCCGCCCGAAGCGGCGATTGAAACGCTGGGCCTGACCAAGGCCTATGGCGCAATCCTGGCGGTCGATCACCTCGATCTCCGGGTCGATGTGGGTGAGATCGTCGGCTTTCTCGGTCCTAACGGGGCCGGCAAGACTACCACCATGCGAATGCTGCTTGGTTTGGTCCGCCCAACTTCCGGCTCGTCTCGCGTGCTCGGGATGGATACCTCTTCCAACCTGGAGGCAATCCTGGCACGCACCGGGTCGATCATCGAGAATCCTACGTTCTATCCATTCCTCTCGGGTCGGGACAATCTGCGGGTAATCGCCAAGATCACCGCTTCGAGTCCGGACAGTATCGCCGACGTGCTCGAGATCGTCGACCTAACGTCCGCCGCCACCCGAAAATTTAAGGGCTACTCGCTTGGCATGAAACAGCGCCTGGCGGTCGCTGCGGCTTTGCTTCCGGGTCCGGACCTGTTGATCCTGGACGAACCGGCGAACGGCCTGGATCCGGCCGGCATCGTCGAGATGCGGAAACTCATGAACCGCCTGAAGGATGAGGGACGCACCGTACTCATATCGAGCCATGTCCTGCACGAGATCGAGCAGATGTGCGACCGGATCGTCATTCTCAACCGGGGTCGAATCGTGGTGCAGGGACGAGTCGCGACCTTACTCGGCGCGCACGGTAAGATCGAGATCAGAATCGAGCGCGCGGGGGAAGCGGAAGCCATCCTGGCACGTATCCCCTGGATTGAGAGCGTGACCCGTGACGGAGATCTTCTTACGGTAGCCGCCCCGCTGACGCGCGCTGCGGAGATCAATGCGGTCCTCGGGCACCAGGAATTATTTGCTTCTGAGCTTCACCCGCGGGAGACCAGTCTCGAACAGTACTTTCTCGATGTCACCGGAGATGCCGCCAGATGATGGGATTGCTCTCGGCAGAGTTCCTGAAGTTGCGCAAGCGTCTCATGCCACGTGTGCTGCTCATCATTCTGCTGTTACTCATTGCTTTGGTGTTCTTTGGCTTTGCCAAGAGCAACGACCGATCGAGTATTTCCGACCTTGTCCTGCCAAACGGTTGGTTGTTGGGGTTGATCTTTGTGTCATTCTTTGCACCGTTTATCGCGCCGGTGCTGGCCGGAAGTTGGGCCGGTAGCGAATATAGCTGGGGCACGATCAGGATGATTCTCAGCCGGCGCCCCGATCGCGCCCAATTTCTCTTAGCGGGAATCGTAGTATTGCTCTCGGCGGTCGGGATCGCGCTCCTGGCCAGCCTGCTGCTGGCCACAATAAGTAGTTGGCTCGCGACACTCTTGCTCGGCCGCAGCGCCTTTGATTCCACAGCGTTCGATGGAACCTTCATCGGACTCTTCGTGAAACTCCTTTTCAGTATTTGGCTCATTCTGGCGTTTTACATCGTGCTGGCGTTTTCGGCCGGCACCCTGTTCCGATCCGGCGCGGTGGGAATCGGCGTCGGTATCGGTCTCACCCTGGCAGACCTCATACTCACCGGCATCTTTTACAACCTGGGTGGCACGTGGAGAAGTATCGCCGACCACTTTCCGGATGTATACGCCCGGGGTTTGCCGTCTCAACTTGCAAACGGAACTTTATCGGGCGTCTCCTCAGGACGCTCCGGACTGCCAAGCGTCTCGGCGTCGATTCTGGCACTTGCCATCTATACGCTCGTGCCACTGGCACTCGCGCTGATCCTGGTGCGATACCGGGATGTCACCGCGTGAGAAACCGCCAGGCACGCCGACGACGGTGAATCGCCGTTTCAGTTCGAGGCTGTGGCGCCTCTTTCGGTGACGGACTGACGCGGTGCCGCGGTGAGCAGGAAGCCGACAAAAAGCACGACGAAGCCGGCCGCGAGCAAAGCCCAAAACGAGCCTCCACTCGAGGTCACGCGTGCCAGCGTTCCGGCCAGCGAGGCCAGGAGGGTACCGCCGGCAATCAAGACATTGGCGGCCAGGAATCGAGTCGGGCTGCGACGCTTCCACACTCGATAGGCTGAATAGCCGGCCCCACCAATCACGGCCACCGCACCGAAGGCGTTCAGGACGGCAATGAAGACGACCGCGGGACCGCTGATCGCGTTCGCGCCGCCTTCGACATTCGAGCCGTGGAGCAAGGTCGCGTCAACCGGAGCGATGGAAATGAAAGAGAGTCCGATGACGCTGAGCACGACCACCGTGAGCGCGGTTATGTCTGCCGCCCGACGCGATGCCAGAAGGTAGATCTCGCCGAGACCCAGATAGGCAGCCATGAGGAGGGCTCCAAAGATGTAGTACGCGCGAAAAAAGAACACGCTGCGTCCATCTGCCAGGAACAGCACAAACGTTAGACCCGCCAGGCAACCCATGAATAGGGCGCCAGCCCACACGAGTTGATACGGCTTCCGCCGCTCTCGGTACTGGTTCAAAAGCATCGCACCGAAGACAAACGCGACGGCCGTGACGATGAGAGGCAGGACCATAGGACATTATGAACCGACCGAACAAAGGGCTTCGCTATGCTGAGGAGGTGGTGTCCCATGACACCACTCCGTACATCCGAACGGCACCGAGCTATACGAAGCCGAGTCGAAGGGTAGTGAATAGATGCAAGATGCCGTCGTATCTCCAGCGTCCAAGTCAGGGGAATCTTCAGGGGTTGTTGCGGGACGCGGCGTAGTGGAATCACCGCCCATCGCTTCTGAGGAATGGGGGACGCTATCGATGCCGACCCCGGCTCCATTCTCCCAACCTCGACCACTGGATGACGATCCACTGTGGTTCAAGCGTGCCACGTTCTATGAAGTGTTGGTACGCGCCTTTCAAGACAGTAATGGCGACGGGGTGGGCGACTTCCAGGGCTTGATCTCTCGCCTGGACTACCTGGAGTGGCTTGGAATCGACTGCTTGTGGCTCCTTCCGTTCAATGCGAGCCCGCTACGCGATGGTGGGTACGATGTTTCCGACTACTATTCGGTACTCCCGGCATTCGGTACGGTCGACGACGTTCGTCAGCTCATCGAGGCTGCCCATCAGCGCGGCATTCGCGTCATCATGGACCTCGTGGTGAACCACACCAGCGACCAGCATCCGTGGTTTCAGTCGGCTCGGTCCGATGTCGATAGTCCATTCCGAGACTGGTATGTCTGGTCCGATACCACCGACCGGTACACGGACGCGCGGATCATCTTTCTGGATACCGAGGTTTCTAACTGGACCTGGGATGAACAGGCAAAGGCATTCTTCTGGCACCGGTTCTTCAGCCACCAACCGGACCTTAACTTCGACCACGCGGATGTGCGAACTGCGATTCTGGATGTAGCCAGGTACTGGCTCGGGATGGGGATGGATGGTTTCCGCCTCGACGCTGTGCCGTATCTCTACGAACGCGAAGGCACGAACTGTGAGAACCTCCGGGAGACCCATGCCTTTCTGGCCGAATTGCGACACACGGTCGATCGCGAGTTTCCCAACCGTGTCCTCCTGTGTGAAGCCAATCAGTGGCCGGAGGATGTGATCGAATATTTTGGCACTCCGGAATACCCGGAATGCCACATGAACTTCCATTTTCCGCTCATGCCGCGCCTATTCATGGCGTTACGTCAAGAAAGCTGCGAGCCGATTGTTGAGATTCTGGCCCGGACTCCTCCCCTTCCTCCGGGATGTCAGTGGGGCATTTTCCTGCGCAATCATGACGAGTTGACGCTGGAAATGGTGACGGAGGTTGAGCGCGACTACATGTGGAGCGAGTACGCGCGCGACCCTCGTATGAAGCTCAATCTGGGCATACGTCGTCGGATGGCTCCTCTATTAGATAACGACACGCTCAAGCTGCAACTCTTCTTTGGGCTTCTGTTGTCTCTGCCCGGCACCCCGATCCTGTACTACGGCGACGAGATCGGTATGGGGGATAACGTCTACCTGGAAGATCGAGACGGCGTGCGAACCCCCATGCAGTGGACCAGCGATCGAAACGCGGGCTTTAGTCGTGCGGACTTCGCGCAACTGTACCTCCCGCCGCTCATGGATCCCGTGTATGGATATCAAGCAGTCAACGTGGAAAGCCAGCAGCGCAACGAGTCGGGACTTCTGCACTGGCTGCGCCATCACATGGCGTTGCGCCGCCACTGGCGGGTCTTCGGTGAAGGGAGCTTCGAGGTTCTTCATCCCGCCAATCCCGCCATCTTCGCGTTTCTCCGCACGTTTGAAGACACGGTGGTGCTCTGTGTCAACAACCTCTCGCACTCCGCGCAGCCGGTGGAGCTGGACTTGAGACGCTTTGACGGTCGTGTACCGATCGAGATGCTGGGAGAGGTGCGATTTCCCCGCATCGGTGAGCTCCCGTACCTCCTGACGCTCGCGGGTCACGGCTTCTACTGGTTCAGGTTCGATCAACCCGCGGAATAACGGAGGAACCCACGTCCGCAATAGTCAGATCTGCTCTCGTGTCCGAGGCTACCAACTCCCCTCCAGCAGGTCACGTCTTGCCGTGTCGGGACATGAGGACACGCAGGATGGCACCTACCTGTGCCAGATCTCGATCCTTCTGGGTCAGACTCGGCGTGTTTTGCGCGGAATGGTAGTAAGTGTTCGCCAGGGCAATGAGTTGAGCGTCCGTGCGGGTGGAATACTTTCCGGTGACGGGAGCCGGGACCGCGGTGGGATTTACATTGGGAGCAGATGGTTTCACGGTTGTGGTCGGCCCCACGTTTGAGATATCTCCCTGGGTGAGCAGGTTTTGCAGAGCATTCTGGAGACTGTAGCCCCAATTCACTGCATTTTGAGTGCACACCACCACGCGTATCAACTGCGGCAGTGTCTGGCTGCTGGCAGACCGCAGGTAGAGCGGCTTGATATACAGCAGCGCCTTGCCGACCGGTAATATCAGCAACTGTCCCGGAATGACCTGGCTGCCGTGTTGATCCAGTAAGGTCAACGAGCTGCTGATGGCGGGCGCCTGGTTGTAGAGGCTTTCAAACTGCGTAGCACCCATGGTTTGAGCGCCGCGGGGCATGTCCAGCGCCGTCACGCGATAGGTGTTGTTGTCTGCTGCCAGGTAGCCCGACATCGGAGCTTTGCCGCGCACCGAAAACGGCAGAATCGAATAGAAGCTGTCGTGAGGCTCCCCAAAGAGACGCGCCACGGTCCAGATCGGCGAAAGCAGATCGGTCGACACCTGGTCACCCAGCCAGTCGTAACTGGTGGACGTCTCTATGTCCCATTCATTGTCGCCGTTGTAGTACGACGTGATGTCGGTCACGTGGTAGCGCTGATACGCATCGGCTTGACAGGACAGGTAATCGTCAGAGTAATTGATATGTGCGCGAATATCACCTGGGATCTCTCGGAGCGGATGAATCATACCAGGGAAGGCGGAGGACCAGGCGCGGAGGATGGGGTCCTGTGCGTCGAAGGCATAGAAGGTAGTGCGGCCCGTATATGCGTCCACCACCACCTTCACGCTGT
>JANWJD010000223.1 GCA_025449555.1 Chloroflexota bacterium | reverse complement strand
CCCGGCGCCTGAATCGGATCCTCGATTGGGACCCGGTGCATGGCATCATCCGCATCGAGCCAGGCGTGTCGATCGGCCAGTTGTGGCGGTACACGCTCGAGGATGGCTGGTGGCCGGCTGTGGTGCCGGGAACGATGTATCCCACGCTGGGCGGGTGTTCGTCGACCAATGTCCACGGCAAGAATCACTGGAAAGTCGGCTCACTGGGGGAGCAGATTCTGGCATTTGAATTACTGCTGCCATCCGGTGATGTACTCTCCTGCTCGCCCTTTGAAAATTCCGACGTTTATCACGCTGCCATCGGTGGACTGGGCATGCTGGGGATCTTCGCCAGCCTCACCTTTCAACTGGAGAAAGTGCCATCCGGGCTGCTGAAGATCGAGGAGCAAATCGCCGGCTCGCTCGACGAGATGTTCGACATTTTCGAGGATGGGCTGGAACGTGCAGACCATCTTTTGGGGTGGATCGACGGGTACGCTCGGGGCCTGTCACTGGGACGCGGCATCGTGCAACTGGCGAACCCCTATTGCGAGGACCCCGAGCCGTGGAACACGCTGCGACCCACGTTTCAGGATCTACCGGATACTTTGTTTGGCGTGATACCTCGCTCGGCACTATGGCGTGTCATGAAGCTGGGGGCGAACGATCTGGGACTCCGTGCGCTTAATACAACTAGATATGCGCTGGGATCGCTGAGGCCAGGCCGCACGGCTCTGGTTCCTCACTCGCAATTTCATTTCATCCTCGATTACGTCCCCAACTGGAAGTGGGCCTTCCGGCCGGGCGGCATCATTCAGTACCAATCCTTCGTGCCGAAGGCGACCGCACGTGAGGTCTACCGCGCGCTGTTGGAGGGTTCGCAGCAGGCGGGATTCGTACCCGACCTGGCGGTGTTCAAGCGACACAGGCCTGATCCATTCCTGCTCAGCTACAGTGTCGACGGGTACTCGCTGGCGCTCGATTACCACCAGACGCCCGCGAACGAGCGGGAGTTGCAAGGGATGCTGCGTCGATTCACGCGCGAGATCGTCCTGCCGGGTGGAGGGCGCTTCTACCCAGCGAAGGACAATGCACTCGACCGGGAGAGCTTCAGCCATTCGTTGTCGCCCGGAGCGGTGGAAGCGTATCTCGCTATGAAACGACGGTTGGACCCCACGGGAGTACTGCAGAGCGACCTCTACCGGCGAGTCTTCGGGTGACCCATGCTCGTCAAAACCAATGGCGCTGCGGTATGAAGCATCCACACCCCCGAGGGACTACAGTAAGAGGGGTGGGAAAAGGAGCACTGGATGCCCCTCATCGGATTCTTCCTCATCGTGACCGGACTCGTGATGAACGTGAAGGTCTTGCGTCGCCCGCGCGGTGAAGGAGTCGCGGCTGCACAGGTCATGGCATCGGCCCCATGGCTGATATCCGTGGCGATTATTGCGGTGGGCGTGCTACTCCTCAGCATTGCGCGGTAGGGAAACTACGAGGATCGATCGCGGGTAATTTCGACCGCGGCCGATGCCACGATGCCGTCGATCGGCGGCAAGAGCTTGGTCAGGCGTACCGTGACTCGCTCCGCCGCAAACTGGTTCAGGATTGACGTCGCTATTCGACCCGCCGCCGACTCAAGCAGATTGAAGGGTCGAGAGCGCAAGCTGGCAACGGCCACGTCATGAACCTGCCCGTAGTGCAGAGTATCTTCGATGGCGTCGGTGGCGGCGGCCGGTCGGGTATCAACGCCGAGCTCGAGATCGATGCGATACCGCTGCCCGACTTCTCGTTCCGCCTCCGACACACCGCCGTGGGCGAAGCACTCAATCCCCGACAGGATGATGGTATCCACGTCCGTTAGCAGCTCGAGTCGCGACCGGATACTCTGGTGCACACTCGAATCAAATCAGGCATTATCTAGTGTAACGATCACCGAACGGGAGGGACCGTGGACGCGGTCGAAGAGATCAAGAGCCGGCTCTCAATCGAGGATGTGGTCGGCCGTACGGTCGATCTCAAGCGGTCCGGGGCCAGTCTGAAGGGCCTCTGTCCATTCCACGACGAGCGGACGCCGTCCTTCTACGTCTCGCCGTCCCGAGGCACCTATCACTGCTTTGGCTGCGGCAAAGGTGGCGATATTTTCTCATTCGTCATGGAATCGGAACGCACCACCTTTCCGGAAGCGTTGAGCGAGCTGGCCGACCAGGCAGGGGTTTCGCTGCCCGCGCGCGAGCAGCAGAAACCATCACTCAAGAACCGGTTGTACGCGGCGAATGAGGTCGCAGCCCGCTTTTTTTCAGAGGCGCTGGCTTCAGGGCAGGGAGAACGGGCGCGCCGATATCTGCAGCGCCGGCATTTCGAACAGGACGCGATCGAGGGATTCACCCTCGGCTACGCCCCGACCGGGCGCGACGGCTTGTTGCAAGCCCTGCACAAGGCGGGCTTTGAGGATCGCATCGCGCTGGCAGCAGGGTTGGCGCGCCAGGATGACGACCCCGGTACCGCGCGGGACCAATTTCGCGGCCGGTTCATGTTCCCGATTCGGGATGTGGCGGGCCACATCCTGGGCTTTGGGGCCCGAGCGCTGGACGAAGACCAGCAGCCCAAGTACCTCAATTCCCCCCAAACCGAGATTTTCGACAAGAGCTCTGTAGTCTTTGGGGTGCACCGGGCGGTGGAGGGCATGCGCCAGACCCGCCAGGCGGTGCTGGTCGAAGGGTACCTCGATGCCGTTCGTGCCCACGTCGCGGGTTACACCAACGTCGTGGCCAGTCTCGGAACCGCGGTGACATCCAAACAGCTTGCGGTGCTCGACCGGCTAACCGACGAGATCGTGCTGGCGCTCGATCCCGATCCCGCGGGGCAAAATGCGTCGGCCCGAACCAGCCTTTCGGCACTGGCTGAGTTCAAGCAAACCCGATCACGAAGCTCGGATGGCTCGTCCAAACTCGAACTCCGTATCGCTCGACTGCCGGAAGATTCGGGCGATCCGGACGAGTTGATCAGAGAACATCCGGAAATCTGGGAGAGCTCCATCAAGTCGGCCGTGCCGGCCTTCGAGTTCTACTTCGGACAGACGATGGCATCGCTCGACCGCTCGACTGACGCGTGGCGCGAGGAGGCGATCAATCGCCTCATGCCACCCATCCGGCAGCTCTCGGAGTCGGCCGCCTGGCAGGCGACCTGGATACAGCGGCTGGCGAACGAGACTCAGATCGACCCGCAACTTTTGCTGCGTTCGATGCCCAGCGGACGAACTCCGTCCGGTCGGGGTCGTGCGCGAGCGGCCACAGGAACAGCGGCAGTCGTACAGGACACAACGTCGAAGGGGATGTCGCTGGATTCAGTCGAGAGCAAGGAGCGATCGCTGCTCTCTTTGTTATTGAAGCTGGTCGTCGTCCCTGACCACGCGGTAGAACAACTCAACCAGCTACGGCTGCACCGCGCCGAGCATAGCGAAATCCTCAAGGCGCTGCTCGAATGGCGCCGATCCTTGAATTACGATTACCAGCTGTTTCGTGAAGAGTTGGGCGAAGAACCAGCCGAATATGCTGACGGACTCCGGGCGGAGGGCCCACCATTGCCCGACGACGACAAGCTGACGGTGGCGATTGATTTGCACATTGCGAGAATCCGCCACGCCCGACTCGACGTTCAGTATCGGCGCGCTACCAAGCTGCTCGAGGATATGGCACCGGAAGATCGCAACTCAGCGCTCAAGACCGTGGCCGACCTCATGGATGAGTGGCTGTCTGTCCACCAGAGCCTGGAACAGCTCAGTGTGAAGACCGGGCAATCTCACCGGATTTGAGCTTGCCTGGCTGCAGTCCGGCGCGAGTGCAGGATCAGACGAAATTTTGTGTGTCGAGGGATGGGGGCAGACTCACGAGGCATCGTGCGTCCGCGATTGGGCTGTAAGGCGGGACCGCGTCAACAGTGTCCCGCCGCCTGGTTGGTCGCACGCGGGTGCATGGTCGCATCCGAAGAGGGCGGCGGGCCACTGCGGCTGGCGCCGCGGGCCTGCCCTACCGAAGTTGCGTCGGAATGTACTGACTGGCAGGGCCATTGCACATCATGCGACGCGGTCCGGCGCTAGGGAACGATGGACCAGGATTCCGGCAGTTCGTAGGTGACGGTGCGACGCGAGTAGCGCGAACCGGTGTGCAGATGCACCTCCCCTGCGCGCTCCACGGCGTAAAAATGGTTCAGGACCTGAACGATGCGGTGGTCCTTCAGGTTGAAAATGATCAAGCCGGTGCGGGTAGGTTCCAAACTGCGCTGGCGGGTAAGGTCGTCCACCACGCGAAACACTGGTTCCGGGTCTTCGCCGGGGGATTCCAGTTCGGCCTGAATGGCCCTGTAGTTGCCCTCGACGTTGTGCTCATCGAATATGGCAAGCCCGTTCAAGATTCGATTGCGCAGGCGTCGATCGATGTCGTCCACGCGGGCCAGCAGGGCCGGCAACGTCTCCGGATTGGTAGCGCAGGCGGCGACCAGCGGCAGCATAAAGAAGCCATCACCGACGAAACTGATCGTGCCGGTTGGATCGACGATTGTGAATCGCATGTCGTATTGTTGCAAGGGTAATCGGTACCTCCGTGATTTCAGCCTATACAATACCGACCGGCGTGTAGAACGTGCGTCCCAGGTTGGACCCTGGTATACTGGGGCAGATGCGGCAACACCAACCAGACACAGTACAAATAGGCGAGTTCGACGCCTCCTCCATCGTGCGCGATATTGCGGACGTCGCGGTTGACCGAAAGGCCAGCGACGTAACGATCCTGGACATCGGTAAAGCGACCACTCTGGCCGATTATTTTTTGATTGTGACCGGTACGAGCGACCGCCAAATCAACGCCGTGGCGAATGCCATTCAGGAGCGCATGAAGGACCTTGGCGTGCATCGCATGGCGCGCGAAGGCCTGCCCGCAGACGGGTGGGTTCTGTTAGACTACGGCCAGATAATTGTTCACGTATTTGGCCAGGAGCAGCGAGAGTATTACGACCTGGAGAGGCGCTGGAGCGACGCGCCGACCCTGCTAAAAGTGCAGTAGGGGGTACATCTTGAGTTCGAAAGACCAGATAGGCACGCGCGTGCGGTTCTTTCTGTTGGGGACGTTCGCCGGCGCGGCTTTCGGTTCTCTCATTGTTTCCCTCCTCACGCAGTACGTCGAACATGGAGACGTGTTGTATCCGGCCCGCATTCGCCTTTCACGGCGTGGTCGCCACGTGAATTTCGAGCTTCTGCTGCAGTAAGGGCAGGAATTATTGCTGACATAAGGCGTTTGTAGGGTCAGGTCGCTGTGGCGCAAGGGGGCACGTCGGTCGCGCCTAACGAAGATCGACCTGCACGATGGCCATGGAGTGAGTCATACGGCGAGCTTGACGACTGTGACGCCGTCGCCGCCCAGTTCGCGCTGCTCGGTCGCATGGCTCTGGACCAGCGGATTGGTGTCCAGTTGCTCTCTTATCGCTTTGCGAAGTGCGCCGGTCCCTTTGCCGTGAACGATGCGGACCGTGCCCTGCCCGTGTACGTAGTTGTCGTGAAGATACTGATCGACCTCGCGCACGGCGTCGTCCGCCCGCCAACCGCGAAGGTCTAGTTCCATCGGTGGCGCGGGGCTCGAGACGTGCACTTCGACCCGGCGTTCCGGTTCACGCTGCTTCTTGCTGAGCACCTGTAAGTCGTCCGTCGGGACCCGCATTGTGAACTGCCCGAGCTGGACTTCCGCCTCGCCGTCCCGCACGGACAGCAAAGTGCCCTCTTGTTGTAGAGAAAGGATTTGCACAGTCGCGCCCTGGCGCAGTGACTGGATCGCCGTCTCGGCCGGCTCTACATCGCTTGCCGGCGCCCCAAGTGCGGCGGCCGCGACGTTTTGCACCTCATCCACCCGAGCACGGAGTTCGCGTTGCTCGCGCCGGCTTCCTCCGCCTCCGGCGGTTTCTTCGATATTTCGCAACTGGGACCGCAGATCCCGAAGGATACCGGACGCCTCGATCCTTGCCTGTGCCAGAATGTCCTCACGCTCGCGCTTTACGGACCTCAATTCGGCTTGCAAGCGATCGCGTAGTTTGCGCGCATCCTGGTGGAGGTCACGAGCCCGTTCGTACAGCTGACCGATCTCGCGGCGCTCGTTCTGAATCTGCGCGAGCAGCTTCTCAACTCGAACCGCGCCAGCCGACACGTTCTGGCGAGCTATAGCCAGCACCCGCTGCGGCATACCGAGCCGGTTGGCAATAGCCAGCGCCTGGCTGCGTCCCGGCAGACCGATGATCAAACGATATGTCGGCGTCAGTTGTTCCACATCGAACTCGACGCTCGCGTTCTCCACTCCGTCTTCCTCGTGGGCGAACGTTTTGAGCTCGCTGTAGTGGGTGGTCACCACCGCCCGCGCGCCACTTTCGAGCAACGAAGTCAGAATGGCGCGGGCCAGCGCCGCCCCTTCGGCTGGATCCGTGCCGGCGCCAAGCTCGTCCAACAGCACCAGGCTGTGCGCGTCGATGTCCGGCAACATGGAGATGATGTTCCTCATATGAGAGGAGAACGTGCTGAGACTCTGTTCGATACTCTGCTCATCGCCGATGTCGACGAAGATTCTGGGGTACACCGCCAACTCGGACTCGCTTTCGGCCGGCACATGCAAACCCGCCTGGGCCATGAGGGTCAGGAGACCGATCGTTTTGAGTGCAACCGTCTTACCTCCCGTATTCGGACCGGTGATGACAAGCACTCGAAATTCGGTTCCGAGCCAGATGGAGATGGGCACGACGTTGCCGTGCAAGAGTGGGTGCCGTGCCTGCACGAGATTGGTGCGTCCAGCATCGTTCAGCGTGGGTGGAACGGCGTTGTGAGCCGAGGCATACTTCGCCTTGGCGAAGGCAACATCGATTTCGACCAGTGCCTCAACCGAGGAGCGCAACTCGGGCGCATGTGACGCCACGCGATCCGAGAGTGCACGGAGAATGCGCTCGATCTCACGTTCTTCTTCAAGTTGAAGTTCCTTGAGACGATTATTCAGTTCCGTCACCGCCAGCGGCTCGACAAAGACCGTCTGGCCACTGGCCGATTGATCGTGCACGATGCCGGGCACTTTGCTCTTTGAGTCGGATCGAACGGGTATGACATAGCGACCGTTTCGCATAGTGACGATCGGTTCTTGAAGCGAGCTCCGATGCTCGGTGGATGTCACCATGCTGTTGAGCCGATCCATCAGGCGACCCTCGGCAGTCCGAATCTCCTGGCGCAGGCGGCGCAGGGCGGGACTTGCCGAGTCGAGGATCTCGCCTCGGTCACTCAGCGTCTGTTCCAACGCCTCCACCAGAACGTGGTTCTCGGTGAGATTCTGGGCACGACGCCGCAACCACGGTATATCTAACTCGTCCCTGAGGATGGCAGAGCGGAGGCGAGCGGAGGCATGCAAAGTCTCACCAATTTCGAGCAGCTCGCGCGGCGTGAGGACTGCTCCGACGGTGGCGCGCTGCACGGCCGGACGCACATCGTGGGCGCCGCCCAGGTGGGTGGAGGGTCGCGCCTCGAGCAACAATCGAGCCTCGGTCGTCTGACTGATGCGCTGCTTGCAGGTATCCAGATCCGAAGATGGCCGAAGCTGGGCAACGGCCTCCTTTCCCGCCGAAAAGCCGGCTAGCTCCTGCACCTGTTCGAGGATCTTGGGGAACTCGAGGGTCGCGAGTGTCTTGTCGTTCATGAACCTCTATTTTACCGGGTCGGGATCGACGACGGGGGCTCTCGTCAATCTCGTATGGTGCCGCCCAGTTCGTGCTCAATCGCGCCGACGATACGGAGCATGACAGTCTCGACGTCTTCCTGCGTGAGCGTGGTATTGGCGGAACGCAACGCCATTTCAACCGCGATACTCTTTTGATCCGGCGGCACCTGAGGGCCTTCGTACACATCAAAGATGCGGGCAGACTCGAGCACGTCTCCACCTTCTCGTCGTACCACCTGCTGGAGCCGCGCAGCCGGGAGATCGCGCGACACGACCACAGCCAGGTCTCGATAGGCGGCGGGATAGCGGGGAAGCTCGCGGAAGAGTCGCGGGGCGCCGGCCGCGCCAATCAAGGCATCGAGGTCGACCTCAGCCACCATCACCGGAAAGGTGTCGAGCTCGAAGCTGTGCGCAACTTCGGGGTGTACCTGTCCAAAGATTGCAAATTCGCGGTCGCCCACGCGCAACGACGCGGACCGGCCGGGATGCAGCGACGGGTGAGCGGTGGAAATGGATTCCCAGTTCTGTAGCTGGGTGGAGTGCAGCAACGCCTCGAGCAGGCCCTTCATGTCAAAAAACGTGTATGGACCGGGCTGCGGTTCCGACCAGTGTCGCATATGCCTCTCACCTGAGAGGGCAATTGCGAGTGTCTCTCGCTCGTAGGGCAAGTCATCGTGTCGGTGGAAGAAGGTGCGGTCAATTTCGAAAAATACGAGGCGTTCGTCGCTGTTTTTGAGGTTACGCGAGACGACATCAAGCACGCTGGGAAGCAGCGTCATGCGCAGAATCTCTCGCTCAATGGTCGCGGGATTCAACAACTTGACCGGCTCGATGACGGCGCGACGTGCCGGTACTCCCTCGGGATTGGGGATGATCGTCTCCCAGGGCATTTCTTGAGGTGAGGCAGACCGCCGGCCGGGCAGGAACAATCGCGCCATCGCGGCGTAGGAGGTGAGGCTGTGGGTCGTGATTTCGTTCGCGCCACCGGCGAGCAGCCGTTCACGAATGATCTCCTCCCACCTGCGCCTCGGATCAGTCACCGGCGGTCGCATGGTGCGACGAGGCAAGGTGGCCGGAAGCGAGTCGAAACCGACCAAACGTGCCACCTCTTCCACCAGATCGGCCGACTGTTCGATGTCCACCCGGCGCCAATATGGAACCACAGCCGAAATTGCGGTGTCCTCAATGACGACTCCGAACCCGAGCAGACTCAGTTGCTCGGCGGCGGTGTCCGCATCGATCGGCACGCCGACCAGTCGATCCAGATCGCGCAGCGGCATGGTTACGGTTCGATCTTCCGGTTCGCGCGCCACGCAATCGGAGAGACGGGACACGCGCAGTGGTCGATCCGTAATCTGAGCCAAAAGTTGCAGGAAGCGGAAAATCGCAGGCACGGTCGTCTCGGGCTGCTGTCCCTTTTCGAAGCGACTCGACGCTTCAGTCCGTACTCCCAGCGCTTTGGCCGTGAAACGGATGTTCGGAGCGTCCCAGGTGGCCGCTTCGAGCAACAGGGTGGTGGTCTGGTCCGTAATCTCGCTCTCTTCCCCACCGATGATGCCTGCCACGGACACCGCTCGCTCGCCGTCGGCCACGACGACCGCATCGGCAGGAAGCGAGCGAATCACGCCATCCAGGGTGCGAACGGTTTCGCCGGATCGAGCGAGGCGCACCACAATCCGATTCGACTGAAGACGGTCGGCATCGAAAGCGTGCATGGGCTGACCGTACTCGAGCATCACGTAGTTGGTGAGATCCACCAGCAGGTTGATGGGGCGCTGTCCGGCCGCTTCGAGTCTGGACGCTAGCCAGGTGGGCGACGGCACCGCAGCGACACCTTCGATTCGCATCGCCGAGAAGCGAGGGCACAGTTCCGGAACGTCGATCTGTAATTCGATGCTCGGTTGGTCGATCCACTGCACGGAACCGTTGATGGCCGTGACATCCGGCATGACGACCTGCTGCTGGGTGATCGCGGCCGTCTCGCGCGCGATCCCCACGATGGACAGCGTGTCCGGACGATTCGAAACGGTTTCAAGGTCGAGAACATCCCCGCCCATGACCGAAACGAGCGGGGAACCAACGGGTGCGTCGGGGGGCAGAATATAGATGCCGGAGTGCTCGTCCGACAGGCCAAGCTCCCGCTCCGATCCGAGCATACCGTGAGATGTGATACCCGCCATCGGCTTGGCTTCGATTGTGACAGCGTTTCCATCGGGACCGTGCGGTAGACGGCCACCCACCAGCACGACGGGCACTTTGTCGCCCACGCGTATGTTTGGCGCCCCGGTCACGATGGTGATCCTCTGATGCCCGATGTCGACTTGAGCGACGTTGAGCGGATTGCGGGAGTGTGGATGCGGTTCAAGCTCGACCACCTGGCCGATGATGACGTCACGCCATTCCACCGAGGGACGTTCGATCCCCTCTACGTTCAAACCGGTCATGGTGAGACGTTCGGCCAGCTCGTCGGTCGAGAGTTCGAAGTCGACGAAGTCGGACAGCCATTCCAGAGGTACTCGCATGTTCGATTCTTCCTACTCTCGAATCAATTGAACTGAGCGATGAAGCGTAAATCGTCTTCGCGGAACAATCGCAAATCGGTGATCCCGTACTTCATCATGGTGTAGCGATCGGGGCCGATGCCGAAGGCAAAGCCGCTCACCTTTTCGGGATCGTAACCGACAGCCCGTAAGACGTTGGGATGAACCATGCCTGAGCCGCCGAGCTCGAGCCAACCCTCACCGCCGCAGGAGCGACACCCGGTTCCGTGGCAGACGCTGCACTCGATATCGAGCTCGGCGCTCGGCTCGGTAAACGGGAAGTAGTGCGGCCGAAACCGAACGCGGCGTCCCTCGCCGAAGTACACCCGGCAAATCTCCGTCAGAGTGCCCTTGAGATCGGTCAACCGGATGTCGGTGTCCACAGCCAGACCTTCGATCTGATAGAAGCGGTCGGCATGTGAGGCGTCCTCCGCCTCGTTCCGGTAACAGAAGCCGGGCATCGCGGCACGGATGGGAGGTTGGTGCGCCTTCATGTAGCGAATCTGTGCCGGTGAGGTCTGGGTACGCAGAACCATCTCATCGCCGACCCAGAACGTGTCCTGAACGTCGCGCGCGGGGTGATGTTTGGGCGTGTTCAGGAGATCGAAGTTATAGCGTTCCCACTCCACGTCCGGCCCTTCGAAGACGTCGTATCCCATGCGTCCCAAAATGCCGAGAATTTCGCGCACGCTCAGTAGTAGTGGGTGTCTGTAGCCGTCAGGATACGGCATGCCGGGAAGCGTGACGTCAACGCGTTCGTGTTCGAAGCGTTGCTCCTGTTCGCGCCGACCAAGCTCGGTTTGCCGCTTCGACAGTGCCGTCTCGAGTTCAGTTTTCGCTGCGTTGACGGCGGCGCCGAGTTGCTTCCGTTCATCGGCGTCGAGCCGCCCCATGACCTGCGTCACCTGGGATACATTCGATTTCTTGCCGGTGTACTGCACGCGCACGTTTTCGAGTTCCGCCGTAGACAAAGTCGCGGCCACCGCGTCAAGGCCCTCGGCCCGAGCCGCTTCAAGCCGGTCGAGGGCACCTTTGAATTCTTCGTTCACGCTGAATTGCCTCCCAATACAAAAGGCCGGTTCGTAGGGACGAACCGGCCTGTCCGTGGTGCCACCCTCATTGCCGTCCTCGACTTGGAGAAACGACCGCTCTCACCCCCGGTACCGGCGGGGCCCGGTGCGACCTACTGCAGTTCAGTCGCCGGCTCGGGAGTGAATTTCACCGTACTCAGTGCGGAAGGGCTTCCAGTCGGTGGCCCCTCTTCCCTGGTGCGACGAGTCCGGTTACTCTCTCCGTCTTTGCCAAGATGATGACGCCGCGAGAACGGGCGTTTCCATGAGTTTATCACGGCCAGTCCGCACTTCACTTTCCAGCGTGCTGAGTACGATCCTCTCGGCGTGGGTGGGAAGGAAGGCCACTGCCCCAGGAAGCGTGACGAGCTTCCCGGAACGACAGTGTGTCCCGCTTGCTCACGATGCGGTGCTGTAACCCGTCGTTCGTGCAGAGCTCCAACCGGATATGCCCCGGGCGAATCTGGGGATGTCGCAGCACGCGGGCAGAAGCCGGCGTCGCAGGGACACGAGCCACCGCTACATACGAATACTTTTCGTCCTCGTAGCCGATGGAGACTCGCTTGGCGTCGCGGTGGGCACGAGAGCGCGCGAGACGTTGACTGAAATGGCACCAGTCGCCGGCCGCCATAGGACACGCAGACGAATGAGGGCAGGGAGCGACCACCTGGGCACCGAGTGCAATCAGGTCGGCGCGGGCGTGCCGGATCACCTCGAAGCCGGCGGGAGTGCCGGGTTCGATCAACACCAGGACACCGGACGACTGCTCCCATACGCGGCGCACGAGGTCGCTTCGTTGCGGTTCGTCGAGCTCGCCAAGAGCGTACGACATGACGACGAGATCGCAGTGACCGTCCGGCGACCAATGATTGAGGTCGGATTGCGTCCAGCGAGCGGCCGATAGGTTGCGGTCGGCAGCCATGAGCGCCCGACCCAGGGAAATCATGCGGCCGTCCGTTTCCACTAACTCGAAGTCGATGATCGACGGCCAGGTGTCGACGGCTGCCCAGGAGGCGGAGCCTGGACCCGCCCCTGCGTCGAGCAGGGAATTCGGGCGCCAATCCGGCATGGTCCCTTTGATTTCATGCAGGGCGGCGCTCGTCGCCGCGTACGTGGCGGGCAAGCGGAAGGCCGCATAGGCCAGCACATCACGAGCGGTGCGCAGGTAGTACGGCTGACCATCGGTCTGGCGATACCGATCCGATACTTCCCGAGTGGCGCGAGCAAGCTCCGATGGTTTGACGTGCTCGAGAGCCAGGTCGAGCGCGGTGCGCAGCGTTAGAGGGAGATCCAAGGTGCAGCTTGGGACGTTATTTGACGATCTCGAACGAGATAGTTGTGGAGTAAGGGCCGTCCGCGCCATTCACCGTCACTTTGATCTGCGCCTTGCCGGTGCTCGCACTGGACGGGATCTTCCACGATTTTGTGACGACCCTTGAATCCCCGATCTGCGTCTTGTAGGTCTTGGGCTTGGAGTCGCGATATTGCACGACCGTGGTGACCTCGTCCTCAGCGCCGGCCATAATCTTGAGGGTAGCAACCTGGCCGCGTTGGAGGTGCGTGGGCGAGAGCTTCACCGAAATGATGCTGATCGGCGTCACTTCAGTCGGCGCAACCGTGGGGACGAGCAGCGGGGGTGGAGGCGGGCCATCACACCAGGAGCACGTCGGTGGATCCGGCGGCGGGATGCTGCTCGCCATGACTCCCTGTGTGGCGAAAGCCATGGCAACGAACGCTGCAATCGAGGCGAGGCGAAGGCTCATCATGTCCTCTGGTAGGTATAGTCGGCCCAGTCACGTTCTACGACATGGGATCCGCGCATGACGTCCCGTTCCAGACGCTTTACCAGGCCCGAGGCAGGATCGACCCACGCAGTCGCCACGATCGACTGAGTGTTAGACCGAGCGAGCACATACCGGACGCCTTCGACCACTCGTCCGTCGATCGTAAGTGGAGCGACGAGCGTGAACTGATTGCGGGCCAAACGATTGGGAAGGATCGCGAAACCCCATTGCCAATCGAACAGGCGACGAGCGTGCGTTTCGTCTGCCGTGATTGCAAACCATTGATGAGCAGTGCGAAGGTATGTCTGCCTTCCCCGGACCACCAATCGCTTGCCGGCGAGACGAGCTTTCCAGGCGACCGACGATGTGTCGTTGCTCTGATCTCGATGAAGCGCAACGTTCCAACTGGTGAGGGTCGGCACCGTCCGAGCCATGGCTCGAGTGAGTCGCGCCGCTTCGGCGGCTTGCGGATCATGATGCCCGGTAGCCTGGAGTGTCCCGACGAGAAGGCCCACGACCAGGACTACCGCAAGAGCTGGCGGCGCCACCAGCGTGAGGCGCTTTAACCCCGTCAACCGGGGCCAGAACTTCCCTGCCGCGCGCTGCGTAAGTTCGGTGGAAAGCTCCTGGTGGCGTCGCATCAGCTCTTCACGGAGTCGATTCTTGTGGTGCGGGTCGATACCGACCCGCTGGGATAAATGGGCGACCTGCTGCGCAATGCCTTGCAGATCGGAATCGAGGTCGCCGTCACGCATTTTCCATCACCAGCTTCATCTTCCTGAGACCTCGATGGAGAAGCATTCGTACGGCGGGCTCGTTCTTTTTGAGCACTGTGCCGATCTCGGCAAAACTCAGGTCTCCGGCAAATCTCAACAACACAACGTCTCGTTGCTCGTCCGACAGATGTGCGACCAGGGCACCGAGCTCCTCACCGCGTTCGCGATCCAGGACGTATCCGGCTGGATCCGAGTCATTCGAGTGATGCTCGAGGTCGTCGATCGACGTTTGAAACCGCCTTCGACGATAGTGATCGATGATGGCGTTCCGCGTGATCCGAAATATCCACGGGGCAAATGTATTTCTCCGCGATTCATAGGTTGGAAGTGCTTCCAGTGCTTTCATGAATACGAGCGCGGTAATGTCTTCTGCTTCAGCCGGGTTGCCGAGCCTGTGGTAGACGTATCGGTAGACGCGTGTGTAGTACCGCTCATACAGTTCTCCGAAGGCCTGACGATCCACTTTCGCGGCCTCGGCCAGCGCCGCATCGCCATCGACGGACCAGGTTTCGGCCGGGAGCGAACGTGCGTTTAGCGCGCCCTCTATCCGCTCCCCTTGCATGTCATCGTCTGCTACTACGCGAAAGGCGCTCATTTGTAACGCTGTGACTCCGAGGACAGGATCGGGGCACGGGCCGCGTACATCAGGATGCCGGCGGCAATAGAAGCGTTCAGCGATTGTACCCCTCGATTCATCGGAATGCGAACGCGTGCATCGATATAGGAAGCAGCTTGTGGCGAAAGACCATGCGCCTCGCTGCCAACCACCAGCGCTGAGCGGTCGGGCCATGCAAAATCGAACATCGAGTGTTCGCCGTCGATCGAAGCCGCGATGAAACTCGTGTTACTCAAGGCTCCCTGAAGGTCCTCCCACTCCACCCCGGAGTACAGCGGTAGAGTAAAGTGTGCTCCCATGCCGGCACGGACCGCTTTGGGCCCGAAGAGATCGACCGAGGCCTTCGTGGTGACCAGGTAGTCGGCCCCGACGGCGCGCGCGGTGCGGGCGATGGTACCCGCATTGCCGGGATCCGAGACCGTATCGAGCACGACCCCGAATTGCGCGTCCCGTTGCGCTTCGAAGGATGGCGCTGAGGGCAAGGTGAGGATTGCCAGTGCCCCGGCCGGAGTGTCGGTATGCGAGGCGGCTTTCAAGACGTGAGGGTCAACCTCGTGCGACTCCGCTCCCCACATGGGAAGCTCCGTCAGCAGCCGCGAGCCCTCGGGAGTCCGTTGCAGCGCCTCGGGATTGTACAGGACCACTCTCGCGGTCTGGCCCGTGGTGATAGCTTCGCGCAGCAGTCGCACGCCTTCAGCCACATATTCCCCAGTTTCACGACGGACGGCCGCTCGTTCGAGCGACCGTACATATTTGACTACCGGGTTATGCGTGCTGGTGAGGCGCACTATGCAACCGGAACGCGAACCTCGCTGACGATGCGTTCGAAGGTCGCGGGCTCACGCACGGCGAGGTCGGCCAGCATTTTGCGATCGAGCCCGACGTGCGCTTCCTTCAATAGATGCATGAACTGGCTATAGCTAACGCCGTGTTGACGAGCGGCCGCGTTGATGCGAACAATCCAGAGGGCGCGCATGGTGCGCTTGCGAGTACGGCGGTCACGGTAGGCGTACGCCAGGGCGTGAGTCAGCGATTCGTTCGCCGATCGAAAATGTCGACTCCTGGCACCGCGGTGGCCCGCTGCCTGCTTCAGAACTTTTTTGTGGCGGCGATGCGATTCTGGCCCGCCCTTTACTCGTGGCATGCTCTCGCTCCTACTTCGCTTTCAAGCCGGGAACCAGCGCCCTGATGCGTCGTTTCATGCCCGCATTGGCCACGAACATGTCGTCCATCTTGCGCAGGGAGCGCTTTGACTTGGCAGATTTCTTGTGGTTCTGGAAACCGCGGCTGCGTAGAATTTTGCCGGTTCCGGTTACCTTGATGCGCTTCGCCGTCGCCTTGTGCGTTTTAATCTTCGGCACGCTTCCCTCGTTCCTTGATTCGATTTAAGCCGTTGGAGCCGCCGGCGGGGCCGAAGGCTCTTTAGGTCGAGCCGGAGCCGGCTTGACCGGTGCCGGGGTCAGGATCATCGTCATGGCACGTCCCTCGAGCAATGGCATTCGTTCGACGACTCCACTTCCCTCGAGGCGTTTCACGACTTCTTCCAGGACGACTCGGCCCAATTCCGGGTGCGCATTTTCGCGTCCGCGGAAGTTTACGGTGACCTTTACCTTGTCGCCCTCGTTCAAAAAGCCCTGAATGAGCTTCGTTTTAAAGACCAGGTCGTGCTCGCCAATTTTCGGTTTGAGTCGCATTTCTTTGAGCGTCTGAGTCTTTTGTGTCTTACGAGCTTCACGCTCTTTCCGCGTTTGCTCGTATTTGTATTTTCCGTAATCGAGAAGCCGGCACACGGGCGGTTGCGCCATGGGGCTGACTTCAACGAGGTCCAAATTGTCATTTCGGGCCATGTCGAGCGCACGAGGCAATGGAACGATGCCCAACTGTTCGCCATTTTGTCCGATCATGCGGACTTCGCGTGCCCGAATTTGGTTATTAATTCGCAGGTCCTTCGAGATGGGTAAACCTCCTCAAAACATAGAGAAGCAGCGACAACCGTACATCGCTGCTCCCATCATATTACCACTCTTGACGGGCGTTCGTCAACGGCAAAGGACCGCAAGAGTCGTATTGGCCAGGGTAGATTCGGGCATTGAATGACGCGCTACGGTTCGAGAGTCCGGGACCAGTAATCACACCAACCCGTCTGTACCACCTCGTCGCCATCGCGGTACACCATGGCGCGTTGGTGGTAGACGGATTCGGCATTGCCGCAGCGATCGTCCGGCAGAAGAAATCTGCAATTCTCGCAGTTCTCTTCGAAGAAGTCGTTTGCTGCCATGCGTGCTCGCATCTCCCGCATACGGTGTGGTGCCGACGGTGGGACTCGAACCCACAATGCCCAGAGGCCCCGGGATTTTAAGTCCCGTGCGTATGCCAATTCCGCCACGTCGGCGAAGCCGGTTAGACCCGGCGATTCTAGCACGGTTGCGGTTCCAAAAACTGAGTCAGAGAGCCAATCTGATATGCTCAAGGCGAGGTCGCGGAGCCATGATTGCCATGGGGATGTGCTGGAATTGGTAGACAGGCATGACTTAGGATCATGTGCCTTTTGGCGTGAGGGTTCGAGTCCCTCCGTCCCCACCACCAACGCACCGAACTCGTGGTTTCGTCGAGCGGACGCTTGGCTCCTGGCTTCTAGTCGGCCGGTAAATGAATCTAAGGTAGTACATGAACGTAGAAGTCACCAGGCTCCCAGAAAGCCGCGTTGCCTTGAAGGTGGAGCTTACACCGGAAGAGGTGGAAGGCGCGCTGGATCGCACCTATAAGCAGTTGGTGCAGCGCGTGACGATTCCGGGCTTCCGCAAGGGGAAGGCACCGCGCGCGGTGGTAGAACGCATGGTGGGCCCCGAGTACTTTTTGCACGAGGCAACCGATGAGGCCGTGCGCTGGGGGTACCGCAAAGCAATCGACAGCGAGAACTTGATTCCGATCGACCAGGCTGAGATCGACACCGGTCCGGACTCGCATGAGCACGTCGAAGCCGGCGAGCCTTTCCATTTCGAGGCGACGGTGGCGGTCAAACCCGAGGTTCAGTTGCCCGACTACAGCACGATTCGGGTCGAGCGCGAGCAGGTCGAAGTCTCCGATGACGATGTAAACCAGGTGCTCGAGGACATCCGACGGCGCAACGCGACTCTTGAGCCGGTGAGCCGTCCTGCACAGATCGGCGACGTGGTCACAATCAATATCACGGGGCGGGTGGACGGCGAAGAGATTATCAATAACGACAATGCCGAGTTCGAATTGACTGATGAGGAAAACGGCGAGCCGGATACCATGCTTCCCGGCCTGACAGCCGAACTTGTCGGAATAACAGCCGGCGAAATCCGCGAAGCTGCATTGTCGTTGCCGACGGATTATCGAGATGACATTCTTGCCGACAAGACCATGCTGGTGCGTGCCCTGGCCAAGGAGACGAAGCGTAAAGTCTTGCCGGACCTGGATGACGACTTTGCGCAAAGTGTGAGTGCATTTGAAACGTTCGATGAACTTCGTGATGCCCTGCGGGGCAACATCGAATTGGAACGTCGCATTGAAGCCGACGAGAAGTTGGTGAATGATGCAGTGGAAGCCGTGACGGACCGCACCTTCATCGATATCCCGCCCGTATTGGTGGAGGAAGAGATCGACCGTACGATCGAAGACATGCGATCCACATTTGAGCGACAGCGCTTGTCGCTGGAGACGTATCTGGAGGCGACTCAGAAGTCCGAGGCGGACTTGCGCCGCGACATGCGAGATTCGGCAGCCAAAAACGTGAAGCAATCGCTCGTGCTCGGCGCAATCGCGGATGCCGAGAACATTGCAGTCACCAATCGCGAACTGGACGCCGCGCTGGAGGACGCTCTTAGGAGCATGCAAACAAGCGATGCCGAACGACGGCGCTTACGCACATCGTCGGCAGTGCGCACGACCATTCGAAATCGGCTGCGCCGACAACGGGCCATTCAAAAGTTGGTCGAGACAGTGACCGGGGGCGAGGAGATTTCTACCGAGGCCACGGAAGCTATCGCCGATCTAACAGCTGCCGCGGCGGAAGACACCGAAGAGACTGTAGCCGTCGAAGTAGGCGGCTAACCGCCAAGGAGAGGCAATGGAAAATTACCTGGTACCAACCGTCATAGAGACGACGAATCGCGGCGAGCGCGCGTTTGACATCTATTCGCGCATGCTGAAGGACCGCCTCATTTTCATCACGACGCCGATCGACGATACCATCTCGGCCCTGGTGACAGCGCAGTTGCTGTTCCTGCAGAGCGAGGACCCGGACCGCGACATCTTCATGTACATCAATAGCCCTGGGGGCGTCGTGTACTCGGGGCTCGCGATCTACGACACGATGCAGCATATTGCGCCTGACGTGGCGACGATGTGCATGGGATTCTGTGGAAGCATGGCGACTGTGCTCCTGGCAGGCGGCGCGGCCGGAAAGCGCTATGCGCTGCCGAACGCGACGGTACATATGCACCCGGCGGGCATGCAGAACCTGGGAGGGTACGCGCCTGACGTGGAGATTCACGCGCGCGAACTCCTGCGCCTACACGAGCGCAACTTTGATATACTTGCGAACCATACGGGGCAGCCCGTAGCACGGATTCGAGAAGACTTCAGTCGCGACCGTTTTTTCAACGCCGAGGAAGCGAAGGAATACGGCCTGGTGGATGAAGTAGTCAGCCAGGAGCATGTACCCGCGGTGGCGGTAGGGAGTTAAGTTATATGGCGGGTTCCAAGAACCCGAGGGTGCAATACCGATGCTCGTTCTGTGGCAAGAGCCAGGAACAGGTGCATCGACTCATTGCTGGTCCCGGTGGTGTTTACATTTGTGATGAATGCATTGATCTCTGCCAGGAGATCATCGCAGAGGAGCAGGCCGCTCCCGCAGCGGCACGTCTCCCGATCACCAAGATCCCGACGCCCAAGCGGATCATGGAACAACTCAATCAATATGTTATCGGTCAGGATCGGGCCAAAAAAGTGCTCTCGGTCGCGGTGTACAACCACTACAAACGAGTGGCCGCGGGGATGCAGATCGACGATGTAGAGCTTGGTAAAAGCAATATCCTGCTGGTGGGACCGACCGGTTGTGGGAAGACGCTACTGGCGCAAACGCTCGCCAAGATTCTGGACGTTCCGTTCTGCATTGCCGACGCCACCGCGCTGACCGAGGCCGGCTACGTGGGCGAAGATGTTGAGAACATCTTGCTGCGCCTCATCCAATCCGCCGACTTTGACATCAGTCGGGCGGAGAAGGGCATCGTCTACATCGACGAGATCGATAAGATCGCCCGCAAGTCGGATAATCCCTCGATCACGCGCGATGTGTCGGGCGAGGGCGTTCAGCAGGCGCTGCTCAAGATCATCGAGGGCACCGTGGCAAACGTGCCGCCACAGGGTGGCCGGAAGCACCCACACCAGGACTTCATTCAGATCAATACCGCCAATATCCTTTTCATCTGCGGCGGCGCCTTCGAGGGACTGGACGGAATCATCGAGAAGCGAGCGGGCAAACATCGTTCGATCGGTTATACGACACTGCACAAGACTGAAGAGGAAGTGGTCGCCGGAAACGCGATTACGCCGGAAGACTTGCTGCAATACGGACTCATTCCGGAGTTCGTCGGTCGTTTGCCGGTAATCGTGGGCCTCGAGCCACTCGACAAGGACACGATGATTCGGATCCTGACCGAGCCGAAAAACGCGATTATCAAGCAGTACAAGAAGTTCTTCGACCTCGACAAGGTGGAATTGATCTTCACACCCGATGCCCTCGAACAGACTGCCGTGCAAGCACTGGCCCAAAAGACCGGTGCCCGAGGTTTACGAAGCATCGTGGAAGAAACGCTGCTCGACATCATGTACGAGATCCCGTCCCGCAGTGATATTCGCTCGTGCACGATCACAGATCGCGTGATTCTGAAGCAGGACAACCCGATCCTCGAACCCTCCACGCTGCCGACCCGCAATGAAGAATACGTGGCTGAGAACGAATCTGCCTGACGTCTGACCCGAAATTCATCGATTCAAAAGGCCGCCGGCCCAAGAGCCGGCGGCCAATTTATTGAGGAGTAGGGGTCGCTCCACCTGCCGATCACCCGGCGCGAAGACGGAAGATGTGCGTGCCCTGGCTCTTATAATGAGAGGTGAACCTGATCGATCGATTTGAAAACTTCGTCGAACGATTGATGGAACGCACCTTTACGCGCGCCACGGGGAGTCATCTTCAGCCGGTGGAAATCGGCAAGCGGCTGGTGCGTGTCATGGAGGCGGAACAGTCGGTCGGCATGGAGGGCGTGCTCGTACCGAACGCGTACGATGTCTTCTTGAGCAAGGCAGACTTTGAGCACTTCGAGGGAGCCAGGGGATCGATGGCCCGGAACCTCGAGTCGCATCTCGGCCGCATCGCGAGACAACGTGGTTTCCATATGATCGACCGCCCGCTCGTGACGTTTCACGTGGACGAGGATATCGATCCGGGTGACCTCGCGGTGGAAGCGCAAATGATGGACATCCAGTCGGAATCGCCTGCGGCGCCCCAATACACCTCGGTACTGCCACAACTCGACGACCCATCGGCGCCGCGCTCCGGCACTCCAAATCTCATTTGGGATAACCAGTCGTATGCGGTGCTCCGTTCGCCTACGAAAATAGGCCGGCTGGCGGACAATGACATTGTGTTGAGCGATAAGCGGGTTTCCCGCCACCATGCGGAAGTCGTTCAGCAGGCGGGACGGTGGATGGTACGCGACACAGGCAGCACGAACGGCACAGCGCTCAACGGAAAAATGATCAAAGAGGCGCCGTTGAAGTCGGGAGACAAAGTTTCCCTGGGCGGCCTCGAGGTCGTGTGGGACCAGTAGGCCACGCTTGAGCGTCGACGACATTCTGTTGTTGGGGCGAGTTGCCTTCGTCGTCGCACTCTACCTGTTTCTGCTGGCGCTGGCGCTTCTACTGCGCCGCGAGTTACGCGTGCGTTCGCTGGTGCAGGGAGAGCGAGCACCCGGCGACCTCCTCGTAATGGAGCCGGGAGAGAGTGGTCTGGAGGCAGGTGAGCGCATTCCGCTCCTCTCCACGACATCGGTGGGAAGAGATTCGGCTAACGACATCGTCCTGGACGATACGTTCATATCGGCGGCACATGCAACGGTGAAATGGAACGGTAAGGGCTGGGTGTTAGCCGACTCCGGCAGTACAAACGGCACGAGACTCAACGGCAAGGATGTTCGACGACCGGTCGCAATGAAACCGGGTGACGTCGTGGAGTTCGGTCAGATCAAGTTCAAGATGGTCGAGCTGTGATGAGAGGCTATCGATTGCGCTGGACTGAGCTGGCGCTGCTGACATTTGGTGGGGCAATCGTGACTGGAGGATTTTCTCTCCTGTCGATGGCGCAACATCGTCACCTTCTGCAGTCCGATCTGCGCTATCCAGGCATCTACGTGGCCAGCACGATCCTGCTCAGCTTGTGGATGAGTAAGTTCGCCACCCGGGCCGATCAGCTCGTCTTCCCAGTCATAGCGCTGATGGCCGGGGTGGGAATCCTGGTGATCACCCGCCTGGATGTGGCATTGGGTCACCGGCAACTATTCTGGACCGTGCTCGGAGAAGTGGCGCTCGCTCTGGTCCTGGTTTTTCCTCGCCGCGTCAGCACGCTCCGCCTGTACAAGTACTCATGGGCTTTCCTTGGCCTGCTGTTGATCGCCGCAACAATCGTCGCAGGCACCGATGTTTCCGGTAGCGGCTACAAACGGTGGATCGGATTCCACGGTGTGTACTTGCAACCGGTCGAGCTCTTGAAGATTCTCATGGCGATATTTTTCGCCGCGTATCTCGATGAGAAGCGGGAGCTGCTGGCGTCAGCTCGCATTCAAATCGGGCCGATTCGGGTACCGCCGTTTCAATATCTGGCGCCTCTGGTCGTCATGTGGGGGCTCTCCCTGCTCCTGCTGGTGAAGCAGAACGACCTGGGTAGCGCGCTCCTGTTTCTCGGCATCTTCCTGGCCATGATCTATGTCGGGACGGCCCGCGCCATTTATCCAGTGTCCGGCCTGCTGATGTTCGTGGCAGGAGTCTTTCTCGCGTTTCACCTCTTTTCCCACGTGCGCACGCGTACCGAACTCTGGCTTGATCCATGGTCACGCGCATCGGGAACCGGGTATCAGGTAATTCAGGGACTCATCGCGCTGGGCGTGGGCGGTGTCGGAGGACAGGGGCTCGGTCAGGGCCACCCCAATTTCGTCCCGGTCGTGACCACCGATTTCATCCTGTCTGCCCTGGGTGAGGAACTGGGTTTGGCCGGAGTGGCCTGCCTGCTGGGGCTCCTGATCTTTTTGGTGTTTCGCGGGTTGTCGGTTGCCATCTCCGCTCAGGACGGTTTCGAGAAGTTGCTGGCTGCCGGGCTCATGGCGACACTCGCTATTCAGACCATAGTGATCGTGGGCGGCACCACCAGGCTCATGCCGCTCACCGGAGTGCCCTTGCCATTTTTGAGCTATGGCGGAAGCTCGGTGCTCGCAAATTTCGTCATGATTGGGCTCTTGCTCAAGATATCGAGCGGCATCACGGAGCGACGTGATTGAACACGAATATCCGCCGTCTCGGCGCGTTCTTTTTACTCGTCTTCGGCATCATGCTGGGAGGCCTCACGTACTGGCAGCTGATCGATGCCGCGGCCATCCAGGCTCGCACTGACAATCCGAGGCTTCAGATGCAGGCTCTCCAGATCAGAAGGGGCAGAATCCTCGACCGAAACGGGACAATACTGGCCAATCGTACGGTCGACGCCCAGGGAATCGTCCATCGCACGTACACCGATCCAAGTTTGTCTCCGGTCATAGGATACGATAGCCCGCGCTTTGGAAAATCCGAACTGGAGAAGAGCTACGACGCATTCTTGACCGGCCAGGATGTTGGTACGAACTGGCAGTTGCAGGTGAATCAGTGGGAGCACAAACCGGTGGTCGGAGACGATGTACAACTGACCATCGACGATCGGTTGCAACAGCAGGTTGCATCGATTCTGCCAAATACTCCGAGCGCCGCAATCGTGGCCGATCCTCGTACTGGCGAGATTCTTGCCATGGTGAGCAAACCGAGCTTCGACTCAAACCAGGTGAACGATCCAACTTATTGGAATAACCTGCTCCACGATACAAATTCGCCCTTGATTAGTCGCCCTGTTAACGGCTTTTACACACCGGGTTCGGTGTTCAAGATCATCACGCTCGGCGCCGCGCTCGACTCGAACACCGACTCGCTGAGTACCAGCTTTTCCGGGGACCAGGCAAGCGGTCCTCTGACGGTCGACGGGCACGTCTATCCGAGCACGATCAACAATCTAAACGATTGTGGAGGACGTGTCATAGTGCCTCCGATCACACTGGAGGAAGCTCTGGTATGCAGCGATAACATCACGTTCGCGTCGGTTGGTCTTCAACTAGGGACCAGCCGATTTCTGGACTATGCACACCGCTTTGGCCTGGAGCAGCCGATACCGTTCGACATTCCGGTTTCGATCAGCCGCACCGGAACCATTCCGGATCGGGTAGCTCTGGCGGGAAGTTCCTTCGGACAGGGATCGCTGTATGTCACGCCGCTTCAAATGTTGATGGCGGATGAAGCAATCGCCGACGGCGGATCGATCCCGCAACCTGCGCTGGTGAAACAGGTCACCGCACCCGATGGATCCGTGGTCAAGCAGGAATCAGGCGGAACTCTCTTCAGCCCCATATCCGCTGCGGCCGCTGCCGGCGTGAAATCTGCTATGACCGCGGTGGTGCAACAAGGCACCGGCGTGCTCGCACAGATCCCCGGCGTCAGAATGGCGGGAAAAACCGGGACGGCGGAAACCAGCGACGGCGGACTGCCTCACGCGTGGTTCGTTTGTTTTGCGCCGACCGACCACCCGAAAGTGGCGGTGGTCGTTCTGGTCGAGCACGGGGGCGAAGGCGCATATGTGGCTGCCCCGCTGGCGAAACAGATCATGCAGGCCGCACTGGCAATCGCGCACTGAGACCGGGTGACCAATTCTCGGCTGAAAGTCGGGAGAGTCAACCTTGAAACAGGCGCCGGCTTCCCGCAATTGTCAACGGCGGCCGGATTCCAGAATGGCCCATCTATACTGGGATGGCTCGCGGTCCTGCCTCGAGCTACCCGTCCCGTGCCGTCGAACAGGCATCAACTGCCACCGCAGCGCGGGATTTGAGAAGGAGAAACATGGGCATCACAACGGTGGGCGTGGTCGGCGCCGGTCTGATGGGTTCAGGCATCGTGGAGCAGGCCGCACGTAGCGGCTATCGCGTTGTTATGCGAGAGATTGACGAGGGCGCTCTTTCCGCCGGCACGCGCAGGATCGATACTTCGATGGCGCGAGCAATCGAACGCGGGAAGATGTCCACCGCGGAGAGAGACGAGGTTCTCGACCGCATCGAGGGAACAACCGATCTCAATGCCATGGCCGGTTGTGATCTCGTCATCGAGGCCATTGTCGAAAACCTCGACTTGAAAAAGAGTGTCTTCCGTGAGCTGGACCGAATCACTCGCCCGGAGGCAATCCTGGCGAGCAATACCTCGTCCGTCAGCATTACGGCGCTCGCGGCGGTCACGACTCGGCCCCATGCGGTGGCGGGGGCTCATTTCTTCAATCCCGTTCCGGTGATGAAGTTGGTGGAACTGGTGCGCGCGCTGCAAACCAGCGATGAGACGATCGACCGACTCCGAGCGTTTGGAGCTTCATTGGGAAAGAAGGTAGTGGTGGCCCAGGATACGCCCGGATTCATCGTGAATTACTTGCTGGTGCCGTATCTACTCGACGCTGTGCGGATGGTAGAAAGCGGCGTGGCGACGAAAGAGGATATCGACACCGGCATCGCACTGGGACTGAACCATCCCATGGGCCCACTCACCTTGCTCGACTACGTCGGCATCGATACGACGCTCTATATCGCGGACGTGATGTACGAAGAAATGCGAGACCCAAAATATGCGGCCCCTCCGCTCCTGCGAAAGATGGTCAATGCGGGATACTTTGGTCGCAAGAATGGGCGTGGATTTTATGAGTACGACGGGGTCAAGTGAGCGAGTGACGTACACCAACATCCTGGTCGAGCGGCAGGACGTTTTCGCCACGGTCACAATCGACCGTCCGAAGGTGCTCAACGCTCTGAGTCACGCGACCCGGGCCGAACTTTCCCAGGCGATGAGCGAGTTAGGGTCGGAGCAAGGCGTGCGAGCGATCATCGTGACGGGAAGCGGCCAGAAGGCATTCTCTTCAGGAGCAGACATCGCGGAACTCGAGGCGCTGGAGACGGCGCAAGAGGGGTTCGAACACTCGCGCCGGTCGCATGAGCTCTTATTCAAACTACATGCGCTCTCCAAGCCAGTCATCATGGCGGTCAACGGCTACGCGCTCGGCGGTGGCTGCGAACTAGCCCTGGCGGGCGACATCATTCTCGCTTCCGAGAACGCGCAGTTCGGCTTGCCGGAGCTGAACCTGGGAATTATCCCTGGTTTTGGTGGGACCCAGCGCCTACCAAGACTGATCGGAAGAACGCGTGCGCTGGAAATTATTCTTACCGGGAGGCGGTTGCGCGCCCCCGAGGCGCTCGAGATGGGACTGGTCAATCGAGTCGTACCGCTCGACGAACTCCTGGCGACCGCGGAAGGGATCGCAAGAACGATCGCCGAGAAGGCACCGCTGGCCGTGGCGCTCGCCAAGCAGGCGCTCTATGACGGTCTCGAGTCTAGCCCCAGGTCCGGCTGTGAAGCCGAAATGGCCTACTTCGGTCTGGCGGTCGGCACGGCGGATCGGCGCGAAGGCACCAGCGCCTTCCTGGCGAAACGCGCACCCGAATGGCAAGGGAAATAAACGTGCGAGCCGTGATTCTTTCGATCGGCAGCGAGCTCATGCGGGGCGACATTGTGGACACCAACGCCGCTTATCTGTCACGTGAACTCAGCGCGCTTGGGTTCGAAGTCAGCCGGGTAGGAGCGTATCCCGACGTACTGGAGGAATTGACCGCGGCAGTATCGGAAGCGATGCGTTGCGCCGACGTGACGGTGACGACGGGCGGACTTGGTCCCACGCAGGACGATCTGACGCGAGACGCCATCGCTCTCGCAGTGGGCGAGGACATGTACTTCGACGAGGAACTGTTCCGCGAAATCGAGCAACGCTTTGCGCTACTTCGTCGCAACATGCCCGAGAGTAATCGACGACAGGCCTTGTTGATTCCCTCTGCGCAATCCATTGCCAATCCCCATGGCTCGGCTCCCGGGTGGTGGGTCACGTCCTATGGGGCGATTGTGGTGGCGATGCCCGGCCCT
This sequence comes from Chloroflexota bacterium, assembly GCA_025449555.1. Lineage (GTDB taxonomy): Bacteria > Chloroflexota > UBA5177 > UBA5177 > UBA5177 > JANWJD01. The sequence goes on along the minus strand of JANWJD010000223.1, from coordinate 40,861 downwards.
CCGAAAGAGATGCAGCCCATGTGGCACGAAGAGGTCGTGCCGCGACTACAGAACCTGCTGCCGGGCCACTTAGCCATGGTGTCACTCGTGACATTCGGTCTGGGCGAGTCGGCAGTCGAGGAACGAATCGCGGACGTTATTGGTGGCCACCCCAATGTCACCGTGGCAACGTATGCGAAAGAATCCGGGGTTCAGGTCCACATATCGGCGCGGGCGGACACACCAGGCGCCGCCCAGGAACTCGTGAAAGAGACGGAGTCTCGCGTCCGAGGTCTGCTGGGTAAGGCCGTCTTCGGCCACGCCGATGATACTCTTTCGTCCATCGTTGGCGAGACCTTGAAGGCGAGGCGTGCCACTCTCGCCGTCATGGAGTCGGCGAGCGGCGGCGACCTGGCGAGTTTGATTACAAACAATCCTGGGAGCTCGGAATACTTCCTGGGGGGAGTCGTCGCCTACACGCGCGACGCCAAGAGTGCGTTTGGCGTGGACGCGGAAACCATGGACCTTCACGGACTCATCAGTCCCGAGACGGCACTCTCCATGGCAGCTGCGGCCCGGACGCGACTTGGGGCCGCGGTAGGGCTGGGAGTGACCGGGATCGCGGGCGGCGACTCGGTAGAAGGCCACCCACCGGGTACCTGCTTCGTGGCGCTCGACCTGCCGGGCTGCCAGATGGTGCGCGAAATTCACCGGCCGGCGTCGCGCGAGGTCGCGAAGCGTTTCTTTGCGCAGTCTGCACTTGATCTTTTGCGCCGGAATGCGTCCTCCATTGAAAGTACAGGCACATGAGTAGGGTCTGGAAGAATTTGAAAACAAATTGGATGTACTGGCGATTTCGCTACATCACACGAAATCGGTTGCGCTTGCGTTCCTGGTGGAATCATCGACGGTCATCACTCGGAGGCGGACGCTCGCCCGGCGTGCGCATGCAGACACCCGGAACTGCTTATCGTCCGCGTGCTACGGCGACGTACGTTACCTCCCGCTCCTCCAGACGTGCCTGGGGTCTTTTGATCGGCATGGTGCTTGCACTGACGGCGCTCAGCGCCTGGGCTAACTCGACCTACGTGTCCCCCGCTCTGGTGTACGCAATCGGGTCGCTGGTGGTCGTGGCGGTCGTGTACGCGGCCTTGCGAGGGTTGTGAGCACACGCAACCGGCGCAGGCCAGTGCGCGTGTATAATTTTGTGGACGGGCCGAGTACGCGCGGCGAAGGAGACCGATGATTCAACGTGGCGAGCGTATCGCCTCGGGGTCAGCAGCCACCCGAGCCGGAACAACATTCAAGCTAAAACTGGCCGGTATCCGGACAGAAGTTGTGGTTGGTTCGCTCGACCTTTCGCGGGTGGGGCTCATCACCATAGCGCTCATCCTGCAGTCGCTTGTTCTGGCGAGTCCTGGGCATTTTCGGCCGGCCACGACCTGGTACTTCGCCGTGTTTGTTTCGCTCGGAACTCTGGTGAGTCTGGCTCTGTGCGTCGCGCAGGCTTTCCCGCTACGCCCCTGGCTGCCGCTGACGGTGCGCCGTGCTCTGTGTTGTCTCGCCCTGGTCGGCCTAACGGTACTGGCAGGCGTCGGGCTGACGAACGCCGTATCGGGCGTGCAGGCGATGGCGGTGGGAGTGCCCTACAGTAACGATGGCGCGGTGATGGACTTTTACGCCGCAGAGCAGGTATCGCACGGACGAAATCCATACTTCAAGACCAACATCGTGGCGGCCCTTGCATCCATGAACGTGCCATCGACTACCGTCACGCCTTTAATGGACGGACAATTTCGAGGTTCCAGCGCGTATCCCTCTGATGATGCCGTACAACAGGTGTTTCTGAACGTGTTGAAATACCGCTCCCGCCCGGGCGTGCCCGTGCCGAACGAGTTCGAATCCAAGTACAACTACCCGGCGGGCTCGTTTCTGTTCATCTTGCCGTTCGTTTGGATGGGCTTGCACGACATGCGGTTCCTGTACGCGCTCGCCATCCTCGGGATGGGCATGTACCTCTGGCATCGAATGCCTCGGTCCCTGCGATGGCTGGCACCATTGATAGTACTGGGCGACGTCCCGCTGCTTATCCTCTCTCGTGGTGGGCAGCCGGATCCACTGTACGGACTGTTTCTCATGCTCGGGTTCGCGGAATGGGGTCGTTCTCGAACCAGCCCTGTACTGATGGGGCTGGCAGCGGCCACCAAGCAACTCGCCTGGTTCTTTCTGCCGTTCTACGTGATACTCATCATGCGACGATTCGGGCTACGGGAAGCAACTCGGCGCACCGGAATCATTGGCGGCGTGTACCTGCTGCTGAATGGATACTTTATTCTGAAATCGCCGGGCGCGTACGCGTCCAGCATAATGGGCCCGATGTCCGACCCGATGTTTCCCATGGGCATCGGAGTAATCTCGCTGTTTGTCTCAGGGGTTGTGCCCATGGCACCCAAGCTGGCTTTCAGCGTGGCGGAACTCGCCGCCTGGGCCGGTGCGACGTATGCGTTCTGGCGCAGCCGGCTCCTCCTACCCGCGTCAGTGGCGGCACTCGCCGCCCTTCCCCTGTTCTTCGCCTGGCGAAGCCTGGTGAACTACTTTTACCTGGTACCTATACTGGCACTGGCCTTCACGCTGGCAGCTCCTCATCAAGAGAAGGTTCAAGGCGCCGATACGCTGGCGTAGATTCTGGCATTGGCAACGGCTCGTACGAGCCGGTAGCCGCGATCCAATGCCGGCCCGGCCTGTCGCAGAGGCGGTGCCGCAGGATCGATCACGACCACCACCGTGGGCGTGCGGCGCACGACGGCATCCCGCAAGGCAGCGGTTTCCCCCGGAACCTCCGGCTGACGCACAGAAGAGGTGTAGGGAGCTGCCGGGAGCTTTCCACCAAGCACATAGACCCACGGCGTGTTCCCCCACACCAGCAGCGTACCGGCAGGCTGCGCCGCTACGATTGTGGCGATCTGTCGATTGCGATTGACGTGGTCGTCAACTTGCGCACTGTATTGCATGAACGACTCAGTGTGCAGAGCATAGCGACCGAAATTCGCGTAGTACTGGAGGCGCCGTGCCAGAATCGAATCGTGTCCGCTCGCCGCCAGTGCATACCCGAGTGCGGTGCTCGCGAAGGCGGCGCCGAGAAAGATACATGGCAGTGCCACCAGAAGCTTGGTGTTGAGAACGCGGCACGCGAGTACAACGCTCGAAAGAGTGACGGGTACGATCGCCTGCAGGGCATAGTGGCCGAATACCCGGCCACTGAACAACGCCCCCACGACCGAGTAAACGGCCCAGAGATGGACGACCGAAGCACGCCGCAGAGCCAGGGTTGCCAGGGCCAGCGCGAAAAGCTTTATAGCCAATAACCATGGAAGCGAGCCGCCGTTGCCGTGTCCGACATACCCAAGGTCGTAGAGGAGTGCATCATTCAGCATGGGGCCGAGGATTCCGGCATGCCAGGCAACGAGGCACCCCACCACACCGACCGCCAACATTCCGAGCAGGTAGCGCAGCAGGAGATTTCGGCAGTGCAGAAAGAGCCAGATGCCCACTGCCGCGGCATCGAAGCACGCGACCGCCTTGAACGCGAGGGCGACTGCCATGCAGATGCCGGCAGTTGTCGGACGGCTCTGCTCCACCACGGCATACACCGCGGACGCGGTGAGCACCGCTAGCGGAAGCTCGGCGTTCAAGGTCGTACCTTCCAGGAACGGCACTCCCAGGAGGAGACCCACGATAAGGGCGGCAATTACCGCTCCCTGCGTGCCTGCTGCCCGATCAGCGAGGCGATAGGTGAGAAGTACAAGCGCAATCGTGAGAATGGTCGCAACGACCCGAAGGCCAACTACTGATGTCCCAAACGAGTGATAGACTGCGCTGTACAACAGGTAGATACCGGGTGGTTTGTTCTCCCAGACATCGGCGTACAACCGGTATCCGTGTCCCATCGCCTGCGCTATGGCGAAATAAGTGCCCTCATCGTTGACCCACGGTGGGTCGAACAGCGACGGAAGACGCCACAATAGCGACACCAGCACGATCGCCAACAACCACATATTGGCCGACTGCACGATTTCGCGAACTGTGGATCTCGCTTCAGATTTGCGTTCGTGACGTCCTACCGCCATTCGTGCTGAGCCGAGCCCTGCTGATTGGGTTGACGGTGGCGCTGGCGTTGATTCGACACCGCTCTCCTCTTGCGTTGTGGGATGTGCTGGACGCGCAGTGGTACACCGGAATCGCGACGCACGGGTATAGCTGGAGTCTGGACGGGAAGCCGGCACTGGCCTTCTTCCCGCTCTATCCCGCGCTCATTCATCTTGTCATGGGGACGGGTATGCCGGCAGTGGCTGCAGGACTCGTCATCGCAAATCTTTGCATTGCCGCGGCTCTAGCGTACCTGCGAGGACTGCTGTCGCTGCAATGGGGCCCGGCGCTCGCCCGTCGCGGCGTGTGGCTGTTCGCGCTGTTCCCGACGGCATTTTTTACCTTTGCCCCGTATACCGAAGCCCTCTTTTTGCTCGCCGCAATCGCGGTGTTGTATCACTGCCAACGCGGGCAGCTTGCGCCGGCCGGTCTTTGGCTGGCCGTAGCGGTTCTCACGCGCTCGACCGGGCTTATTTTGGTCGCACCACTCTTAATGTCTAGCCTCTGGCGAGGTCCTCATCGCTTTGCCGTCGCCTTTGGACCGGCTGCATGCGCGGTCGCGGGGTATGTTGGGTACTTGCTGTGGCAGCGACTGCCACTCTGGCAGGTGATCGGTTCGGAAGAGCGCTGGCATCGATCGCTAACCTATCCCTGGACAGGTTTTTCGACCTCCCTGCAATACCTGGTGCACCATGCGACATTCAACGCGGGATGGACCGCCGAGAACCTCGTGCAATTGAGCACTACTTTGCTTTTCCTGGGGTTGACCTATGGCGCGTGGCGCTATCTTGCTCCATCCGTCGTCGTATACTGCGTCGGATTCTGGATCGTCGTCCTGAGCACGCCGGAGTGGCGGGACGGCTATTTCGCCCCATTCAGTTCGGTCGATCGATTCGTGCTCGCACTTTTCCCTTTAGCGGGATGGGCTGCGAGCCGCCTCGCTCCCCGACAATTCGCCGGGTGGATCACCGTCTCGAGCGCCCTCATGACGGGGGCGGCGGCAGTTCACCTCAGCGGTGGATGGGTCGGGTAGAAATGAGAGAGCGCCACGGACGAATCCGTGACCTCTCGGCGATTCAAATCAACTGAACAGTGGATCAGGCCTCTGGAACGGCTTCCTCGGATTCGGCGGTGGAAGCTCCTTCTTCGGCTGCGGCCTCGGGAACCGGTTCGGCTTCGGCGAGGTCCTCTTCGAGCGCTGCCTCGGAGATGGGAGCATCGACCTTGGCGACGATCTCATCGAGCGGGGTCAACAAGGTGACGTTTCCGGGAATCGTGAGATCGCTCACGTGAGTGGTTCCGTTGATCTCAGCGATCTGACTCACGTCAACTTCGATACCACCGGCCGGTACGTCGTCCGGCAGGCACTCGATATCGATGTGATCGAGCAGCGTCAGGAGGATACCCCCCTCCCGCACGGCAGGCGAGACACCCACGAAATGCAGTGGAAGGTGCGTAGTGACCTTCTCTCGCAGGTTGGCCTGAAAGAACTCGACATGAAGCAAAGCATTGCGCTTCGCATCCACGGCGGTCTGTTTGATGAACACCGGCCTGGGTCGTTCACTCCCAACCAGGAGGTTGATAAGTTGAGTGCGACCCTGGGACCTCAGCAACGTGCGAAAGTCGCGCGCGTCGACCTGGATGGATAGCGGGTTTACGTTGTGACCGTAGACCGTCGCCGGCAGTATCCCCTGGGCACGTAGCCTTCGGACTTTCTTTCCCAGCAATTCACGAATCTCGGCCTTCAGTTCCGTTCGTTGTGCCATGCGTTCTCCCTAACTTCAGACGTGACCACCCACGCTACCATGATTACTTGACGAAGCGCCAGAATGGGCGTCAATATTCGTTACTCGGCTGCAGGCGACTTGCCACGCAGCGATGGCTCGCCCCTGCCTTCGAGGCGTGGGAATCCCCGGATAGGCAACCACCAATTCCAGCGACCCAACAATCGCATGGTCGCAGGAACCAGCAACACTCGAATGAGGGTAGCGTCAACCAACACTGCAATGGCGAGGCCAAGTCCAACCTGTTTGATTACGACGAGTCGGGCAAAGGCGAAGGCTCCGAAGACAACCATCATGACAGCGGCGGCACTCGTGATGATGCGGCCGGTCACTGCCAGGCCGGCGGCTACGCTTTCCTCGTTGTTGCCGGTGATCCGATACTCCTCCTGCACGCGCGTCAGCAGGAACACCTCGTAGTCGGTACTGATTCCGAAGAGCACGCAAAACAGAAAGACCGGCACGATTGAATCCACGTTCCCCACGCTCGTGAAGTCCAGCAGCCGAGCGAGATGACCGTCCTGAAACGCAAAGACGACGGCACCATACGCGGCGAGCACCGAGAATACGTTCATCAAAATGGCCTTGAGCGGTAAGAGCACAGAGCGAAACGCTATGAGCAACACGAGATAAATGATGAGGGTGACGAATCCGATCACGAGCGGGAACCGGGAGTAGAGGTAGTGATCGAAATCCATTTGACCCGCGGTTTGTCCCCCGATCAGGATCGAGTATCCGGGAATGGACGGCGCGTTCCTCAACGAGGTCACATAGTGCTCAGCGGCAGCACTGGATGGGCCGGACTTGAGGAAAACTGAGACCAGCCCGACCCGATGTTTTGCCGCCTGCAGCTGAAATTGCGCTCGTTGAGCAGACGACGCATTCTGGGACGCCGCCAATGCCGAATCGCAGGAGTGCAATGCCGAGGGTGAATCAGGCACCGGGATCGCGGCGATGCCCGCGACTTCTGGAGAGGTACAAATGCGGTCCAGTACAGCAAAAATAGTGGATTGATAGGTCGAAATCGGGGTGCCGGCGTGTCGCTGCACCACCACCAGCACCGGCGAGCGATTTACGACACCCAGATGTTGCCCCAAAATGTCGTTACCGGCGCGCGAATTAACCGAGGAGGGCAAGATCTCGGGCCCGGGGATCCCGACGCGCAGGTGAAATGCGGGCCACGCCACGATGACGATCACGATCGACACGACGGCAATGATGCGGACCGGTCGGCGCATGACCCTCAACGCAATGTCGCGCCAGACATGGCTCCGTTGAAATCGACTGGGAACGACCGGCAGCAGATTTATGCGCTCGCCCATGATCCCAAGCAGCGCGGGGAGCAGCGTCAGCGCGGTTAGTAAAGAGAAGATCGTAACAATGCTGCCACCTATACCCAGGGAACGCAGCATCGATACCCCGGACAGAGTGAGCCCAAAAAATCCGACGCTGACCACGACCGCGGATACCAGAATCGCCCTTCCCGAGGTGGTGACGGTGTTCCCGACTGCAGTCTCCAGGTCTCGCCCGAGCGAGAGCTCGCTGCGGAAGCGATTGACCATGAACAGGGAGTAATCGATCGCTACCCCCAGACCGAGCATCGAGGTCGTATTCAGCACGAAAATCGACATGTCGATGCGGTGCCCCAGAAAGTAGATGACAGCCAGGGCGATGGTCACGGCCACGGGCGCCATGAGGACGGGAGTCAGCGATGCGACCACCGACCCAAAGATAAGCAACAGCACGATCAGGGCGATCGGAAGGGTGACGATCTCAACCCGGCGTAAGTCTCCATCACTTACGGTCTCCATATCGTGAAAAATCGCCGAGGGGCCAGTGAGGTATCCACGTACGGGTCCCTGTGGAAGTAAGGTTTGCAGCGGGGCGGCAAAACTCGCGCCGAAATCGTCCTGCGGCGCGCTGTAGATTCTTTCCAGAATCACTGCATGATCGGGCGTCCAGACCGGCTCACTGACGGACAGCGTTCGACCAAATCGTTCGAGGGTAAGCCGGCGGAAGCGCCGGGCAGCGGCCATGCCCGCATGTGCCTGGGAGGGCGGGACCGTGATCGCCACACTAAAAGTGAGGGCGCGGTACCCGTAAGCATCGTGCAGGGTGTTATAGGCGACAATTGATTCGCTATTGCCAATGGTGTAGCCGCCGCCGCGCAGCACACCCGACACTCGCGGAGCGAAGATGGACGCCAGGCCAAAAACTGCGATCCAGACCGCGACCACTGTCCACCGCGAGCGGTACATGAAACGGCCGAGTTGTTGAAGCATTGCAGTGCGCCGAGCCGTGTCGAGACAGCCGATACGGTGCTCGGTGCTACTCCACGTTTGGATCTATCGTCGTGTCGTCCACCACATCCACCACGCCCGGCACGTTGGAGAGCAGGGTCTGTGCATACTCGGCGTCGTCCGCCGAAGGAATGCGCCCCGTGAGCCGGACGACGCCGTTCACTACCGCGGCGTGCAGCGGATATTTGGAAGTCAGCGAGTCGTGATGCAAGGTCAGGACAACTTCGCGATGTACATCTTCGTCGTCTCTGGTGTCGTCGTCGACTGTTGCCTCTTCCAGCGCCGACTCCCCAAAGCCGGTCGCAATGTGAACTCCATACCTTCCTCCCGGCAGGACCGGAGGGTCCGTCGGAGGATCATACGGCTCCGCATCACGCGCCGATTCGATCGGATCGGTCGTCCCCACGACGCCGGGATAGGCAGTCACCTCCCCTTCGTCGTCGCTATCGAATTCGGGCTCGGAGTCTCCCGCACGTTCGTTCGGCCATTGTTCGTCCCATAGATTCTCACGAGATTTGTAACTCTGTGTTGTATCTTCCATGCCTCACTGGTCTCCTTCGATCGCGTCAGCCAGATTCCTCTTCGCGCAAAGCTGATCGTTCTTCCGCTGACCCGCCAATTTCTTCGAGGGTATCGGGCTCGGGTGGGAAGACCACCGGGTCCGGTTGCAAGTGTTCCGGACTCTCAGCCAGATCGTGACTGGCAGTGGTGCCCGTTTCCACTCTCTTGTCATCTGCCACCGGCTCGGCGTGGAACGGCATGCCGTCCAACTCGGATGCGAGTCGGTTGACTTCCTCCGCGTCGAGACGTCGCTCCCCTGGACTCTCACTCACCCGGTCCTCCCTTTCGCTGAGCGCGACCTTGCGTTTTCTTAAAGTCGGGCCACCTCACTCCGTAACGGAATGGCCGGCCCCGCAGTCGCCATTCGATTGTACTTCGTGAGATCGCCGAATCTGGAGTGTGCCACAACTCGTCGCCGAAAGTGGACAGACGCACCGGATGCTAGGATTCGTCGAAACCTCATGCGCTCCGGGCGCGACCTCGGACGAGGGACGGACCCCGCATGGCGAACGGACTTCGACTCCACGATACGCTTTCAGGAACAGTACGAGATTTCACGCCAGTGGGAATGGACGTGAAACTCTACGTCTGTGGAGTGACACCGTACGACACAGCTCACCTGGGACATGCCTTTACTTACGTCGCATTCGACACCCTGATACGGCATCTTGGTTCTCTGGGCTATCGAGTCAGATACGTCCAGAACATTACGGATGTGGACGACCCGCTATTCGAGAAGGCGCGACAACTCGGTATTTCATATCGAGTATTGGCGGTTCGCGAAACAGCCCGCTATATGGAAGACATGCGGACGCTGAACGTCTTGCCTGCGGACCTCTATCCCCAGGCCAGTGACGAGATTCCGGAAATGCTCTGCATAGCGGAAGGACTGATCGACGACGGACACGCCTACCCGGTGGATGGTCGCGTGTACTTCCGCGTCGCCTCCGACCCCGAGTACGGAGAACTCTCGAAGCTCGACCGCCCGACGATGCTCGCGCTGGCACGGGAGCGCGGTGGCGACCCGGAGGACCCCCGGAAGGAGGATCCACTCGATTTTCTCCTATGGCGTCCATCCGGGGCCGACGAGTTCCACGCCGAGAGCCCGTGGGGCGAGGGATTACCCGGATGGCATCTGGAGTGTAGCGCCATGGCGCTCAAGTACCTGGGCTCCCCCATCGACATCCACGGCGGAGGAAGTGACCTGATTTTTCCACACCACGAGAGCGAGATTGCGCAGTCTGAAGCCAGTAATCATGTCCGCCCGTTCGTGCGCACGTGGATGCATACCGGCATGGTCTATATGGACGGCGAAAAGATGTCAAAGTCGTTGGGAAACATGGTGTTTGTGCGCGATTTGATCCGTAGCAGCGGAACCGACGCCGTCAGGATCTACGTCTCAAGTGGTCACTATCGCTCAGAACTTCACTGGAGCGAGGAGGCATTTCAGGCGGCAGCAGGCAGAGCAAGCATGCTGCGAGAGATATTGACGCTCAAGAGTTCAGGCGGAGCACCTCTCACGACGGCGGATTTCCGAGTTCGGTTTGGGGAGCGCATGAACGACGACCTGGATACGCCGGGAGCGCTGAGCGTACTCACGGATCTGGCCGGCGCAATCCAGGATGCATCGCGAAATGGGTACGACGTCGGCCCGGCTCAAGATCTGCTGCGAGAGTTGGGAGGAGTGCTGGGACTGACCTTCGAACCAGCGCGGACTGCCTTGACGTTGCATGGCAACCGAACGCGCTGAGGTCGGGTCAGAGCAGGCGGCGCGCACGGAGTACGAGCAGCTGTGCGAGACGAGCGAGGAACTGATTTATGCGACCATGAGCCGCATCGTGCGCCATCGACTGGATGCGTACATGACTTTTTCGAAGGGATTCCAGACATCGCCGCTGTCGATACCCGGTCGGTTGTACTGGTCGAAGGGATCAGCGATCAGATTGCGATCGAGACCCTCGCGACGCGCCTCGGCCGAAATCTCACGAGCGAGGGTGTCTCCGTCGTGTCTATGGGAGGAGCGCACGCACTTGGACGCTTCCTCTCGCAATTCGGCCCGCACGGGGCGAACGTGGGGATCGCCGGACTGTACGACATGGGGGAGGAGAGCGTGATCTGCCGTGCGCTCCAGCGAGCCGGGTTCGGCTCCTCGCTGACTCGGACCGATATGGAGGAACTGGGGTTCTACGTGTGTGTGGTCGATTTGGAGGACGAGCTGATTCGGGCGCTCGGCGCTGCCTCAGTCGAGGCGGTGATTGACGTCCAGGGCGAACTCGACTCTTTTCGCACCTTGCAAAAGCAGCCGGCGTGGCGAGGGCGGAGGCTCGAAGACCAGCTGCGGCGCTTTATGGGAAGCGGCGCTACCCGCAAGATTCGCTATGCACGCTTACTGGTCGACGCGCTCGCACCTGCTCGAATCCCTCGCCCCCTCCACCTCGTGCTCGCTCACGTCCTTCGATTCAACCGTCCGTGTCCAGTCGACTGACCAGCTCATGACCTGCTCGGACTGTTTCTAGTGGCCGGTGACGGCCAACACGATCATCGAGCCCACAAAGATCGCCATAAATATGAATGGAACGACGTCTCGGCCGAACTTACTCTCCATTTCGTGCTCCCTTGTTTGGTATTGCTGGAGTGCGTTAACCGGAACCGCTGCGACTCGTCGGGTGCGGCCAGGTATCTCAGGAAGAGGACACGATGCTCTCAGGTTGCCTTCAACCGCAATCGGTACGCTTGATCTATATTTCCATCGTACCTTGTTCGCGACCACACGCAGGAGCACAGCCACATTGCGAACCCCACTTACTCGCCTCATTTGGTTCATTTCTCGACTGTATCGTCTCATCGACCCGTGTTTTCGCGGGCGGCGCGTCGCTTCCGCCGCCATCGCAGGCGGTCTCATCGCCACGTCGTTCGCAACGGGCGTGGCGGCGCCACAAGCCGTGGCAGCCTCGCACACCTTCTCGACCTTCGCTGCCGGGCAGCAGGTGGGTCAGGGCTACACTCCCGCTCAGCTTGACACGGCATATGGTATCGACCCGTTAATCAGTGCAGGCGTGACCGGAGCAGGGCAGACAATCGCGCTGGTAGAACTCGACAGCTTTGACCCCGCCGACCTTCAAGCGTTCGACGCCGCCAACAATTTGCCGGACCCGGTGGTGCAGCAATTCTATGTCGGCGGAAAGACCTTCCGGCTGACGAACCAGGGAGAAACCACCATGGATCTGGAATGGGCCCACGCGCTCGCGCCCGGCGCCAAAATCCAGATCTATTACGTCAAGGGCCAACAGGCGAATGCCGCCGGATGGGCATCGGTCGGTCAGGCGGTGAACTCCGCGGTTGCAGCCGGCGCGACTTCGATCAGCCTTTCGTTCGGCACCTGCAACGCGTCCACCGGCTATCAAGCCACGTCGTCTGCGCTGGCGGCGGCGCTCTCGCACGGAGTGTCGGTCTTCGTCAGCAGTGGCGATACGGGCGCTCTGGCCGGTCCGGTACGGGAATGTGGCAGACAGCCAAGCGTGGGCTATCCGGCCTCGGATCCGTCCGTGGTGTCGGTGGGAGGAACTTCACTTCTGTTGAACAGTGACAACACTCAATACTCGCAGTTCGCATGGAGCCTCAGCGGTGGTGGAAAAGCGAAACCCATGCTTCGGCCCGCCTGGCAGGTGACGCCCAACTTGAAGCCTGGAAAGTTTCGCTACGCTCCCGATGTAAGCTTTCTTGCCAATCCTGCAACCGGAGCCGAAATCTACTACAACGGAGACTGGCAGACTGCCGGCGGCACGAGCCTCGGTGCGCCGGCCTGGGCAGCCATCTGGACGCTGGTCAAGGAGAGCGCGACCCGAAGTGGAAAGACCGTGGGTGCTGCTCCTACCTACCTCTATCGTGTCGGCAACTCGAGCGCGTACGCGAGCGCCTTCACGGACATCACGTCCGGGAGCAACGGAGTGTACGGAGCGAAGATCGGCTGGGACGCTGTTACCGGCTGGGGAACTCCGCTCGTGAGTGGCCTGGCAACCGCTGTCTCCTCGATCGCTACGTAAACAAGCTCAGATACGTCCCAACAGCCTGCTGCAACCGTATCGGTCGCGGCGGGCTGTTGACGCACAGCTTCCGCGACACTGTCATTTGAAATCCGATTGAGTCACCGCGAACGAGCCGGCGACGGAGCGACCGGCCTACGACCTCCTCGCTATTTCGAAAAGCAACTCAGATATGCATGCCACGACTTACAACCCGGTCGATGCGATAGACTTGGCGTCGCGGGTGGTTCGGTTAACCTTTAATTCGAATCATTCTCAGACGCGTCTCAGACCAGGCACGGTATTCTGGTTAAGGACATCGAGCGGAGGGTAGCAGCAGTACGGTCATGTCATCGCATTTCATGAATTCACGGAGTGGCTCCTGCCGACGGTCGCGGACCCAGGACTTCGGGTCTGTTGCTCGATCCCGGGGATGTTGTTGAGCGGGTGCAGCGCCAGGGGATGCACTTCGCCAGACAGCGGCCGTGCGGCGAGAGCTTCGACCACCCATTCCAATTTGGCCCCCCTCCGGCGAGGCGTCGTTGAAACCCAGTAACGCATCGCGTTCGCGTGACGGTCGTCGGTCGCGACGGTACACGAGCGCCGACTTTCCCTCCAATGACGTAGACCAACATGCACAGTCGGTTTGGGAAAAGCGTCGACGAAAGGCGCGGCGACAGGGTGGGCTTGGCCCCGCGTCTCGACTGGCGCTCCTGTGCGCGCTGTACCTCACGGTCGCGTCAGCCATCGGCGCCGGAGCGGCGAAGGTGTTGCATGACCGATCTGCCGCCGGGAGCCTTCCGTCGGCACGACTCCTCGGTCTCGCTCCGGTCACACCGAAGTATCTGGTACTCATGGTCCTGGATGGCGCTCGGCCTGATTATTTCGGACTGACGGCACTCCCACATGTCGACGCGCTGCGCGCGGCGGGCACGCAATACAGTAAGGCTTTCGACGGGATACTGGAGAGCGAAACACCTTCAGGACATGCCACGATCGCGACCGGTTCACGACCTGATAAGGACGGGTTATTGGGCTTTGATTGGGCGAACACGACAACCAGATACAGTCTCTTTTCGCCCGACCAAATGGGAACCGTGGAACAACTGATGCAAGATTCGCACGCGCCGACTCTCGGCTCTCTGTACAAGCAGAAGTTCCCAACCGCGCGAGTAGTGGCGCTGTCCGGACATAAGTACTACGCGGCAGCTCCTCTCGGTGGACCTGCGGCGGACGCAATCGTGTACTACCAGGGCGACCCGAAGGGCCACTACGTGCCGGTGGCGGTCCCCGGCCACACGCCTCCTGCTTCGGTCATGAATGATCCGGCGCTCACATTGCCGACGATCACGCTCAAGGATGGTCAAGAAGATCACCTTGCCACGCAGATGGCGCTCAGTCTGGTGAAATCAATGCAGCCGCGCATGCTGCTGATCAACTACCCCGAGTTCGACTGGCCATTGGGACATGTGGACGGTGGAAATCTGGACACTGCGAAAGTCATCACCGATATGAAAGTCTTTGACAGTGATCTGGGCGCGATCGAGGATGCCTATCGCAAGGCGGGCATTCTGGACCAAACGTTGTTCGTGATCACGGCCGATCACGGAATGATGCCGATCACTCGATTTGTTCCGGCGACTACCGTCAGCAACGCAGTGACACAGGCGGGAACCACCGCACCGGACATCGCGTCGAGCACCGCGGACTACGTCTGGCTGGCCGATCCGAATAAGGCGCAGATCGTGGCCGAAAACATCGTGAATGCACGCGATCCCGGCATCGCTTCGGCGTATTACCTGGTGACGGCAGGGGGAAAGCCCAGCTATGTGGCCGCCAATGGATCCAATGTGACACCGGCGATGGAAACTGCCAACCAGTATTTATTGAGTGCGTTGCTGAACGGGCATGAGCCGTCCGTGGTGGCATTCGGGGCCCCGGGCGCATCCTTCTCGGATCCCAAGTCGAATTGGAAAGCGGACCATGGCGGCAATACCTGGCAAGCGCAGTCGATTCCGCTCATCCTGTCTGGCGCCGGCATCGTGCCCGGAGTAGTGAGTACCGATCCAGTGCAGCTCGACGACATCGCGCCTACGGTGCTCACGGACATGGGCGTTGCGCCGCGCGGTATGGAGGGACACGCTCTCACCGAATCGCTGATTCAACCGACTACGGCTGATATGCAACAGCGGCAAGCCGAGATAGCGCAGATCGGTCCGGTGGTAGATGCCCTGATATCGAACGATCAGGCGGCTCAAGGCAAGTCCTGACGAGCACTCCAACGGACTAGAAGGCGAAGCGCTCGATGTGAATGTGGCTTCGTGGAACGTCCGCGGCCCGCACGTTCCGTTCCAGGAAACGAGCCATGCCCGGCGGGCCGCAGATATAGATATCGCGGTCCATGATGTCTGGAACCAGTTCTCGCAAATGCTCGGGCGACATGACGCGCTCGCCCTGTGGTGCAGCGTGATGACCAATGACATAGTGGACGGTCACGCCCCGATCGCGCGCCAATTGGTCGAGTTCAGCGCGGAAGACGACTTCCTCCTCACGAATTGCTCGATAGATAACCACGACGTCACCGCGCATTTCCTCAGCGAGAGCGCGCACAGGAGTAATGCCGATGCCACCGGCAATCAGTGCCACGCGCTCTCGCTTCCGCACTGCATCCGTGAACACTCCAAACGGCCCTTCCGCGACCACCATACTTCCTGGACGTACGCCGGCCAGCTGCCTGGTGAAGTCGCCCGAAGCCTTGACGGTAATGCGAAGTGAGGTCCCGGCCGGAGCTTCGGAGAGGGAAAACGGATGCGATTGCCACCAGCGTCCTGGAGAGAGAAAACGCCAGAGAAAGAACTGACCGGCCTGGATTCCCAGGCGGTCGAGCCGCTGTCCGGTAATACGGAGCGAAACCACATTTGGTCCTTCCACGATAACTTCCGCCACGCGCATGCGATGCCAGAATGCACGAAAAATGGGTTGAGCAACCCGGAACATGACGAGGAACACCCAGGTGGCCATGTACAGCGCTGTCCAGTAGGCGGTCGCCACAGGACGCAGAATGAACTCGTTCCCGGTCGGGACCTGATGCACCCACGCGAGAGCAATGCCCGCATAGGCCGTGAGGTGTACGGCGTACCACGCCTCGTATGGAAGTTTGGCCCGCGCGACTACGAACGAGCTGATTGCCACCAGAATCAGGAGGGCGGTGCCTACAGTGGCCGCAATCATGCCCGGATAGTTTCCCAACAAGCTCGATACTTCGTTGGGAAGGGAGAGCCTGTCCAGCAATGCATAGCCCAGGGTGATGAACACGACATGCGCCAGCACCAGGTAGAGCACCGCCTTACCATTGCGA
The DNA here is from genome assembly GCA_025449555.1 of Chloroflexota bacterium. GTDB lineage: Bacteria > Chloroflexota > UBA5177 > UBA5177 > UBA5177 > JANWJD01. The sequence goes on along the minus strand of JANWJD010000223.1, from coordinate 24,714 downwards.
CGGTGCCAGATAGTGAGCGAATCGAATCCCAACAGTCTCTCGAGAAACGGCAGACGGGCTAGCAGGAGCACCTGCACGAGAGCGAGATAGGCGCTCAGGAGGCCCGTGATACGGCCGACACTGGTGAAGAACGTGGCGATATTTTTGACGGCCGATATGCCTCCACCATTTCCCCACAGCCAGATGATGAACGCCGCATTGCCAAGCAGGACCAGCCACAATATCCAGGCTGTGACGAGGCGTGCGAGTCGATTCTTTCTAGTCCAGGAGTTCTCCGACCCGAACCGATCTGCTTGGGTGCGCAGTGAGGCGTCAAGCATGGTGGAGAGCGATCGCGCCTGGCATCATGCCTTGTCTCCCCCGTGGTCGGTCAATCGATCAGATACGACTCATTGAAACAGCGCCGCCTGAGATTCGGATGAGATGGGCGTGAATTACTTGCAAAAATTAATCGATTGGAAACGCGCCGCGGGATATCAACACCCACGTGTGTTTCGTGCACTACGTCGGGCCAACGCTTCCGCGTACACCCGTTCTATCCCGTCGAGCAGGACTCGGTACGGAAATCGCTCGGCCACCTGCCGCCTCCCCTCGGCCGCCAGGGAGTTTCTCGTGGCCGGTTCGCAGAGCAGTTGTTCGATTGCCTTGCCCAGTTCCCCCGGGTTGTCTGGCGCCACCAGGAGCCCAGTCACGCCGTGCCGGATCTGGTCCGGAATGCCGCCCACGCAACTCGCCACGACCGGGATCCCAGCAGCCATGGCTTCCAGCACTACCAGGGGAGAGCCTTCCGTGCGGGAGGGCACAACCAGTACGTCGAATGAGGGAATCAGGTTTCGAGCGCCTGGGATGCAACCAAGGAAACTCACGCGATCGTCGAGGCCCAAGGATCGAGCCTTCCTTTGGAGATGTTCCCGTTGTGGTCCATCCCCGACGACCACCGTTTGTACTTGTGGATGTCGGTAGAGAACGCGCACCATGGCATCCAGCAACACATCGACGCCTTTATCTCGATGAAGCCGGCCCGCGACTCCGACGACCACACCCCCGCGCAGCGTCGCTCGACGCCGGCGAGTGCAGAGCGCCGTGGGATACAGAGCATTCGCGATAACGGTGGTTCGATCAGGCGCTACTCCATGGACGACCGTCAATTGATGGGCGATTGGCTCGGAGACGGCCAATATGGCATCCGCCGTGCGGTAGACATATCCGGAGACAGATCGAGCAAAGTGCCTTTGCCACCTACTTTCGGAGTGTACGGTGACGACCCTGGCACAACCGATGCCGATGACGGCGAGCGCAGCCGCCACCGCGCCGGCGTACAGATGGGCATGAACGAGGTCAAACTCGCCTGCTCGCAACACTCTTCTCAGTTTCCACGCAAAGCGTAGATCGACACGATGCTTGACCGGTCCCGTGACGAGCACATGAACAGGCACTCGTGCCGCTTCCAATTCGGCTACCAGCGGGCCCCCTGTGGCGCAGGCCACTGTGACCAGGTAGCCGGTGGCGCGCAGCGCCCGCGCGAGGTCGGTGACATGCTGCTCAGCGCCTCCCACCTCGAGTGAGTCCACAACCAGCAGGATTCGCATGGTCGGAGTTGCCTCCTCGTGTCCGCCCTGGTTCGTCCCCTGGCCATGCGGGAATCCGATACACCTCTGCGCCCGGCCGACAGTACAGGATTGTCCATTATTGCGTTCGTTTTACGGGCATATCCTGACCTGACAAGTATCTGGATCTCGCACGATGCTGGAACGGGGAGCAGCAGCGGCAAGCGGCTAGGATGGAAGAGGCGGCCTGATACGGCGAGAGCAGCGAGGACCGCCACCGGTCGCCTACTTTGATTGCAAGGAGACGAATCGATGTGCTTTGACGACGACTCGCATCCGCCCATGCCGCTCGCGGATGGAAGCACTGCGCGCGGAGAAGAGGTGAGGCTCCAGGCTGCGGACGGCGCTGAAGTTATGGCGTATGCGGCTGCCTCAGCCGGCACGGCTTCTGGACAGGTCGTGATCCTGCCTGACGTCCGGGGGTTGCACAACTTCTACCGAGAGCTGGCGCTGCGATTCGCCGACGTTGGTGTGCGAGCCATAGTCATCGACTATTTTGCGCGTACGGCTCCCGACCCGACCCGCGACGATTCATTTGATTACATGCCCCAGGTGGAGCAGATGAGAGCCGAGACGTTCAGCCAGGATCTGGAGGCAGCAGTCGCGCATTTACGGGCGGCAGAGGGAGCCGGAGTGCCGACCTTCACCGTCGGATTCTGCATGGGAGGTTCGCTTTCCTTTTACGCAGGAACACTCGGACTCGGTCTGCAGGGAGTCATCGGGTTCTATGCCGGGTTGACGCGCACCCGCGGAGCGGTGACTCCCGTGCTGGGGTTCGTGGATCGCATCGAGTCTCCGGTGCTCGGGCTGTTCGGCGGCGCCGATCACGGGATTCCTGTGGAGGACGTGACTCGGTTTGATGAAGCGTTGAACCGCGCCGGTGTAGAACACGAGGTTGTGGTGTATCCGGAAGCCCCCCACAGCTTCTTTGATAAGAAGGCCGCTGTTTTTGCTACCGCTTCGGCGGATGCCTGGACCCGGGTGCAGGGCTTCATCGCCAATCATGGCGCGGTGCGCGTTTAGCCGACGAGGCGTTTGGCCGTGCTGTGGGCCAGCACGACCAGGACTTCCAGCGTGCGTGGGCCATGCACTCCTTCAACCCGGTTGAGTTCGATATCGCTGGTAGCAGACGGCCCCGAAATGAAGGTGAGCGGGCGCGCACTTTCGCCGGATGAGTTCCGCAGGAAGGTCACGGCTTCAGGAACGATCCCCACGACCTGATCGGAGCGAATAACACACAGGTGATAGTCGGGCAACAGCGTGATGGCGCGCCGCCCCTGTGCGATTCCTCCGTCCAGCACTAACGTGCCCGTCTGCGCGATGCCCAGCGCACATGCCGTTAGCACACCATCGCTCCTGTCCAAACGCTCATTCGATAGCGGCTCACGCCGACTGTCGCGCTCGAGCCGAATGCCCTCCGGTAGCCAGTCGGAAGGAATGTCATCCGGCACGACGAGCGATCGGATAGCACGGTCTGTACAGATCGAAGCGATGGCACCGGCGAGTTCCCCAGCAGCCACGACGTGGGCGACGGCTTGATACTCCTGGACACGCTGTACGAACTGGGCCACGTGCACCTCGACCGTTTCCTCGCTGCTCTGACGGTACGCTCGCGTGACGTCTGAGTCGGGTTCACGGGAATCATCTTGTAGCGCTCGCCGCACGCGTTCGAGCACGGTGTCACGATCGTTCACGGAATGCTTCTCTGCTGAGAGACCCACCACTGACGGAACGATTGCTTTGGTACCGGCCGGACATCATGTGCGACCGTCCAGGCGCTGAGGGGCGGTGGCAGCCAGGCAATGGTGCCTTCACGCACCAGGGGCTTTTGAACGGTCTGAGCGGTCCGTTGGGCTCGTTCGTAGAGACGGCGATCTCGAAAGACCCGCGCCATGACCTGCATCGCGGCATTCTCGGGGTCCAATCGGCCCCGCACCGTCTTCTGCCTTGCCCTTACCTCAGTGCCGCGCAAATGCACGAGGACCTCCGGAATATTGATGGCGACCGGGCATACGTCGTAGCACGCTCCACAGAGCGACGAGGCATAGGGAAGGGAGGGCGCTCGTTCGATTCCGACCAATTGCGGTGTGAGGATGGCACCGATCGGGCCGGGATAGACCGAATGGTAGGCATGCCCGCCGGTGCGCTCGTAGACCGGGCAGACATTGAGACAGGCGCTGCACCGGATGCAATGGAGCGCCTGGCGTCCGAGTCGATCGGCCAAGACGCGGGTGCGTCCGTTATCCAGCAAAATCAGATGGAATTCCTCCGGGCCATCGCCTTCATGCAGTCCCGACCAGAGAGACGTGTACGGGTTCATGCGCTCGCCGGTGGACGATCGTGGCAGCAGTTGCGCAAAGACTTCCAGATCCTGGAACCGAGGGATGACCTTCTCTATTCCCATCACCGTGACGAGTAGACGTGGAAGGGTGAGGCACATGCGGCCATTGCCCTCGGATTCAAAAATCACCACCGAGCCAGTTTCGGCAATGGCAAAATTCGCGCCGGAAATACCCACCCGCGCTCGGAGAAATGCGCGTCGCAGATACTGACGGGCCACTTCGGCGAGCGCTGCCGGCTCGTCTGACGCCACCTCGACGCCCAGTCTCTTCGCGAAGAGTTCACGTATCTCGGAGCGATTTTTATGAATGGCAGGCACCAGAATGTGGGAGGAGGATTCGCCCGCAAGCTGAATGATCATTTCGGCCAGATCGGTCTCGATCGGGGCGATTCCGGCGGCCTCCAACGCAACGTTAAGGCCAATTTCGTCAGTTGTGATGGACTTCACCTTGACGACCTCGGACGCGCCGGCACGACGAACCAACTCGACCACCGTCCGATTGGCCGAGGCAGCGTCCGTAGCCCAGTGGACCGTGCCCCCGACGCGTTGGACCGAGTGTTCCAATTCGACCAGGTAATGGTCGAGATGGCGCATGGTGTGTGCCTTGATTTCGCGGCCGGCAGTCCGCAATTCGGCCCAATCGGGCAGTTCACCCACCACCGCGGTTCGCTTCGCCCGAATGGTGTGGGTAGCGTTGCGTAGATTGTGCCGAAGTTGGGCATCCTGGAGAGCGATGCGAGCGCCCTGCTGGAAGGTGGGCGTCCCGCTCATGGCCTCTGCTCCGTGCCGGCCAGGATTTCAACCAGATGCATCGTCCGGACGCCGGACCGGTCATGATGCAACGCACCGCCGATATGCATGAGGCAGGAGTTATCGGCCGCCGAACAGACGTCCGCCCCGGTTTCGAGCACATGGCGGCATTTGTCTGCAAGCATCGATCTGGACACGTCGGCGTTCTTCAGGGCAAATGTGCCGCCAAAGCCGCAACACTCGTCGGCAGCCGGCAACTCCACGAGGTCGATACCGCGAACTGCGCGCAAGAGTTGAAGTGGCGCGTCGCCCACGGCCAGCACACGGAGGGAGTGACAGGTTGGATGGTAGGTGACGCGGTGCGGAAAGTACGATCCGACGTCCTGAAGACCCCGATCAAGCACCAGGAACTCGCTGAACTCCCTCACCCGAGCTTTGATGTGTGAAACCGCCGCGGCCAGATGGACGTCACCCGAGAGCTCTGCCACACGGCTGTAATACTCGCGCACCATTCCTACGCAGGAGGCAGACGGGGAGACTATGACATCGTACGATTCAAAAGTCCTTACGAACCGGCGCACCAGAGGTACGACTTCGCGCTGGTAGCCGGTGTTGAAGTGCATTTGACCGCAACAGGTTTGTTCGAACGGAAAGTCGAGCGGGTATCCGAGTCGGTCGAACAGCCGGATCATCGCCTGACCGGTCTCTGGAAACAACGTGTCGTTGAAACACGTGATGAAGAGAGCCAGCCTCATGGCGGCGTCGGATGAGTGCGCGGTTCCAGGTCAAGATGAGTTTGGCGGACGGTGTGGGGGCGAACCGAGTCGCGCAGATTCATCAGTCGATCGACACTTCCATGCCTGTTCGCGCCGATTCGTGCAGAGCGAGGAGCGCTTTCGTGTTGTGCCGTGCATCGTCGATCCCGTATCGCAACCGGGCTTTGCCCAGCACAGCATCGGCAAAGTGCTCAGCCTCGAGTTGGTATGGATCGATCAGCGGGAAGCGCTCGGTCTCCGGCTCCGCCTTGTGCAGGAAGATTTCATCGTCTGGATGGTCGTAATGATGGTGCAGCAGAAAGGTGGCCGGCTCTCGGCGAAAGCCGGTGCCGGGAAGGGAGATCCACCCTTCGGTTCCCACCACTTCCGCCTGGCTGTAGGGATTGGCGTAATCGAAGCTCACGTGCGCGAGTTCGGAGCGGTCTTCCGGGAAACGAAGGATCATTTCAACCGAGGTCTCTACTTCTGCTCCGGGACGACTGTGTGGGGTGGCGTAGGCGGAAATGGGCTCGGCACGCAGCAGCATCCGGGCCATATTGACGGCGTAGCAGCCCATGTCCCAGATGATGCCACCTCCGACGGCCGGATCGAAACGAATGTTGTATCCGGCCGAAGGATGATAGAAGGCGAATCCGATCCGGACGACCCGCGGATCGCCGATTGCACCCGACCACACCAATTCCTCGGCCTTGCGCCAGCGCAGAAGGAACCGATACATGACTGCTTCCATGACCTGGACGTGATTCCGCTCCGCCGCTAGCTCGATATCGTCAATCTCCTCCAGAGTGAGCGCGAGCGGTTTTTCGCACAGGACATGCTTGCCGGCATCGGCCGCGCGCACGGTCCATTCTGCATGCAGGTGGTTGGGAAGCGGTATGTACACCGCGTCGACCTCACTGTCCGCCAACAGATCGTCGTACGAGGCATGAACTGTGGGAATGGACCATCGAGCCGCAGATCGAGCCCCAGCCTCCGGGCGCCGACTTGCGATGGCTGCAAGTTCACCGTTGGAAGCAGCCATCACGCCGGGTATAAACGCATCGTTGATCGCGGCGTCTCCCAGGATCCCCCACCGCAGGCGAGGTTGCTCGGCCATGACGACCCCCATCGTTGAGTTACGTGATTCTACCGTTGTTTGCGGAACGGTCGAGACAAGGGCGGGCCACCGGTATCGAGGACCTGGCTATGTGAGCTACCGCAGATGGCGCTCCACGGCAGCCAGTAGCACATCAACGTCAAACGGTTTGGCGACAAAGTCGTCGGCGCCGACGGCGCGCACCGATCCCGCCGCTCCCGGGTGCGCCGAAATCATGACGATCGGGATGCCGCGAGTGTCGGGCCGGCTCTTGAGATGCCGGCAAATTGTCCGACCATCTTTGCCGGAGAGGAGGACATCCAGAATGATGAGGTCCGGTAATCCCCCGTTGGTATCACGCAGGTTCTCAGCTGAATCTCCCTTGTCGGAGGTACGGACCTCGTAGCCCGCATCCACGAGCAGCCACTCGATCGCGTCGAGGATGTCGGGATCGTCGTCCACGACCAGAATGTGCTTCGTCATGATGCCTGAGGGGCGCCGCCGGGAAGTGGAAGGACGAGCGAAAAGGTTGATCCGTTTCCTTTCGTACTGTCCACCGTGATGTCACCGCCATGACGACGCGCTATTTCTCGTGAGATATAGAGGCCCAATCCGAGCCCCGGGAAGGTCCGCTCCTCCGGGTCGGCGACCTGAAAGAAGCGATCGAACACGTGGTTGTGGAATCGTGGATCTATGCCGATCCCGAAGTCGTGCACGTCGACCGTCGCGGTCATGCCGTCTCGGAGAACGCGCATCTCCACCTTTTCGGAGTTGGGCGAATACTTGATGGCATTGGCGAGAAGATTGAGAATGACCTGTCCGATGCGATCTCGGTCACCGGTGAGGACGATGGGATCGCAGGCTTCGACCCAGACCGCATGGGACTCATCGACCGCCTTCGGGCTCTCCGCAACCTCTCGCACCAGTTCGACCAGGTCGAATTCTTCGACCTGATGCTCGAGCTTCCCGGCCTCAATTTTGGACACGTCGAGCAAGTTGGCAATGAGCTTGGTGAGTTTATCTACCTGGCTTTCCATTTTCGAAAGCTGAAGGACGGTCGCGTCATCCCCTTTTCGTAGAGCCTGTCTGCCGACCATCTGGGCATACAGTTTCAGGCTCGTCACCGGCGTTTTGAGCTCGTGCGATGCGATCGAGATGAACTCGTCGCGCAGCGCGAGCGCAGTTTGGGCTTGCCGATAGAGGCGCGCATTGTCGATGGCGAGCGATGCCCGGCTGGCCAGTTCCTCGGCCATGGCAAGATCTGTTTCGGTATAACGACGGCGTGATTCCGTGGTAACCAGGGTGATCCCACCGATTGGCATGCCACCGGACCAGATTGGCACGATCATGGCAGATGTCATGCCGAGGCTGCGGGCGAGCGACAACTCTCGCTCGTCACGCGCCGAAGCCACCAGCATTTCGTCAGTAATGTGTGGATAGAGCTCCGAATTCCCACTGCGCAAGACCTGCGGAAGCCCCTGAGGTGAGGACATGTCGATCGGAGACTGAGCTCGAAGCTCGCGCGCCCACTCGACGCGTTCCGGGTCTTTGTGCACGACTGCGACCGACTGTAGCTCTCCCTCGGGGTCAAGCATTTCAATCGAGCACCAGTCTCCCACGTTTGGCACGGCGAGCGTGGCCACCGTGTTCAGGGTGGAATCGTAGTCCAGAGACGTCGACAGCAGGGTGCTGGCATTGGACAGAAACCTGAGGTTGTCTTCGGCCAGTTTCCGTTCCGTTATGTCAACATTCACGCCGATGACCCGCTGCGCCGATCCGTCTTCACCGTATTGCACCATCCCGTCCGCCCGCATCCAAGCCGAAGATCCGTCCTTCCGAATGATCCGAAACTCGACATGGATCGGCTGACGTTCGGACATGGATCGCGCTATAGAGTCCCTGACCCGCAACCGGTCGTCGGGATACACCATCGACATCCAGTCCCGCCCGGAGCCCTGAAGTTCGCCGGGCTCGTAGCCATACAGCGCTTCGAGATCTGCTGCCCATATGACCCGATCGTGCACAACGTCGCGGTCGAAAGTCCCGATCTTGCCCACTCTCTGGCCCAGACTGAGACGGGCACGCTCGGTTTCCAGTTCCGCTACGAGTTCCTCGACGCGTTGGCGGGAGCGCACCTGTTCCGTTACATCCACCGCGTGCAGGAGAATGCCATCCACCGCTCCGACGTGGTCGAACGTCGGCTGGCTCACGATGTTGTACCAGCTCAATTCTCCCGGGTGGTCGTCGTACTGACTGCGTGGAAGTTCCACTTCGCCCGCGTCGTATGGCTCCCCTGTGACATACATGCGATCGAGGATTTCCCACATCCGTCCGTCAGTCACTCGCGGGAGGACGTCCCGGCCAGGTCGCCCCATCAGATCGCCGGCTTTTCGGCCCACCATCCGTTCATACAGCGGATTTACCAGTTCAAACACGTGGTTTGGGCCACGAAGGACAGCGATGGCCGCGGGCGCCTGCATCAGCAGTGACGTTGCCTGATTCCGGCCGGTGTCCTGCTGTGGCTCGAGGTCGCCTGGTTCCAGTTCGGGCTCGATACTGGACGAACCTTTCAGTGCGTCGGGCGCCGGGTCCCCAGTCTGAAGGTAGTCGGGTACGCTATCCATATCGCATCCAGGCAACCGCTACAGCGCTTTGCATTCAAGGCCTACGCCGCGTGGGTAGTTTCAGACTGTCCCATGGGCAGACTGAAGTTGGACGTACCAATCACCGGTGCGTGATCCTCATTTCGGACGCGACTCAGCCCTGGCCCCGCCTGATCTCAATACAATGAATCGAGCGAACTGGAGGTCCTGGGCCATCGTACTATACCGACATACCCGAGTCGTATTCGGACACGTGGTCGCGTTGCTGTCGGTCTCCTCCGGGACGGCCGCGATTGGCGCTCTCGAGCATTTTGGGCACGTTCCAGACGCCTCGCTCCTGTACGTACCGGCCATACTGCTCACAGCGGTTTCCTTTGGGACGGGCCCGTCGTTATCGGCTGCGATCCTCGCCGTGGCGGAGTACGACTTTTTTCTGCTGCCACCGGTACACACCTTTGTGATCGACCGGACGGAAGATTTGGTAGCGTTTGCGATTTTCGTCTTGGTCGCGGTGCTCACCAGTCAGCTCGCGGCGCAGGCAAGAGGTAGAGCGGAAAGCGCTCGACGCCGCGCGCGCGAAAGTGAAACGCTCTATGAATTGGGTCAGGCCCTGATGTCGACACGCGATGTGGACCACGTGCTGGACGCAATCACCGCTCGCATTGCCGATGTCTTCCGAGTGGACCGCTGCGCCATTTTCGTACCGGGGCCGGACCAGGAACTCCGCCTGGCAGCAGAAACTGTACGGGGCGGCCGTGGGTCCCGGGCATCGCAATCAACCGCCGATTGGGCTTTTCGGCAAGGCACCGAGATGATGCTGCCGACCGAGGAAGGCACGCGAAGCCCACAACGGCTCTACGTTCCCCTTCGCACGGAGGAGCGGGTGGTCGGGGTGATGGAAGTCGGTCTGAAGCGCTCCGGCACGCAGCTGGAGGTCGAGGAACGCCGACTCGTGATGAGCTTCGCGGCGCAGGCATCACTCGTGATCGCCCGAGCCCAGAGCGAGGAGGAGCGACGACGGCTCGAGGTGGTACAGGCGAGTGACCAGCTCAAGAGCGCGCTGTTGAACGCCGTGTCCCATGACCTGCGAACGCCGCTCGCCTCCATCAAGGCATCGGCGAGCGCGCTGCTCATGTCCGATGCGATGTGGACGGTCGATGAGGGACGGGAATTTCTGGAGGCGATCGACCACCAGGCAGATCGTCTGAACCGACTCGTCGGTAACTTGCTCGACCTGTCTCGGATTGAAGCGGGAGTGCTACGACCCGTGTTGGAGTGGTATGACGTCGAGGAGGTATTTCAGACCATCTTGCCGCACCTCCGACCCCTCACAGACCGACATCCTTTCCACGTCGACATCCAGCCGGGCCTCTCGTCGGTGCAGATCGATCTCCTTCGACTCGAAGAACTGATCATCAATCTGGTGGATAACGCGGTGAAGTACACTCCGCCGAACTCACCCATCGAGCTGGTCGTGCGTCAAGAGGCGGGATGCCTCTCGATCGCGGTCGTCGATCATGGGCCAGGTGTGCCGGAATCGCAGCGCGGACGCGTGTTTGAGACGTTCTTTCAAGGAAGGCAACAGGGGGATCGGCAACCTGGATCTGGACTGGGTTTGGCGATCTGTCGAGGAGTTGCGCAAGCCCACGGCGGATCGATCTCGCTGGAGGAAACGCCCGGTGGTGGTGCTTCGTTCACGGTCCGTTTGCCGCTCCAGCCAATCGGGGAACCGGTGGCTCAATGAACGCGTCTGGAAAGCATGGCACTCGTGTTCTGGTGGTGGAAGATGAGACACAAATGCGCCGCCTGCTCACGGTTTCGCTCACCAAACACGGCTTCCAGGTGACAACCGCGAGTACAGGCGACGAGGCCCTGCAAGAGGTGAGCTCCGGCGCGATCGAGCTGGTGCTGTTGGATCTGGGACTGCCGGATATGGACGGCGTGCAGGTTTGCCGGGATATCCGAGAGTGGTCGGCTGTCCCGATCATCGTGGTCACGGTGAGGGAAGACGAGTCGGATAAAGTCACAGCGCTCGATGCCGGAGCTGACGACTATGTCAATAAACCGTTTGGGATCGATGAGCTACTGGCTCGCATTCGGGCGAATCTTCGCCGCGCCTCACCCGAGCCCGCCGACCCGGTTCTCCATTTTGGGGCTCTGACGGTGGATTTGCAGCGGCACTCAGTCTCGAAAAACGGGGAATACATCCATCTCACACGGACCGAATACGACTTGCTCCGCGTGCTGGCAACTCACGCCGGTAGAGTCTTGACGCATCGACAGTTGTTGCGGGAAGCACGCGGGCCTGAGTACGAAGGCGACACGCCCCTGCTGCGGGTGCATATGGTTGCGTTGCGCCGGAAGCTAGGAATCTCTCCTGGCTTACCGGGTCACATCGCGACCGAAGCCGGCGTCGGATACCGATTGCTGGCATAGCCGGGCACGCTCGAGTCGTGGCCGCCTACTGAGGACGACGTATCGCCGCGAACGCGCCGGTTCACGTCGTTTGCCGCACTCGGGGGTGAGATCTGAATACTTTCTGAATACCTGGGTTCTCGATCTAAACATTTTCTAAACGTCTCGTCGCCTATCAATGAGGGCACGAACCGGTATCAACACATTTCTACCGGTCTCGTCGCGTCCCAGGAGGCGAAACATGGACACAGGCGAATTCCTTACCGTCCCGGACGTAGCTTCCCGGCTCAAAGTCAGCCGAGAAACGGTACGAGAGTGGCTTCGAACCGAACAGCTCACCGGATATAACTTACGCGGTCGGGCCGGATGGCGCATTTCTACCACCGAGGTCGATCGACTGCTCACCGCCCGGGCCGGCAAGAGGCGTCGAGATTAGATGGAAGTCGGCTCGGCCCCGGAATCCCCGCCAGTTGCGGCGGTAGTAGCAACTCCTGCTCACGAGCGAGCGCCGGAGCAGGTCAACCACTCGCCATCCACAGGTCACCTCCGCCGTGCTGTTGGCCCGTGGGGTTCGTACGCCTGGGGTTATGCAGACGTCGGCGCAGACATTTACGTGGCGCTTGGATTGGTCGTGGCGTTCGCCGAGGGCCTGTCGAACGTCGCCTTCCTGTTCGCCGGTCTCCTCGAGGGCTGTATTGGGCTCGCCTACACCGAACTCTCCGCCATGTATCCGCTAGCCGGCGGAGGCCAATTGTTTGTGCTGCGCGGCCTCGGGGATTTCTGGGGGTTCGTGGCCGGGTGGGCGGTCCTGCTCGATTTCACGATCGATATCGGTCTCTTCGCCTATTCGTCCGCCGGCTACATCGATCACTTCCACGAGCAATGGAGCAAGCCACCCTATATCATCATCGAGGCGATTCTGCTCGTTCTGTTTCTCCTGGGTCTCAACGTGCTCGGTGTTCGAGAATCGTCGAGGCTGAACGAGATCGCCGCGGCGGTCGACATCGCGGTGGAAACCACCTTGCTGTTTATCGGTTTCACGTTCGCCTTCGATCCGGCATTTTACTGGCATCAGGTGAATGCTTTCCTGATGCATTTTGACGGTAGTAAACTGTTATTCGGCATGTCGCTTGCCATCATTTCCTTCGTTGGGTTGGAGTCCATCGCGCAGGCGGCACAGGAGACGGTCCGACCGACTACGGTGGTGCCCCGAACTTCGGTGGCACTTATCTTGACCATCCTGGCGTACGCAATTGCCTTGAGTAACCTGACGCTCGGTATGGTGGCCTGGCAAACGTACGACCCCAATTCGACTGAACCGCAGTATTGCGGCCATCTGTCCGCAGCGGCCTGCAGCGCCGAACATCTAGCGCATCAAAATGCGCCTGTCGCCTGGCTGGCGATCCATCTTCCACTCGTGGGGAGCTTCATCGCGCCCGTGATTGCCATCTTGGGCGCTGTACTTCTTTTGATTTCATCGAACGCGGGGGTGTACGGTTCGTCTCGCATCATGTATTCGATGTCGGTCAATAACCTCACTCCGAAAGTATTCACCTACGTGCAGGCGCGTTTTGCAACACCGGTTATTTCGCTCGTGACGTTCGCCACGATCGCCATCATCGAACTCTTGTACGCGGGAATCACGCCCAATGCGCTGGTGACCCTGGGAGATATGTACGCCTTCGGCGCCGCAACCAGTTATACGCTCGTGTTCGTATCACTTCTCACGCTACGGTTCACAGATAGGGACACGCCCCGTACCTTTCGCGTGCCCTGGAACGTTACGGTACGACGCAACGGGCAGGCGTACGAGGTGCCAATCGTGGGGGTCATCGGCATGTTCGGGATCGCGAGTGTGCTCCTCATGGTGATCCTTACTCACCCAATTGGTCGCATCGCCGGACCGGTGTGGATCGCGCTGGGGCTGGTGGGTTACTACCTGTACCGGCGCAAGCGAAATTTGCCGGTATATGGGACAACCAGGAGAGACTGGGCCACTGAACAGCTAGCAGTGTACGAGGAGTCAGGCGAGGACGCGCTGGCCGAAGAGTACCGAACTGCCTTACGCCGGCATGCGCGTGAGGGATCGAACAGAGCGCCGTAAGACGTATGGTTAGGCGCAATGCCCCGATTGGCAGCAACCTGCCGGCGTCACGACGGGACTGTTGAAGAGAACGAGCCAATGAGCTGCTTTGGGTCGTTTCGAAATGCCGCGTACGCGTCCGCGGGTGCCGGGCGCACGTACAGGGAACTTACCGATGTCGAGACGCTCATGGGCGCCGTCCAACCTAACTGGTAGGCAAGCGCTCCCACCGGCTTGCCGTCTCCCCGCTTCGGCTCGATGAAGAACAGCGTGTTGTCCTGTTGATCCGCGTACACGTCATATCGTGCCACGGGGTAACGGTGGACCAATACCGTGGTCAGTGGATGGCCGCCTCGACAATGCACCAGGTTCAGGGTCGAGACCACGTACGCGGCGGAGTCGTGTCGGTCCCAAATCGACATGCTGCGGTGAGCTGCGACTGGAGTCGGTCGCCACGGCACGTGGTGAGAAACCAACCCGGCTACGATCACGCTGATCAGGGTCGCCGAGGCCAGCCGGGAGGTGCGAGGCGCTGCACTCCACCGAAGTAACACACGATGGATGGAATCACGCAGTTCCATGAGTGTGGGCTCCACATTTCTTCGCTGGGCCGACCGCTACCAGCCTCGTGTGCAATTCTCGCGCCACGAGTCTGCCCGATACTCGCTATCCTCTCCCGGACACCTCGTCGCCGGTCACCAGTCCAATGCGCACGGCATGCAGCGCCGCCTGCGTCCTGCTTTGCACGCCCAGCTTCGCCGATCACCTCCAGCTCCGGATCGAGTCCCAGAAACATCTGGAGACCGTGCCGGACCACGCTGTGATCGTCCGCGATCACGATGCGAATGGTCATCGTCCCTCCGCGTTTGGACGGGGATCGCCCCCTAACGGAAATCGTAGGAACGGTGAGCGATTTGCCCGATGCGGTCAGGCTGAGACGGCAGTCTACTGAAAGTAGAGGGCAGCGGCTACATCTCCGCGCATTTGTCGCAAAGGCGACCTCGCCCGGTTCCTGCTACTCGATGCTCGGGTGTGATTCGTCTGCCGTCGGGGCAGTCCTCGTAGAGATGGTACACATCATGATGGGACCCATGCTCCGCGGTGGAGGTGTGATAGGCGTGAGAGTGGGCCAACTCCGCACACTCCTCACAAAGGCGGTGGCCCCCGGTCCCGGATGTTCTGTGTTCAGCCTTGATTCGCTTCCCGCTGGGACAGTCGTCGTGGAGATGATACACGCCGTGGTGAGCCCCGTGCTCAGGGGTGGTCGTGTGATACGCATGAACGCGCGCCATTGCAGCCTCCCGTGGTTTTGTTGGGGGCGAGATACCTTGACTCATCGTACGATGTTTCTTCGGCTATACATAATCAGGAACGTCGACACAAGATCGTGGGTGTATTGAAACGGCACTCCATGCACCGTGAGGAAGGCTTTCAGTGCCTTCTCCGCCGCCTGCTGCGCATTTTTCGCACTTTTCTCAGGAAGGGAAATCAAAGCTGCGAACGGGATCAGTGTATCTCCGTTCTGGGTCGTGGTAGCCGCCACAAGCTTCGGGGTGGTAGCAACGGTGTATCGAGTGTGCGGCGGAACCGATTCACCCCAACCGGATTATTTCGGCGTGGCAAGGAAACATCAACGAGTTTCGAGCGTGGGCGGGGCGTTCGCGCCAATTACATCATTCATGTGGTGCGCTCTAAGTGAGCCATTGGGAAACGCGTGGAGCCGTCGCCCAGGCGGGAATGACTCCGTTGGCACACGCGTCGCTGGAGGGCGAATGGGTAACAGATGGAACAAGGGCTTGCTGGTGTCCCACGTACACTCGGTCAGGGAGTCTCCAGCAAGCGGCGTGAGGACGCGGAGGATCGCCAGAGAAGAGTGGTGAGGGCGGTGGGGTTCGAACCCACGACCAACGGATTAAAAGTCCGTTGCTCTACCACTGAGCTACACCCCCAGACGTCTCCAGTATAAATGGCGTTTGCGCTTGGTGAAATGCGGTGGAAGCAGCCGGGTGCATCTCTCGCATCGGCTCATTGATTGACGCGAACCCGGACAGGCACGACTCTTGAACCCGAATATCCTGCCGTCGCGGGCATCCTGTGGTCTGGCATAATGGAGCGCGTGCTGGGCAAGTGTGTCTCTGCCCATGAGCGCATGAGTGCGTTTCGAGAGGGTAGCTGCTGCGCGATGATACAGAAAACCACGTCCATACCCGCGATCTCGCCCGACGATTTGAGTCCCAATGCAGGCAGCACGGTGCTGGCCTCCGACCAACCCGATCAGCTGGCCAGCGTCTGGGTCAGCAGGATTACCGGCATCGGAGGCGGTTTCTGTCTCCTGGTTGCCCTGTCGTATTGGTTCTTACGACCGGGCCATTATCGACCGGTTCTCATCCTCCTGACGGTTGCCATGTTTGCGTCGATTCTCCATTCGTATGTGTTTGAGAACGGGGAGCGCGATTAGGGACCAGGGCGTGCGCGGGCCGGTGTGCGCCGATCGATCAGAAGTTCGGGTGTAGGGCGGAACCGCGTCAGCAGTGCTTCGCCGCCCGCGTGGTCATGCCGGGAGCCGTGATTCGTCCGGACAGGGCGGCGGGCCACTGCGGCTGGCGCCGCGGGCCGGCCCTACCGAGAACGGGCCTTACCGGATCTCGATGGTGAGTGAGGGTTTCCGCGGGTGCCGATCGGCAGGTTAGTCGTCCAGGCGTAGTACGGCGGTGAATGCTTCCGGCGGGATTTCGACATTGCCGACTCGTTTCATGCGTTGCTTGCCCTCTTTCTGTTTCTCGAGGAGCTTACGCTTGCGGGTGACGTCGCCGCCGTAGCACTTGGCGAGCACATTCTTGCGCATGGCGCGGATGGTTTCACGCGCCACCACCTTGTTGCCGATCGCTGCCTGAATCGGCACTTCGAAGAGCTGGCGCGGGATCACCTCCCGTAACTTGTCGACCAGGTTGCGGCCCATGGCCTGCGCTTTGTCGCGGTGCACGATGATCGACAGGGCATCGACCGAGGCGCCGGCCACCAGGAGATCGACCTTGACCACCTCACCAGGCCGGTAGCCGCTGAAGTGGTAGTCGAGAGAGGCATACCCCTGGGTTCTGGACTTCAGCTCATCGTAGAAGTCCACGATGAGCTCCGACAACGGCATGTTGTACTTCATCATCACCCGCTGGTCCGACACGTAGTCCATCTGCACCAGCGAGCCACGTCGGGCCTGTACCAACTCCATAATGGTTCCTACATGGTTGGGTGGCACGAAGAGCGTCGCCTCGACCCACGGCTCCTCAATCTCCTCGATCTCCACGGTCGACGGGAGTTGGGAGGGGCTATCAACTTTGAGCTCGGTTCCGTCGGTCTTCCGCACGTGATATTCGACGCTGGGCGCTGTGATCAGGAGCTCCAGATCGTATTCGCGTTCGAGTCGTTCGCGCACGATCTCCATATGGAGCAGACCCAGAAAACCCGTGCGGAACCCAAAGCCCAGCGCAGCCGAGCTCTCGGGCTCGTACACCACACTGGCATCGTTCAATTTCAAGCGGTCCAGCGCGTCCCGCAACAGCGGGTAGTCTTCGCCGGCGAGAGGATAGAGGCCGGCAAATACCATGGGATTCGCCGGCAGGTAACCCGCCAGAGCGGTAGGAGCCGGGCGAGTCGCCGAGGTAATCGTGTCGCCCACGCGCGAATCCCGTACCGTTTT
Source organism: Chloroflexota bacterium (assembly GCA_025449555.1). Taxonomy (GTDB): domain Bacteria; phylum Chloroflexota; class UBA5177; order UBA5177; family UBA5177; genus JANWJD01. The sequence goes on along the minus strand of JANWJD010000223.1, from coordinate 7,370 downwards.
CAAGCCGGTGGCCACGTAGCCGACTTCGCCGGCCTGCAGCTCCGTCACCGGTTGCATGTTGGGCCGAAAGACGCCGATCTCGAGGGCTTCGATCTTCTTCTCGGACTGCATCAAGTAGAGCGGCTCGCCGTTCCGAATGGCGCCATCTACCACCCGAACATAGGCCACAACGCCCTTGTATGCGTCGTAGTGCGAGTCGAAGACCAGCGCTCGCAATGGAGCATCGATGCTGCCCCCGGGCGGCGGAATCCGTTCGACCACGGCTTCAAGAATTTCTGCGACCCCCACTCCGGTCTTGGCACTGGCAAGAATGGCGTCGTCCGGATCCAGCCCGATCACTTCCTCGATCTCCCGCTTTACTTCGTCCGGATCGGCGGCCGGCAGGTCGATTTTATTGATAATCGGGATCATGACGAGATCGTGCTCGAGCGCCAGGTAGACGTTGGCCAGCGTCTGCGCTTCGACGCCCTGGGCCGCATCAATTACCAGGAGCGCACCCTCACACGCGGCGAGCGAGCGGGAAACTTCGTAGGTGAAGTCGACATGGCCGGGAGTGTCGATCAGATTGAATTCGTATTCCTGGCCGTCCTTCGCCTTGTACTGCATGCGAACAGCCTGCAGCTTGATGGTGATGCCGCGCTCACGCTCCAGGTCCATGGAGTCGAGCAGTTGTTCGGTCATGTCGCGGTGAGTAACCGTACCGGTCTCCTCCAGGAGGCGATCGGCGAGGGTCGATTTCCCATGGTCGATGTGGGCGATGATGCAAAAGTTTCGTATGTTGGCGCGGTTCACGAATAGTCCATTCGAGGCAGTCGACGATCGAGCGTCGATCCCGCCACACCGGGCGAGGACATAAAAAAGGGCCTCGGACAATCCGTGCAAGACGATCGATCGTCCGGGGCCAGCTCCACGTACCTACGCTCGCAACTGACCGTCATTCCAGTCTGAGCCATTTTATCAATTTTCGACAGCCAGGCCACGAGATCCGGTCGGCTATGGCACAATCAAAGGGAGATGCATGGATATCCGGCCTGCTTCGTCTGCCGGAAGAAAGGATGGGACGGATTGGATAACGATCAGAACTGGTACCGCCAGCTCGCCGCACTCGTCCTGCTGGCGGCATCACGCGCGGCCGTCGACTATATCAACAACCCGGTCAGCCGGGAAGAAGCTCAGGAGCAACTGCGCGAACAGTTTGCCAATATCGACTACGACGCCGCGGCCAAGGCAATCACGCGAGCGATCGATGGATTGGCCTCCAATAGCAAGGGGCGCCTGAACGACACCATCGATGTCCTCCGGGATCGCAGCGTGGACGTGGTAGACGAAGCCAAATCCAAGGCAGAAAAGCAACTGGGTAAGAAACGGGGAGGCCGCAAAGGACGCTTCTTATTCGCCGCTGTCCTGGCCGGTATCATTGCGTACTTTGTGCTCGACGAACAGCGCCGCGACGACTTGCTCGATCGTTTGACCGGCGCCAGTGGACCGATCCAGCAATCAGCTTACACGCCGTCTCCGCAGACGTATGCGCCGCCTCCGCCCCTCACTCCCGCAGGGTCTTCGAGTTCCGCCGCCACTGGTGGCAGCGAGGCACCTACCCCTGGGAGTTCATCCGGCGACAGCGCGAGCACGGATAGCACGTCGGCGTAGCACGCTGTTAGGCAGAACCATACAGAGGGATGGCTGGGAGGCCATCTCTCTTTCTTATCGGTTGCGATCGCGCAGGCCGCGCTCGATTTCCCGCTGCGCTTCGCGCTTGGCGATCGATTCTCGCTTGTCAAACTCGCGCTTTCCTCGGGCCAGTCCAAGCTCGACTTTGGCGCGTCCATGTTTGAGGTAAAGCTGCAGCGGAATGATCGTGTAGCCACGCTGTCGAACTCGACCCACGAGTTCGGAAATCTCGTCGCGGTGCAGAAGGAGTTTGCGGTCCCGTAGCGGTTCGTGATTGTATCGATTGCCCTGCTCGTACGGAGCGATATGGACGTTCGTTAACCAGGCCTCGTTGCCAGTGATACGCGCGTACCCTTCGCGCAGGTTGACGCGTCCCTCTCGGATCGATTTGATTTCCGTTCCGGTGAGCACGAGCCCGGCTTCAAAGCGATCGTCGATAAAGTAGTCGTGTGTGGCGCGGCGGTTGAAGGCGACGACTTTGACGTGCTCGCGATCCTTTACGGCCATACCGACACATTATTCGCCATAAAAGCGAATGTCGCGGTACTTGGTGTATCGCTGTCGCATCAGATCGTCGACGCTGAGCCGGTCGAGGGCGTCCAGTGACGACCGGATGGCCCGTCCGACCTCTGCTGCCACAGCTTCCACATTCCGGTGCGCTCCTCCCACCGGCTCGGGCACGATGTCGTCGATCAGACCCATGCCGTACAGATCCTGTGCTGTGATGCGCATGCTCGCGGCCGCGTCGGGCGCCATCGCGGAATCCCGCCACAGGATGGCCGCGGCTGCTTCGGGGGATGCCACCGTGAACGTGGAGTGTTCCAGCATGAGCAGTCGATCTGCCACGGCGATTGCCAGCGCGCCACCGCTGCCCCCTTCACCTATGACGACGGCCACCGTAGGCACACGGAGCGCGAGCATGGTCGAGATGCTGGAGGCAATGGCTTCCGCCTGGCCACGTTCCTCGTCCATCAGGCCGGCGTTGGCCCCCGGCGTATCGACAAAGGTCACCACCGGGATTTTCAGGCGCTCCGCCTGCGCCATCAGCCGCTCGGCTTTGCGGTACCCTTCCGGGTGAGGCATACCAAAATTGCGATCCACATTTTCGCGCGTGTCGCGTCCCTTTTGGTGGCCGATAACCATCATGGCGTAGCCATCGAGCACAGCGGGGCCGCCCACGATAGCGCGGTCGTCGGCGTAGGCGCGGTCTCCATGCAATTCCACAAAATCGGTGAAGGCCAATTGCAGGTAGTCCAGCGTGTACGGGCGTGCGCGATGGCGCGCCACCTGCACCTTTTCCCAGGGCGTTAGCCGGCTGTACACCTCGCGTAGCCGGTCGTCGATGGCCCCTTTGAGGCGCTCTTCCTGATCCGCCTCCGCACCATTGGCGTCTCTCCGCTTGCGCAGTGACTCCAGTTCCCGTTCGAGCGGCTGCAGCTCGTGCTCAAAATCAAACAGGCTGCTCAACGAGCCGCCTCCGGATCGACGACTGATTGCAGGTGACGTACGCCCGGAGGAGGCGTCCAATGACAGACGAAAGTTCAACTCGCGGGACGACCATATCGATCATGCCGTGTTGGAGTAAGAATTCAGAGGTCGCCGCATCTTGCGGCAGCTTCTGGCGCATTGTTTGTTCGATCACCCGCCGGCCGGCGAAACCGATGTAGGCTCCCGGCTCCCCGATATTGACATCACCCAGCATGGCGTAGCTGGCCGTCATGCCACCCAGACACGGGTCGGCCATGACGGAGATGAAGGGCAGCCCAGACTCCTTGAATCGATCGAGCGCCGCTACGGTCTTGGCCATCTGGAGCAGGCTGATCGTTCCTTCTTGCATGCGAGCCCCGCCGCCGCTGGAAAAGATGACCAGGCCGACCCCTCGCAGTTCGGCTTCCTCGATGGCTCGGGCCACGCGCTCGCCGAATACCGCTCCCATCGAGCCGCCGGCAAACTTGAATTCCGTCGCGCCGAGCACTACAGCTTGATCGTCGATCCTGGCAGCGCCGTAAATGAACGACTCGTCGGCTTCCGACTGATCCTTGTATTGCGCGAGTTTGTCGGAGTAACTCTCGCCACGGCTTTCGAAGTGCAGCGGGTCAACCGAGTGCATGCTTGGACCGAGCAGCTCGAACGTCCCTGCGTCGACCGTCAGGTCGATTCGCTCCTGCGCGGTGAGCTGAAAATGATATTTGCACTTCGAGCAGACGCGCTGTGTCTGCTCCAGCTCCTTGGAATACAACAGCTCACGACAACGAGGACAGCGGATCCACAGATTGTCGGGCAGCGCCTCGAAATCCTGCGGCGCAGCGCCGTAGCGCGGATGTCGCTTAAATATTTCCTTCATGCCGTCTCCCGCCCCATATAGAAACCATCTTACCGTGCCCGCCCTTACCCTCTCAAAAGGGCACACCAGCGGGCCAGGATCTGATCAGGCGACGTGCTGCCAGCCCGTCAGCGTGGCGGCATAAAAGCCGAGGCCGGGACGTTGTGCCATCAAACCAAGTTGACGTCCGTTGTAGACGACCCGTATGTGGGCACCGTCGTACGTAGCAACGTAGATCGATTTCTTCGCCGCCCAATGATGGTTCCTACCTCGCAGAATACCCTGATACACCTGCCGACCATCTGCCGTAACCCGTACCCAGACCGGAGCCATGGCGCGCAACCGTAAGGTCACATTGTGAGCCACCGGCTGCGAGGGAGCTCCCGCGAAGGTCGTCCCGCCCAGGTTGGCCGGCGTGACATTGAGGGGAGCCGAATACGCCCGGTTGTACGTATCGTTGTACGCTTTGATCGCGAAGCCGCCGGCGAGGACGAGCAGCACGACGCCGAACGCCCACAGGAATCGCTTGCGATTGTGGCGCTCATAGCCGTTCGCAAGCACCCTGGTGGCCGCCTTGACTGTTGGTACCGGAATCGGGCGGGAGGCATAGTACTCCTGCACGACGTCATCGGGATGGAGGCCCAGGTAGGATGCGTAATTTCGCAGGAAGCCGGTGATGTATGCGGGCCCAGGAAGCGCGCCATAGTCTTCATCTTCGAGCGCTTGCAAGAAGACAGGCTTGATATGTAGAGCATCCGCGACTTCGAGAATACTCACATTTTTTTTGCTGCGCGCCTCGCGCAGCATGTATCCGATATCGCTCAGATAGGCCCCCGCTCGTGATTGAGAAGATGTCATGCGTTCCCATTTGGCGCCGCACGCGGGGCGCGTTCAACCCGGTTGCAGATCATCGAACCCGTCATGAGCATAGTGACGCACCGCCGAAAAGTCAAGCTGGAGGGAGTGCCGTCACGGGGTCTACAATGAGAGAGAACGCAAGTAGCCGTCTCCCGTCGCGACTGGGTTGACAGCTACGCAAGGAGAGCAATGGACGTCCGATTGGCACGTCCCACGGATGCCGCGCTCGTGCTCTCCCTGACGCTTGATGCAGACGCGCACATCGTCAAAGGGTTCGGGTGGCCGGCGAGCAACGACACCGTCCGCACCTTAACTCGTGCGTCGCTTCCCCTCGCGACGCGTGGCAGAGCGTGGATCGCACGCGACGCACATACGAGTGCTTTGCTCGAGGCCGAACCTCGGCAATACGTCATTGGCTGGGACATTACCCGGCTCGCGGTCCGCGGTGAAAGTCTGGAAGAGGCGGTGGGCTCTCTCTTGGGAGCCGCGGTGTGCCACCTCCAGAACCACGGTGTGCCCAGGCTCTTCGCCCGCACTTCGGACGAGGCGAGCGGGCATCTGCGACCGATGGGGTTTCATGCGCTGGCCCGAGAGTACGTCCTTCTCAGTCCGGAACGTCCCGACTCCGGATCCGCCTCGCCTCCTGCCGACAGCCGCTACCGCATGCCGCAAGATAGCTGGCCGCTACACCAACTCGAGTCGGATGTCACGCCTCCGCTGGTGCGCCAGCTCGAAGGGCTAACCAGCCTCGACTGGTCGAGGCCGGTGCGCCGCATGTCCGAGATCGTGGTGGAGCGCGATGGGCGCGTCGTGGGGTGGATCAGCTGGGGCGTTCGACTGGGACCGAGTTATCGCACCATGGCCATGTTGCTGGACCCCGATCATAGCGAGCTGGCACCGATACTGATCCGACACGCATTGCAGCAGGCAGTTCAGGGCTGCCGCTTCGTGGCGCGAGTCCGGGATTACCACACCCACGCGGTGCGTGCATTTCTCGACGCCGGATTCTCGATTCAGGCGGAAGAGGTGTTGCTGGTAAAACACGCAGGGGTGGAAGTGGCGCCAGCGTTCAAAACTCGACTATCCGTCAACACAGTTCCAAGCATTTCAGGGTTCAACGTACACATGCGTCACATGTGTCATGGAGATCACCCGGAAGGATGACCACACGTGACCGCACTCCGCGATGACTATGTAGACGACACTGAAGCACTCCTTCGCATCCTTCCACCTCACATCTACCAGGGTCTCCGACGATCGGAACGCGTCAACGACGTGCTCGAGATCGTGATGGACCTCGGTCGAGAGCCCGAAGCCCGTCTGGTGGACGGTGAACTGGTTCTCTCGAACCGACCGGTCAGCTTTGAGGACATCGAACAGGTCATAACGCGCATCGGCGCGTTCGGCGAGGACAACCGCGCCGGCATTGAGCGCACCCTGCATCGAATCTCCGCGATCCGCAATCGGGCGGGCCTCATCATCGGCCTGACGTTGCGGGTAGGTCGTGCGATTTATGGCACGATCGGGACGATTCAAGAAATCGTGGAGTCGGGCAAGAGTATTTTGTTGCTCGGCCGCCCAGGTGTAGGCAAGACCACTATGTTGCGCGAGGTGGCGCGTGTTCTGGCCGACGATCTCCGAAAGCGAGTGGTCATCGTCGACACGTCGAACGAAATCGGCGGAGACGGCGATATCCCCCATCCAGCTATCGGTCGGGCGCGCCGCATGCAGGTTGCCAGTCCGGGTCGACAGCATGCGGTGATGATCGAGGCGGTCGAAAACCACATGCCGCAGGTGATCGTGATCGACGAAATCGGGACCGAACTCGAGGCCGGCGCCGCGCGCACGATCGCGGAACGCGGGGTGCAACTGGTCGGTACGGCGCACGGGAACGAGTTGGAGAACTTGATGCAAAACCCGACGCTGAGCGATCTGATTGGGGGCATTCAGGCCGTCACCCTGGGCGACGAGGAAGCGCGGCGCCGAGGTACGCAAAAAACCGTGTTGGAACGCAAAGCACCGCCGACCTTCGACGTCGTCGTCGAGATTCAAGATTGGAATCATGTGGTGGTGCATCCGGATGTCGCGGAAATGGTGGACAGTCTGTTGCGGGGCTTTCCCATTGCCGGCGAAGTCCGGACACGTGACGAGCAGGGCATCGTACACGTCGAGGAGCAGAAGGCGCCGGTCGTGGACCGACCGCACAACGGTCAGGGTCTCCCGGCTCCCCTGCCGCGGGCCGGTCGAGTGGGTAACGGGGCGCTCCAACCGTTGCGCGTTTTTCCCTTTGGCGTGAGTCGGAATCGACTGGAGGCCGCGGTACGAGAACTGCGCGTGCCGGTTACGATTGCCCACCAGGTGCAGGAAGCCGATCTTGTACTCACCTTGAAGAATTACTATCGACGCAAGCCTGAGCCGCTGCGGGACGCCGAGGCGCAGGCAATCCCGGTCTATGTGCTCAAGAACAACACCGTCGGACAGATGCAGAGTTGTCTCGCCAGTGTGTTCAATCTCGGCT
>JANWJD010000222.1 GCA_025449555.1 Chloroflexota bacterium | reverse complement strand
TTGACGCCATCAATGACGACCCGGTTTGCCTCGGGCAGCACGCGCGTGACTTCACCGCGCTTGCCACGATCTTTGCCCGTGATCACGACGACTTCATCGCCGCGCCGGATGCTCATCTTCGGCCGCATTTTGCGGACCTGCGCCTGTTTACGTGGCATTACAATACCTCCGGCGCGAGCGACACGATCTTCATAAAGTTCTTCTCCCGGAGCTCTCTCGCCACGGGACCAAAGATACGCGTTCCCCGCGGATTGTTTTGATTGGTCATGAGAATGACCGCAGCATTGTCGTCGAACTTGATTGTGGATCCGTCCGGACGGCCATATTCCTTGGCAGTTCGAACCACAACCGCACGCACGACGTCTCCCTTTTTTACGGCCCCGCCCGGGTTGGCCTGCTTCACGGAGGCGACGACAATATCTCCAACACCGCCATATTTCGCGTTCGAACCCTTCAGCACGCGAATGACACTGATGACTTTTGCGCCCGTGTTGTCAGCCACCCGCAGCCGGGACAGATTCTGTATCACGTCCGTCTCTCCTACGCTGTGGTATGGTCCGCCTTGCGATTTATCTGCAGCAGGCGATACGTTTTGTTTTTACTAATCGGCCGGGTTTCCCCGATCGTTACTACATCACCGATGTGTGCTTCGCTGTGCTCGTCGTGGGCCTGAAACCGTCTCGTCTGCTTGATCCTCTTCTTGTAGAGAGGGTGCGTGATGACGTTCTCGACCGCGACCACGATGGTCTGGTTCATCTTGTCACTCACGACCCGACCGGTCTTGGTTTTGACCTGACTCGGCATCTATATCTCCTGTTCCCTTTCGGCCAGGAGTGTAATGATCCTGGCAATCTGTCGCTTCGCATCCCGCAAGCGGGCGGTATTTTCTGTTTGCCTGGTCGCGAGCCCAAATCGAACGCCGATCAGGTCATTCTGGGCGTCCTGCAAACGCAGCTGCAGCGCCGGGGTATCCAGTTCTCGCAATTCGCGTGCTTGTTTGGTCGACATGTTAGTCACCTCCGCCAGTCGTGCCGCCTTCATCCTCTCGGACCAGGAAGCGCGTTTTGATCGGAAGTTTGTAGGCTGCGAGCCGCATTGCTTCCTTTGCCATTTCCTCCGGGACGCCGGCGAGCTCAAAGATGACATGGCCCGGTTTGATCACGGCTACCCAGTGATCGGGCGCACCTTTGCCTTTACCCATGCGGGTTTCAGCCGGTTTCTTGGTAACGGGCTTGTCGGGGAACACCCGGATCCACACTTTGCCACCGCGCCGAACCGAGCGCGTGATCACACGACGAGCAGCTTCGATCTGGCGGCTCTCCAACCAAACCGGCTCGAGCGCCTGGAGTCCGTATTCGCCGAAGGACACCTGCGTTCCTCGCAGGGCGGTGCCCCGGTTTCGTCCTCGCATCGTCTTGCGATGTTTGACGCGTGAAGGCATCAACATAGTGCTTCTCCTCCGCCCGTCCTACGCCTGCGCGCCGATCGGTTCTGATTCAGTGTTGACCGGCATCGCCGGCTGCTTTTCCAATACGTCGCCGCGGTAGACCCACACCTTGACGCCAATCACACCGTAGGTTGTCATGGCTTCGGCAGTGCCGAATTCGACATCCGCCCGTAGCGTCTGCAACGGGACGCGACCGCGCCGGTCGGTCTCGGTGCGCGACATCTCGGCCCCGCCCAGTCGGCCGGACACCGTGACTTTGACGCCGAGAGCGCCACGATCCATGGCACGTTGCACGGCCTGCTTCATAGCCCGGCGGAATGAGACACGCCGTTCGAGCTGATCTGCAATGTTGCGCGCGACGAGGACCGCATTGGTATCGGGTTGTCGCACCTCGATGATGTTGACTTTGACTTTCTTGCCGGTGCGCTGCTCCAGCAACTGGCGCAACTGCTCGACGTTCTGTCCACTCTTTCCGATGATGATACCCGGGCGAGCGGTGTGGATGGTCACGGTCACGTTGTTGGCCGAGCGATCGATGTCGACCTCGGCGATGCCCGCGTTGATGTGGCGCCCGGCGATGGCCTGGCGGATTTGAAGGTCCTCGTGCACGAGCTGTTTATAGCCTTTGTCGGCATACCAGCGGGCGTGCCAGGGACGAATCACCCCCAGGCGAAAGCCGTTGGGGTTTACTTTCTGGCCCATTTACAGGTTTCCTTTCTCTTCGACGATCGCCGTGATGTGAGACGATCGCCTGAGGCGGGGCGCGGCCCGACCGTGCGAGCGTGCCTTGAAACGTTTCAGAGTCGGCCCTTCATCGACGAATATCCGGTGAACTACCAGTTCGTTGACGTCGAGCTCGAAATTGTTCTCCGCATTGGAGGCGGCCGACTTCACGACCTTGTAGACATCGCGGGCCGCGGAGTTCGGCATCAAGCTCAAGATGGCCAGGGCTTCACGCACCGACCGGCCGCGGACATTGTCCACGACCAGGCGCACCTTCTGCGGGGACCGGCGGATGTTTTTTGCTACGGCTCGGACTTCCACAACTCTCTCCTAGCGGACCGCTCCGGACCGCTCGCCTTTGATGTGACCCCGGAAGTGGCGCGTGGGGGCGAATTCGCCCAGCTTGTGACCGACCATGTTCTCACTGATGAAGATGGGAACGTGGCGCCGTCCATCATGCACGGCGATGGTCAGGCCCACCATATCGGGGATGATGGTGGAGGCACGCGACCAGGTCTTGATGATGCGTTTCTCCGTCGTTCTGGTCGCTGCCGACACTTTCTTGGCCAGCGACGCTTCGATGTATGGACCCTTTTTGACCGATCGTGACATGTTTCCTACTTACTCCTAACGACCCGACTTGCGCCGGCGAATGATGAATTTCTGGGTGGATTTATTCCGGCGCGTGCGGTGGCCCAGCGTCGGCTTGCCCCACGGTGTCTGAGGCTGACCGCCGATAGGCGCTCGGCCCTCGCCGCCACCATGAGGGTGGTCCACCGGGTTCATGACCGATCCGCGCACGGAAGGCCGCCTGCCGAGATGGCGGGAGCGACCTGCTTTACCGATGGTAACCAGCGAGTGCTCGGTGTTTCCGACCTGCCCCAGCGTGGCCATGTTGCGGATGTGAATCAAACGCATTTCGCCGGAAGGCATGCGCACGGAACCGTACTCGCCTTCCTTGGCCACGAGCTGTGCCTGGACTCCGGCCGAACGCACCAGCACACCGCCGCGTCCCGGTTGAAGCTCCACATTGTGAACGTAGCTGCCGACCGGGATGTTGGCGATCGGCAAGGCGTTGCCCAACTTCACGTCGGCGTCCGGACCGGACATGATGGCATCTCCGACTTTCAAGCCATTGGGAGCAAGGATGTACCGCTTCTCACCGTCCGCATATTGCAGCAAGGCGATGCGGGCCGATCGATTGGGATCGTACTCGATGCTCGCCACGGTCGCGGGTACACCAAATTTATTGCGCTTGAAGTCGATAAGGCGATACTGTCGCTTGTGACGCCCACCCTGATGGCGAGTGGTAATGCGTCCCTGATTATTGCGGCCGGCCTTCTTCGGCAGAGGACGCAGCAAGGACTTCTCAGGCCTGGACTTCGTGATCTCGCTGAACGCCGAGACACTCATGCCTCGCCGTCCGGGCGATGTCGGTTTATATTTTTTTACTGGCATCGTGGTGCTCCATTCATCGCCCTAGACGGCTCCGAAGAAATCCTCGATCCGCTCGCCGGGGACGAGCGTCACGATGGCCTTCTTCCAGGGGCTGGTCGGTCCTCGCCGGCGTTTATTGATCGCCACGAATCCCGCGCCGCGCTCCTTGGAAGGAACGGTGATGGTTCGAACCGACGCGACGTGGACTCGATATCGGTCCTCGACCGCTCGCCGGATTTCGATTTTGTTGGACCGCATGCTCACCTCAAAGGTGTACTTGTTCTCGGAAGCGAGTTCAGTGCTTTTCTCGCTCACGACCGGCCGCATCAGGACCTCATGCGTTTGCATCGGTGAGTAGCCTTTCTATCTGCCTGATGCCGTTCACGGAGAAAATAAGGTAATCGTGATCGAGCACATCGATGATGTTGAGCGTCGATGCCGGCTTCATGTGCAATCCCGGGAGGTTGCGACCAGCGCGATTGGTGGTGACGGCGACCTGCTCGTCGACCAGCAAGATCTTGCCGGACGCTTCGAGATTGTTGAGTGCTGCTATCATGCTCTTCGTTTTGGGTTCGTCCGGCTCCAGCGTTGACACCACGAGGACGCGCATGTCGGTGATCCGTGAAGAGAGCGCCGACCGAGTAGCGGCGCGGCGCATCTTTTTGGGCATCCGGGTGTCGTAGCTGCGCGGGCGGGCCGCGAACGTGACGCCGCCACCACGCCATACCGGCGAGGTCCGGCTACCCTGACGGGCGCGCCCGGTCCCCTTCTGGCGCCATGGCTTCGCGCCACCGCCCTGGACCTCTCCACGCGTCTTGGCCTTTTGCGTCCCGGCCCGTCGGTCGGCCAGGAGCCGGACCGCCGCCTGGTGCATGAGCGGACCGTTGATGGGAGCGCCGAATATGGCTTCGCTGACGGTGATGGTGCCTACCTGGGCTCCGGTAAGATCTTTGACCACTAACTCCGGCATTGCTTCCTCCTACCGATTCCCGCTTTTGACGGCGCGCCGGACCACGATCACGCCATTCTTGGCGCCGGGAACGCCACCGCGTACCAGCAAGAGATTCCGTTCTGGAATGACATCAACCACGGTGAGATTGAGCACCGTGGCGCGACGATTCCCCATATGGCCGGCCATGCGCATGCCTTTGAAGACTCGCGAGGGGGTCGAAGATGCGCCGATCGAACCGGGCGCGCGGTGGCGGTCGGACTGACCATGGGTTTTTGGACCACCGGCGAAACCGTGACGTTTCACGGTACCGGCGAAGCCTTTCCCCTTGGTGCCCATCGTGCCATTCACGGCGCCAACCGTGACGTCCACCTTCTCGCCCTTGGCGAAGATGTCGGCCGAGATGGTGTCTCCGATTTGCACGTCGTCACTATCGGACTGAACCTCGTGGAGGTGCTTCAATCCGCTGACGGGAAGCCCCTTCACGTGGCCCCTCTCGGGCTTGGAGAGTTTTTTCGACTCTTTGTATCCGAGCTGCACGGCCGAATAACCGTCTCGTTGAGGCGTCTTGATCTGGGTCACGTAGTTCGGGCCGAGCTCGATCACGGTGACAGGGACGGCCTCACCGGTCTCGGTAAAGACCTGCGTCATGCCGATTTTTCTGCCCACCAGCGCGTTAATCATTCCCTCTCTCCGTCCTACAGCTTGATCTCGATATT
>JANWJD010000221.1 GCA_025449555.1 Chloroflexota bacterium | reverse complement strand
CGCGAAGCAGTGGCCGGCCGCCCGGTCGCGCGACACCAGGGCGGCGAGGCACCGCTTGGTGGCCCTGCCCTACACCCTCATCACCATGGCATGGGCTCGCTAGCGCCCACCCCTCTCTCACAAGTCACGCGATCCCGCCCGATCCTTCACTAGTGCTCCATTCCTCAAAGCGAGTACACAAAGCGACGACGGAGGGGCCGGTGGGGACGAGGCGGTCGCCGCCCGGACCGGGCAAGTCGTCATCTCCAGAGCACCCGCGCCCGGCGCCGGATGGCCATGACACAGGACGTGCACGCGTTCGCCAGACGCTCACCACATCAGCGGTGAACGACCTCTTTTGAGTCAAGTGTGTTGGGGTTGGCCTGTGCGTCTTGCTGCCCATCGTAGAGAACGAGAATCGGTTCGTTCTGACCAGCGACAGAGATTCCGCCGCTGGACGGTCGGACCAGGACCCGTGCGGCAGCTTCTGGTCGTCATCCCGCTCAAGGGGCTCATCCGCATGATGCTCATCGCTTACCGGACGACGCGGTAGCGGATGTGGGTGGCCTCCGGTGTGTCGATCACACGAACGACCTCCAACTTCACGCGTGAGGGCAACATCGCGAACAGCCGGCGACCACCACCGAACCGTCCTAGGGAAGCTGCCGCCCGGCCTCATCAGCACGTTCGGCCAGCCCAGCGTCCGGATGCCCGGACTCGATTTCAGCCAGAAAGACGTGCGGCGTGAGGAAGCGCACGCCAGCCGCCTCCCCTCCCGGAGGGAAGTCATGCGTATTGAGGGAGACGATGCATTTTGCCCCGGCCGCGAGTGCCGTCGCGAGGATCGGCTCGTCGTCAGGGTCGGCCAGCATGCCAGTCGCCGTCTCCGCCCGATAGTTGACGATCAGGAGCACATCGGAGAGGAGATGGACGAGATCGTTGATGCGCTGGCGATAGACCAGCCGGTCCACGCCGTAGCCGATGCTGTGCTCCACCCGAATCCGGACCAACTCACCGACGATGAAGGCGCTCCAGACGCCCTCGTAATACCCCAAACGTGCCATGAGCCACAGCCAATGCCGATGCTCACTCAAGAGCACCGAGGTATCAAGGACTGCGCGGAGCAACGCTGGCCGCGACTGCTCGTTCTCGTCGGTCAACGCGAACGACGACCCTCGTCGACAAGGTTGGCCGCCTCCTCGTCCGAGATCATGCCCAGCTCCAGTGAACCTCGCGCCCGACGCACGTAGTCAGCCAGCACATCCTTCGGAACCATGATTCGACCGCCCACGCGATAGCCCTGCAATTGTCCCTGCCGCACCCAATTCTTGATTGACTGTCCGCTGACTCCCAGCACCTTCCCAGCCTCGCTGGTGGTGAGGAGACCAAGGGTAGGTAGCGCATCCTGCTGGGCAGCGTCGACCAACGCGTCAATCGCCTGAGCCCGCTCGTCCTCACCCTGCTGGCGCAGCTCCTCGGCAGTTCGCCGGGCGATCTGAAGAGTCTCGTCGGAAATCACACCTCGCTCCTTGCAGTTCTTACTTTAGTACAAAAACTGCAAGAGGAGAAGCGAGTGATGCGATGGGTGTGCACTGGGGGGAAGAATTGAGCGCATGGGTAGTGCCGACTGATCAACGGATTTCTGAGGAGTGATCTGACGGCGACCCCCACGTGATCCACGTGAGCAGCGAACAAGGGCGGACAGGCGGTCCGCGACAGAGGTGCCCAAAAGTGGCGACAGGACGGAAAAGACGGGCAGGACGGACAGAGCGGACATCTGCGGACGCCCCCTGACTGCCCTCCTGGCCCGGACTTTCAATCCGTGCCGCGAGGGTTCGAGTCCCTCCGCCCTCACCATCTCCTCTAGCGCCAGCTGCCATTTCCCTTGAGCTGGCGCCATTTTTCCGTCCGTCCTCCGTCTCGTGCCGATCGCTGCTGAGGATCTCGTGATCTACGGATCTTCATTGTGGCTCATCCGCTCGCATGCATCGTCTCCCCGTCATCGGCTCCATGGCTCTTTTCCTTGACGTGGCGCGGCTTCCCCGGTGGCTCGCCGTGACCTTGTCATGACCCCGGGCGGCACAGTGGGGGTGTCGAGGGCGATGTTGACGGCAGGCCAAACGGCAATGCTGACGGCAATCCGTCCGGGTCACCATCAGACGGTGGACACCTACGCCGGTTGGGAGCCCCGGTAGCTCCCCGATGCCTCTTGGGTCGTCCCAGGCTACGGGGATCAAAGCGTGACCCAGGATGGCGTATGCTTGGTGCCCGGTGATCGCCGAGGAGTATGCCGCCGGGATGCCAGATCCAAAGGCTGGCCGAGCGGTAGGGTGGGTGGGCCTCCCGAACAATCTACGTCATCTTGCAGAAGCATGTCCGGGAGCGCGCACGCGAGCGCCGCCATGCCGTCGGCGGCTCAGGCGCCTACACCCGGCGGCCATTCCGTGGCTGGCGGGCAGCGTGAGGCAAGCACACTCACTCAGACAAGCGACCCACTAGGTCTGCACGAGGATGTGTTCGACTTGATCCGACGCATGGGCGTCGACCCACTGGTGAAAATACTCCGCTGCCTTCTCATCCCCGTACATCTTCTGAAGAAGACTGGGAATGCTGTAGTCCGCGCCCTCGATAGAGGGATCGAAGATCCAAGCATAGGTGTAGGTGCCGTCCTCATTCGCCTCGGTCGGGTACAGCAAGCGGGTGATGTCATGGGTCTGTTGATCCTCCGCGGGCCAGGCGTCTGGATTGTGCCAGAACAGATCATAGAAGCGCTCAATCTGCTCCCGCTTGTCACGCTTGATGTAGTCGAGCGCTACCCCGACCGTCTGACCCCTCTCAGCCCGCACCAGCCCGGACGGTCCTCCTGTGCCATTCCCCATGTTTCTGTCTCCTTTCCAGATTCACTCTACGCCGCATGTTGCGCCTTCTCGTCTGCACTGACCCCGAGCAACTGAATCGTCAGGTTGAGCCGGCTCAATCGTCAAGTTCGACTGGTAAGCAGGCGGCTCACCGGGTATGACCCAGTAGAACTTCGGTCATGTAGTCAAGCCACCTGGGCGTCGGGGATGGCCTCCTACCCCACCTGCCCACCGGTCAACCCAGGCCTGTCGAATTTGACTTCCCGCGTTCGACGTATTCGTAGGGACGACCGTGAGGAATCCGGTCGCCTGCAACACGTCAAACTACACGAGTGAAGGGAGCTCAGAGATGACCGAACGAGAATCCGCAGAAACCACCAATCTCGACCGCTACGGATCGCCGCCGCTGGAGTGGAGCAGGGCCCGGGACAGCCTCACAGGAGCCACCCCGTCTGAGCACGATCGGTTCTTCCTGGGAACGGTTCGGCCGGGCGGCCGTCCCCACGCCGCGGGTGTGGGCGTCCTCTGGTTCGACGGCGACCTCTATATAGTGAGTGGGCCTGGGACCCGCAAGTCCCGCAACCTGGCCGCCAACCCCGCCTGCACGATCTCCGCCGTGCTGCGCGGCATCGATCTCGTGTTCGAGGGCGAGGCGACGAGGGTCACCGATGGGCCGACATTGGAGCGGCTAGCCGCGCTCTACCGCGAGCAGGGGTGGCCGGCCGAAGTCGAGGGCGACGCGTTCGCCGCCCCGTACAGCGCGCCGAGCGCCGGACCACCTCCCTGGCACCTCTACCGCTTCACGGCCCTCACCGCCACCGGGGTCGCCACCGAGGAGCCGAACGGTGCGACGCGCCGGCGGTTCGGTCGCTGAGATCTCGCCGAAGTCGTTGGTGAGGCCCGGCACACTATTGTTAATGCCGAGTGCTTTGATTTCGTGCGCGTGTCCAAGTGACCGTGCATTCCAAACTCGAAGGGATGGCTATGCAGACGCTGACGGTTGACATATTCTTATCGGTCGATGGGTGGGCCGGCAGTGAAAACTTGCCGGGCTACTTCGGATACTTCGGCCCCGAACTGGAGGAGTGGATCACGACCGAGTTGAGCTTGCCCCAACTGGTTGTCCTTGGGCGCCACACCTTCGAGGCCCTTGCGAGTCTACCTGAGCAGGCGCGTGATGCATCCTGGCACCGGATGACCGAGTTGAGCAAGGTAGTGTTCTCGGCAACGGTGTACTCGACGTCGTGGCCGAACACGCGCATTTGTCACAACGATCTCATTACTGAGGTCAGTCGGCTCAAGAGCGACACCGATGTCCCACTCCGCACGATGGGAAGTCTCTCGGTGGCTCGACAGCTTCTCAGTGCGGGCCTGGTCGACCGACTGAGGTTGATGACGTTTCCTCTGCTGGCGGGGCCATCAGGCCGGGAGGCAGCCTTCGCGGACTCGACATCGACCGACCTGGAGTTGGTCGACCACCGGGCTCTGGATGGTCGGGTGCTGCTGGTTGAGTACCGGCCGACTGGGCGCGACATCCCACGGGGCTGAACACTAGGCGCTCGGCGCGTCCGCCGAGCGCCGGACCACGGGAGTACAGGTTCTGTCGTGCTCGGTCTCGCTGCTGCTTGCGTTTGCCACCCCAGGTCAACGGCGTCGGGCCCTTCGACGACAGGCGGTATGAGGCAATGGCTACTAGCAAGGCAAGCGACCCTTTAGTACTTCAGCGACACTTAACCGAATCGGCACCATATCCCGGCAGCACTTCGGCCGATACCACCAGCAATAGTGGTCGGCCCTCCCAGAGAGCCGTAAGTGTCGCTGAAGTATTAGGCAAGGACCGCCGCCATCAACACCACAATTTCGCGTACCGTATCTCGATCAATCGGTAGGTGTGCTCCAGCTTGTTGGAACAGCGTGGGGAGCGGTTGCGTGTTACCGAGGGCGAGTGCTCTCTTGTACCCGGCAACGCTGCGGTCTGGTCGCTTTGGGCTTTGCGCCACAGTTGAAACGCCCCGACCATGGAAAAGCCGTAAGTGAGGAAGTAACACGGGTTGGAAAAGTAGAAACTCGAGAACTGTAGCCACCCGTTCGACCTCTCCCGCCTCAACCCGCCCCAGTCGACGTCCGGATCGAACCGCTGGGAGAGTTCAAGCCATTTCTGACCCAGGGCGTCGAGGCTCAACGAATCTGGATCCACCGTGTAGGCCCACTGTTCGAAGGCGTCAACCAGGGCGACCTGCCGAAGGAAGTGTACGGAGTATTCGATGTTGGCCTCGCGACCTTGACTTGCCTGATCCGACGTGTAAAACCCGCCGTGTCGGTGCTCTACATAGGGATCGGCGAGGAAGACCATCGCGCTTGCAGCTAATTCTTCGAATTCGGTCGGTCCTCCCCCGGTCCAAATGAGTTCCTGATGTTGTCGCGAGATAAAGTCGTGGGCTGCATGGCCGCTCTCGTGCAGCACGGTCAGAACATTCGCATGCGTACCAACGGCATTCGCGACAATGTACGGCATACCACTTTGGGGGAAGAACCATTCCTCTCCGCCGCCCGGTTTCCCTGACTTTGGAGCGAGATCCATCCAACCCTGCCGCATCCGGTCAAACAGTGCACCGGTCTCAGGATCAACGTGAGTGAGGATGCGGGCCACTCCCTCTTCCAACTGCACCACCGAATTGAAGGGATGCAGCGGTGAGCGAGACGCTCGATCGACCGCCAGATCCCAGGGCCTGAGACTGCTCAGCCCCAGCCGCGATCGTCGCGGCGCGAGCAGTCGCGCTGCGAGAGGTACGATCTCCGACGCCACCGCGTCCTGAAAATCGACTGCGCTCGCGGGGGTGTAGTCCAGACGGTCCATCTCTCGCCATCGAAAAGCAAGAAAGGTATGCAACCCTGCGATTCGGGCCAGCCGGCGTCGAAGGTGCAGCGACTTGAGAAAGAGTTGTCCAATCTCATGTCGCTGCGCGAGCCAGGCGTCATTGATGGCCCGCCACGCCGTTTCGCGACGGACTCGATCGAGATCAGGCAAACGCGCCTGTGTTGCCGCCAGGGATACACTTTCGCCGCCGTCCCAAGCCCGCATACTCTCGAAGAGTCGTCGCCACTCACCCTCAATGGAGCTCAACTCGGCGGCGACGGGAACGCTCTCCCCTCGAAACAGGCCGTGCTGGTTGTGGAACCTTCGGATCATCTGTCGATGCTCGGCCCGCGGCTGAAAGCCGTCCACGGCAAGTAGCTTTTCTGTCAGGCGCTCCTGTGTCGCCATCCACAACGGCATAGTCGCTTCCTGGCAGGTCTCGAAAGCATGCCGTGCGGCCTCGTCCTCGGGAAATCGAATCACCCTCGCTTTCAATCTGGCACGGTCTTCGAGCACAGCCTTGTAGAGGTCGCTCCAGCGTTGAAGGAAGACAGGCACGCCCTCTGAAGTCAGGTTGTCGCGCTCTAAATCGTGGCAAAACGGCTCGATGGAGTCCCACCGCTTTACATCCACAATCATCATTTCGCACCAACGTTCCCGGCGAGGCTCGAATCGACGGCCATGATCAGAGAAAGGAGATCACACGAAGACTGAGCCGGCGTTGCCCACGGGGAATCCTGACCCCGCGTCTGCCGGGTACCATGTCCGCACCGCCTTATGAATTCACCGCCGCCAGCACCTCGTGCGCGTGTCCGACCGGCTTGACCATGGTCCAGACCTGTTCAACCACCCCGTCAGCATTAATGAGATACGTGGTGCGCAGCAATCCCATGTACTTCTTGCCGTACAGGCTTTTTTGTCCCCAGGCTCCGTACGCTTCCGACACCTGATGATCGGTATCAGCCAGCAGCGGAAAGGGCAGGTTGTACTTCGCCGTGAATTTATCGTGAGACTTCACTGCGTCCGGGCTGATCCCGAGGATCTCCGCCTGTACCCCCTTGTAATCTTCATATGAATCGCGGAATCCACACGCTTCTCTGGTACAGCCCGACGTATCATTCTTGGGGTAAAAAAAGAGAATTACCTTTTTCCCTCGCAAGTCGTGGAGCGAACGGGTTCCGCCGCCTGATTCGGGCAGAGTAAAGTCTGGGGCAGCGTCTCCCGGGCTCAATACAGACATGGATTGGTATCCTTTCAGCTTTCGGTTGGTCCCTTTCACGATACAGTGCGTTCGCCGGCACCTAACCCTGTGGTAGGCTACGGAGTTTGGAACGGCCTATGCGATCTGTTGCTTTTCTTCTTGTAATCGTGCTCCTCGGAGCTGCCGGCGGTTTGCCGACTCGTGCATCCGCGCAGACCGGGTTACTGATCATTCCGGCGATACCGCTTTTCCATCAGCAGCACTCGCTCACCTGTGAATCCTCGGCCGTCAGCATGGCTACCAGAGGACAGGTTCTCGAGAACCAGCTCATGAATGTATTGCCGCGCAACGCGAACCCGAACCTGGGATTTCGCGGCAGCCCGACTGGCCAGCAGGGCACGAAATTAATTGACTACGGTGTGTATGCGGCTCCCCTGCAGCAGGCGCTGCTGCGGTTTGGGTTCGCCAGCTCCGTCATTTCCTACGGGTTCGACCGCGACATCAAGGCTTTCATCAATCGTGGGTGGCCGGTGGTTGCATGGGTCACCTACGGGCTACAAAGGGCCACGCCCCGTCTGGCCATGCACAACGGCGTGCAGTTCGTGCTGGTTCCTCACGAGCACGCCATCACGATCGTTGGATACGACCACGCCACATTGCTCGCCAATGATCCCTGGACTCGCACTCAAGTCCGGTACTACTGGTCCGAGTTCAATAGGTCGTGGGGCTACTTTGGAAACATGGCGCTCGCCGTCGAGCCGTGTCTCATGGCGCAGCCCGTCCAGCAGGTATCCGTGTCCGCACTTTCCACTGCCGCGCTCACCTGGACCTGGGCGAAACCCGTTGGAGCCGCGCACTTCGCGGTGACGGTCACGCGAGTCGGTGCGAAGTCGAAGCTGGAATATAGTGCTACCCAGGACGCAACGTCGTACACGGTGAATAACCCCAGCCCGGGCAAAACGTACGTGATCACAGTCCGATCTGTGTCCGGATGCGGAGAGCTATCCACACCTGCGACCGGAATCGTCCAGGTCCCGGCGCTCGTTCCGTCGCCCACACCCATTCCGACGGAAAGTACCGCGACTCTGCCCACGATCACGCCGACGCCGAGTGCAACGGCCAGCCCGACCGCAACTTCGACTGCCACCGCGACAGCTCACCCGTAGGTACGCGCGGCGTTGGTTTGACCATTGCACTCGAGGGGGATACATCACCCTCTGGTACAATAGTGAGCGGATTCCAGGGGACCTGGGCACGGTAGACGAACCGAAGTCCGCCAGGGTTGGAGGGTTTGGAGCAAAAGACGCCTCTCTATGAGGAACATGTCAATAGCCACGCCCGCCTCGTCCCGTTTGCCGGTTTCCTCATGCCGATTCAGTACACCGGCATCATCGAGGAACATCGTGCCGTGCGTGACGCGATGGGCATCTTCGACCTGTCGCATATGGGCGAATTTCGCATCACCGGCTCGGGAGCCGTAGCGGCGATCGACCGCCTCGTCACCAACGACGTTGTGGGCCTGCAGCCGGGTAAGATCCGCTATTCACCGATGTGCTACCCGGAGGGTGGCATCGTCGACGATCTGCTGGTGTATCGCTTCCATGACCACCTGATGATGGTCGTGAATGCGTCGAACATTGATAAGGACTTCGACTGGATTCAGTCGCATCTGCCCGACTCCGTAAGGATAGTAAACGTGAGCGACGATACGGCTTTAATTGCGGTACAGGGACCTCGGGCTCAGATGTTCTTGCAATCGCAGACCGACGTCGACCTGAGTAGCGTGGGGTATTACGAAGCAGTGGTGGGCTCCATGGCAGGAGCATCCGGAGTAATTTCGCGGACCGGATACACCGGTGAAGACGGATTCGAGCTGTATCTGCGGCCGGAAGACGCGTCTGGAGTGTGGGAAACCCTGCTCGGGCGCGGGACCTCACTCGGGCTGAAGCCGATTGGTCTGGGTGCTCGCGATACGCTACGTCTGGAGGCCGGGCTTATGCTGTACGGAAACGATATCGACGAGACCACGACGCCGCTCGAAGCCGGGCTGGGGTGGACTGTGAAATTCGGAACTGATAACTTCATCGGACGCGGAGTCTTGGAGCGACAGAAAGCTGAAGGTGTGCGGCGACGGATGGTGGCGGTAAGGATGGAGGATCGCGGAATCCCACGACCTCATTTTGAGATCCGTGCCGACGAAACGCGTCGGGGCGAGCTGACGAGTGGCACGTATTCACCCACGTTCGAATGCGGCATTGGGCTGGCATACGTTGATACCGCTATCGCGAAGCCGGGGACGAGGGTAGACGTCGTTATTCGAAATCACAAGCATCCTGCGCAGATCATGCGGAAGCCAATGTACAAGAGAGAGGGAGCGTAATCATGGCCGGTGACTTCCCCGACGACCTGCGCTACACCGAATCCGACGAGTGGGTACGAGTCGAAGGCGGCGAAGCGGTCAGCGGGATCAGCGCATTTGCCTCGGAACAGTTGGGCGATGTGGTCTACCTGCAGTTGCCGGAAGTCGGGAAGCGATACGGCAGAACAGAGGTATTCGGTGAGATCGAATCGGTCAAGGCTGTGTCAGATCTGTTTTGCCCGCTCAGTGGCGAGGTGATAGCCGTCAATGAAGAATTGGACGCGACGCCGGGCCTGGTGAACGAGGAGCCGTACGGGCGTGGATGGATCGCACGCATCAGACTGGAGAATCCGGCGGAGGCTGAATCGCTCCTCGAGGCGGCTGCCTACGCGCAAAACACCACGGAGCGCCATTGATGTCCTATCTGCCCCACACGCCCGAAGAGCGTGACCAGATGCTCGAGGCCATCGGCGTGCAGAGCGTCGACGACCTCTTTGCGAATGTGCCGAGTGAGCTTCGCAGTGGCCCACCGAATATTCCGTCCGGTTTGAGCGAGATGGAGGTAGTACGACTGGTCAACGGTCTCTCCGCCATGAATCTCGATCTCGAAGGTACGCCGTCGTTCCTGGGGGGCGGCGCGTACAACCATTACATTCCTGCTGCGGTGGGCGCGATCATCGGTCGGTCCGAGTTCTACACCTCGTATACGCCCTATCAGGCCGAGGTCAGCCAGGGAACGCTGCAAGCCATTTACGAGTACCAGACGATGATCGCCGAGATAACCGGCATGGACGTGTCTAACGCTTCCCTCTATGACTCAGCCACGGCGGTCGCCGAAGCTTGCACCATCGCCATCAATGAGACACGACGTACTCGGATCGGTGTACTGCGAGGTGTCCACCCCGAAGCTCGACGCGTTCTTGCCACATATCTGCGCGCCCAGGGATTCGAACTCACGGAGTTCGATGAAACCTGGGTGGCCGATGTCGAGGCGGTGTCCGACGGCATTGACGATTCGTTTGCAGCGGTTATTGCACAGTCACCAAACTTCTGGGGTGCGATCGAACCGATGGCGGATCTGGCGGCCGTGAGTCATCGTGCGGGCGCGCTCTTTATCTCGATCAATAACCCACTTTCGCTCGGAATACTCGCCCCGCCTGGAGAATACAACGCCGACATCGCGGTGGGGTGCGGACAGCCATTTGGCATCCCACTCATGTATGGCGGGCCGTATCTGGGCCTTATCGCGGTACGGACGGGTCTCGCACGCCGCCTGCCCGGCCGCATTGCCGGAGCCACGGTCGACGCTCAAGGACGGCGTGGTTTTGTACTCACGTTGCAAGCACGCGAGCAGCACATACGCCGTGAGAAGGCGTCGTCGAACATCTGCACCAACCATGCACTCATGGCGCTGGCCGCGGCGGTCCACCTCTCACTTCTCGGAAAAGTTGGTTTGCAAGAAACAGCTAACCTCTGTTTGCAGAAAGCACACTACGCGGCCGACCGTATCGCGGAAATTCCAGGATTCTCCCTGGCTTTCCAGGCGCCTTTCTTCAATGAATTCGCCGTCGAGGCACCGGTCTCAGCCGCCGAAGTCAATCGCTTCCTGCTTACGCGCGACATCGTGGGAGGAGTTGACCTCGGTCAGTTCGATCCCGAACGCGAACGCTGCCTCCTGCTGGCGTTTACTGAGTTGAATAGCAGGTCGGACATCGATAATCTGGTCGATGCGCTGTCCGACCTGCAGCCCGACCGTGCAGTCGAGCCATCGCCGCTCCTGCAGGCAACGAGCAGCGGAGGGCCGGTATGAGCGAGCCGCTTCTGTTCGATCGCAGCTCGCCGGGCAGAAAGGGCTACTCGCTGCCGGCGTGCGATGTGCCGGAACGGCCGGTGGCCGATCTCATTCCTGCTCCGTATTTGCGGAGGACGGCAGCGGAACTGCCGCAGCTTTCCGAGCCGGACGTGGTGCGACACTTTACCCACCTCTCAAAGCTGAATTACAGCATCGATAGCGGTTTCTATCCGCTGGGTTCCTGCACGATGAAGTACAACCCCAAGGTGAACGAGGTCACGGTCAACCAGCCGGGATGGCGCTCGATACATCCATACCAGCCGGAAGCGACCGTACAGGGTGCGTTGCACTTGATGTACGACTTGCAGGATCTCCTGTGTGAGATAGCAGGCATGGATGCCATGACCCTGCAGCCTGCAGCCGGCGCGCACGGTGAGCTAACCGGGTTGCTCATGATTCAGGCCTACCACCGTTCGCGTGGCGAGGGCCATCGCAATGAGGTCATCGCACCCGATTCGTCCCACGGCACGAATCCGGCGACGGCCTCAATGGTGGGATACACACTCATCACCGTGCGATCCGACGAACGGGGCCGCGTTGACCTGAACGAACTCAAGTCACTCGTCAGCGATCGTACCGCCGCGCTGATGCTTACCAATCCCAGCACATTGGGGCTATTCGACGAGCAGGTACTCGACATGTCGGAAATGGTGCATGAGGCCGGAGGGCTGATGTATTACGACGGCGCAAACTTGAACGCCATCATGGGAATTGCGCGCCCCGGCGACATGGGCTTCGACGTCGTTCACATCAACCTGCATAAGACGTTTACCACACCGCACGGCGGAGGCGGTCCAGGGGCCGGCCCGGTCGGAGTGAAGCAGATCCTCGAACCGTTTCTGCCGATGCCGGCGATCGGACGACGTGACGAACAGTACTTTCTCGACTATGCGCGAGATCACACCATCGGTAAAGTGCGCTCGTTCTATGGAAATTTCGGGATGCTGGTGCGGGCGTACACCTACATCCGCCGCATGGGCAGCGACGGCCTCAGTCAGGTCAGTCGCGATGCCGTATTGAGCGCCAATTACCTGCGCTCACGCTTGAATGATCTGTATGACGAAGGGTATCCCGGTCCAAACATGCAAGAGTTCGTGCTTTCGGGCCGTCGTCAGCGCAAAAGCGGCGTACGGACGATGGACATTGCCAAGCGGCTAATCGACTATGGGTTTCATCCTCCCACGGTGTACTTCCCACTCATCGTGGATGAAGCCTTGATGATCGAACCGACCGAAACCGAGAACAAAGACACGTTGGACGCATTCGTCGATGCCATGCGCTCGATTGCCCGTGAAGCGGAGGAAACCCCGGAGTTGGTCACGGGCGCCCCATTGACCACCAGCATTGGCAGATTGGACGAGGTGCGAGCCGCGCGCTTCCCAGATTTGAGATGGCGTCCCGAAAAAGTAGAGGACGCCGCCACCGGATAGAGCACATCAATGGGCTGTGAACGTCTGAGTTCCGGCCCGAATTGTGATAAGACTCACGAACCTAGAAACCGGGTTGACTCGAGAGGTGCCTGTGAGGAGCAGCCGCGAGCACCGGTAAGTACGAAGGAGTACGGAGGGTGGCAGAAAGCAAGACTCGCGAACAGCTACAGGTGCTGGTCGCAAATGTGGCGTCGCTGTGGAATGGTGGACGGGATGTCCTTGACCAACTCATACAGGGTGCGGGAATAGCTTCGCCTGCCGCCGCGCTGGCGGCGCTCGACGATGACGCGCTGGAGGCCCTGTTCTCCGATCCCGACGACAGACACCGCATTGCGGAAGTATTCGGCCGGCTTACACGGTATCTTGCTTCCCCGACCTGGTTCGATCGAAGCGTTCGATCCGACGCTCGCCTCGCTCGGCTCGAAGCATGTCCGGTCGCGTACTTCTGTGCTGAATTCGGGATCGCGAGTTGGCTGCCCATTTACTCAGGCGGACTCGGCGTTCTCGCCGGAGACATGTTGAAAGAAGCGAGCGACATGGGGTTGCCGTTCGTCGGTCTCGGCCTGTTCTACCGTCGCGGCTTCTTCCATCAAAAGTTGGACGAGTCGCGCTACCAGACTGAATATAACGACACTCTGGACCCGGAAGACCTGGGGCTCGAGCGTGCCGTCGACGATACTGGAAAGCCCATCGCCGTTTCCGTGCCAGTGGCCGATCGTGTGGTGCGGGCCGCGGTGTGGAAGCTCCAGGTTGGCCGCGTCTCGCTCTTCCTGTTGGACACAGACACACCCGAGAATGAACGGCCCGAGGACCGCGAAATCACCGCCAGTCTCTACGGAGGTGACGCGGAAACGCGCATTCGTCAGGAGGTCGTCCTGGGCATTGGAGGCGTGCGGGCGCTCCATGCGCTGGGCCTTTCGCCCTCCATCTACAGCATGAACGAGGGTCACGCGGCGTTCCTCGGGCTCGAATTGATAGCGGATCACCTCCGCGGGAACTCGTTCCAGAGCGCGCTCAGTCAAACGCAACAGCAAGTGGTCTATACCAACCACACGGTGGTGCCGGCGGGCAACGACGTGTTCCCGCGTGACCTAGTCTTGCGCTATCTGGGACCGTACGCCGAGAGCAACGGCATTGGCCGAGACCGATTGATGGATCTGGCCGCGAGCGGCCATGACTCCGGCTTCTCGATGGCAGTGCTTGCCTTCCACATGTCGGGCAAAGCGAACGCCGTGAGTCAACTCCATGCGCAGGTCATTCCGCGTGAGTGGCCCGGCTTCCAGGTTGAGGCCGTGACGAACGGAGTGCACATGCCGACCTGGCTCGGTCCCGCGGTTCAGAGTTTGCTGGATCGCTATGTGCCGGACTGGAGGGGAGACTCACCCAACTGGGATGCAATTCACTCGATTCCGGATGCCGAGTTGCAGGCAGCGCACGCCTCCCAACGCCGAGCGATGGTCGCACGCGTCAATCGCTCGGGAGGCGCTCAGCTCGATCCCGATGCGCTCACCCTGGTTTGGGCTCGTCGCTTTGCCGAGTACAAGCGCGCGTTTCTCCTGGCCTCCGACCGCGAGCGGCTGGTGCGCCTGCTGAACGATCACGACCGTCCGGTTCAGGTGGTGATCTCAGGGAAAGCCCACCCGCGTGATGAGGGCGGAAAAGCGATCCTGCGAGAATTGCTACAAGGGTTTAGCAGCGATCCTGTGCTCGCATCCCGCGTTGCCTTCGTCGAGGACTACGATCTCGACGTAGCCTGGTCCCTTACCACGGGAGCCGACGTGTGGCTCAACACGCCACGCAAGCCGCTCGAAGCGAGCGGCACGAGTGGCATGAAGGCTGGCGATAACGGTGCCGTCCAGTTAACCGTCACGGACGGGTGGGCGGCGGAGGTGGATTGGTGGGGAGTCGGTTGGGGGATCGACGGCTGTGACGACCACGCCGACAGCCTTCAGTTGTATGAGTTCCTGGAGAACGGCATCGTGCCGAGGTATTACGACCTCAGCGCCGAGGGTATCTCTCATGAGTGGGCGACCATGATGAGGAATACCATGGTCGTCACGCTCACTCGCTATAGTTCCCGCCGCATGCTGCTGGACTACGTTCAAAAGCTGTACCTGCCGCTGGTAGAAGATCAGCCGGTCGCACCGGAACCGGAGCCTTCAACCCCGTAGGCACTCTTTTCACCATCCGATCTCGGGGCTCGGGTCGACAATTCGGCCTGAGTTCCTTTTTTCCGCGGGTTGCCGTGGGATCTCCCGGCGTGCACGTAACCCTGCGACTCCCGTGCCTGGACTTGTATCCTGAGGCATGCAGGTCCGATTCGACATCCCCGTCGAAATGTTTGAACAACTACTGGGTCCGGTAGAGTTGCCCGACATGGCCCACGTGCGACAACGCATCGACACACCTCCGGCCATCGAAGACGTCGAAGGTGCGGTCAACGAGCAGCTTCGTGGGGTCGATGCCGGGTCGATGTTCAAACCCGGGTCTCGCATTGCAGTCGGAGTGGGCAGCAGAGGGATTGGTCATTTGCCACGCATCGTGGCTGCCT
>JANWJD010000220.1 GCA_025449555.1 Chloroflexota bacterium | reverse complement strand
GACCCGCGGAGCACACCCTCAGACCGCTCCATGGCACCACGGACGGCGTCTTCGATCTGGCCGGCCGCTTCCCCAATCAGCAGGAGAAATCGAACCCGTGCCACCACTGCCTGCACAAACTCCTCCCACGGCAATCGCTTGTCTCGTCCGCCCGCGATCAGTAGGATCGGCGTCTCAACCGCCTCGAGCGCCACCCGCGCGCGCGACGGCGTGGTGGCGATCGAATCGTCGATATACGACACACCGCCGATCGTGGCGACCGTCTCGAGACGATGAGCGGCGGGCCGAAAGGTACGGATCGCCGCACCCATTCTTTCCGCCGGAATGCCGATCACCTGCGCGGCCGTGACGGCTGCCAGGACGTTTTCCACGTTGTGCTTTCCCAGGAGGGGGATCGCGTCCACGGGCGAGACCGGAGTTTGGGCGTCATCGTCCACCAGCGCGATCGCGTTGCCAACAACCCGCCCCCCCAGCGAGGAACGCTCCCCGAACCATCGGAGCCGGGCCGGTGTGGCACGGACAAACGTGCCTGCCTCCCGATCGCAACTGTTCAACACAGCGAAATCCGCCGCTGTCTGGTGAGCGACGATGTGCCGCTTGGCGTCGATATACTCCTCCATCGTGCCGTGGCGATCCAGGTGGTTGGGGGAGATGTTCGTTACCACGGCGACGTGAGGACTGCGCCGCATCAGAGCAAGTTGAAAGCTGCTCAATTCCAGTACGACCGTGGTGTCCGGTCCGATCTCAGGGAGCAGGTCGATCATCGGGTCCCCGATGTTTCCTCCCACCACCACATCCAGTCCGGCTTGTCGTGCCATGTGGCCGATGAGCCCGGTGGTCGTGGTCTTCCCGCTACTGCCGGTGATGCCGACGATCGGACCTGGACACAGCTCGAAAAACAGGGTGGTCATGCTCTCCACCGGGACACCGCGTCCGCGTGCTTCGGCATACACCGGGTTGTCCTCCGGAATACCAGGACTGACGAACAGAGCATCTATTCCTGCCACGAGATCGAGGTGATCACCGCCCACCGCCAACCGAACCCGCGAGTCGTCGAATTGCGAAAGTCTCGCCCCCAACTTCTCCCGTGGCGCGTTGTCGGTGGCCGTGACCAGTGCCCCTTGCGAATCCAGGTACCTCGCCAGCGATACGCCCTCGCGTGCCAGTCCCAGAACCAGAATTCGCCTACCGTGGAGCTCCATCATGCGCTAGCTAAACGCCAACGCGAGGCCGGCCACCGCGGCCAGCATGCTGACGATCCAGAACCGTTGTGTGATCTGATTCTCGTGCCACCCAATCAGCTCGAGGTGGTGCTGCAAGGGTGCCATGCGTAATAGGCGGCGTCCTGCGGTGAGCTTGAAATAACTCACCTGCAGCATGACCGAAACCGTGACGATGACGTAGACAAATCCGATGACGGGCAGAATCAAGAGTTGATTCAACAACAGGGCCACCGTAGCCAGGCAGGCGCCGATGGCCAACGAGCCCGTATCCCCCATGAAGACGCGCGCCGGGTAGATGTTGAACCAGAGAAATGCCAGGATTGCTCCAACCATGGTGAAGCAGAACCAGCCGGTATAGGTATACCCCGGCGTCAGCAGGGCAATGGCGCCAAATGTTGCAAAACCAACTGCTCCCGAACCGGCTGCCAACCCGTCAAGACCGTCCGTGAGGTTGACGGCATGTGCCGTGGCTGCAATGGCAAAAATGGCAACCGGCCAGTACACCCAATGGAAGTCGACATAACCCTGGGTGGGAACCCACACATCGTTGGGATGAGCCAGCAGGCGAGGAATATGCAGAACGCCCACGATAATGGCGGCAATGACGACGGTCCAAGCGAACTTGAAACGAGCCCGCAAGCCCGCCTTGCCCACTCGGAAGGTGCT
Source organism: Chloroflexota bacterium (assembly GCA_025449555.1). GTDB lineage: Bacteria > Chloroflexota > UBA5177 > UBA5177 > UBA5177 > JANWJD01. The sequence continues at coordinate 13,877 of JANWJD010000220.1, read as the reverse complement.
CAAGAGATCGTCCACCATGCCGAGTACGCTGCAACTCAGCAACGCGCCGACGGTCAGCAGCTCTTGATAATGGCCGCGCATGATGTTAAAAACCACGCTCAAGAAGATGGTGGTGCCGCTGAAAAGGATGCCCCCTATCGCCGGCGTGCCGGCCTTGACGAGGTGAGACTCTGGTCCATCTCCTCGAATGAGCTTGCCGACTCGGAGCCGGCGCAACAGGATAATCACGTACGGCGCGGCAAACATGCAGATCGTGAAGCCCGCCACACCGAAGACCATGGCAGGCAGCAGCGAATCCGTCACCTGCACGTTGTGAGGGGAAGGGAGTTTGCCGGCGCGCGTCAACGCACCGAGTGCATTGCGCATCATGTGCCGCCCCGCAAACCGTTGACGACTTCTTCCATTTTCATTCCACGCGATCCTTTCACCAGAATCGCCCAATCGTCGACAGACTCGATACCGTCGGTCGCGGAAGCGTTGATGATTCGTTCCAGGGCAGCGACCGCCTCGAGGTTGGAAGCGGCACGAACCACACGTTTGGTGGGAAGTCCTCTCGACTCGGCTGCGTCCGCCATCCATTGACTGCGCGGTCCACGCACCACCAGCCAATCCGCGATCTCGGCTGCCCGCTCGCCTACTTCGCGATGCGCGTGTTCCTCGTCCGGGCCGAGTTCCAACATATCGCCGAGGACGGCGATCTTGGTTCCTGGGGAGGCGGCAAGCAAGGCAAGAGAGGCATACATCGACATGGGCGCGGCATTATAACTATCGTCGATGATCAACACGTGATCCCCCCGGCGCAGTAGGCGCTGCCTGATGTCGACTCGAACACTCTCGAGCGCGTCCTTCACCTCGGCCCAACTCATGTCCAGCGAACGGGCCACCGCCGCGGCGCCCAGAAATGCATGCACCGTATGGGTCCCGGGGACCGAGGTACGGATGTCGAGCGTCTGCCCCTCGGCATGCAGCGAGAATGATGAACCGTCGAGCCCACGGGCTTCGACCTCGGAGGCTCGGTAATCCGCGTCTGGATGAGTTCCGACCAGAACCGCCGGCGCCATTCCGCTTACTCGTGCCATGGCGCGTGTCCACGGATCGTCGGCGTTGAGGACGGCGAGCCCGTCGGGTGGGAGTGCCGCGATGAGCCGGCTCTTTTCTCGTGCGATGGCCTCGATCGATCCCATTCGTTCCAGGTGAATCGGCGCCACGGTCGTTACCACTCCTATGTCCGGCTGAGCGATCCGTGCGAGTTGCTCGATGTCGCCCGGGAGGTACATTCCCATCTCCAGGACGGCCACTCCGTGTTCGGCGCTCAAGCCCAATAAGGTCAGGGGGAGCCCGATCTCCGTGTTCAAGTTGGCGGCGCTTTTGAGAACCGGCCACTTCGTGGCAAGCAGCGCCGAGACGATTTCTTTCGTGGTCGACTTTCCGATGCTTCCGGTCACTCCTACTACACGCGCGCTGTGGCGGGTACGCCAGTAGCGAGCCAGCTCTTGCAGCGCCGTGAGGGTGTCGGGAACGGTAAAGACGAAACGATCGTACGGTCGATCAGTGCCTTCCGAGGGCGGAAACGTGCGATCGCTCTCGACCGTGCGGCTCACGAGTACTCCACGCGCCCCTGCCTCAAACGCGACGTCGAGGAACTGATGTCCGTCCACTCGTGTCCCGGGCAGAGCCACGAATAGATCGCTCCGAGCCACGGTACGCGAATCGATACACACGTGTGGGAACTCGTGCGCCAAGTCCGCGACGTGGAGTCCTCGGTCGGTCAGAGCGCCGTCGGGCCCCACCACCAGTACCGTAGCAACGGTGCCGTTGAGCACCGCTGCGACGTCGAGCGTCATTTGTTCACCGCGTTTGCGATTGGAGGGACGTTGTAGTGCATGAACAGTTCACCAAATAAATCATGCATCACGGGCGCGGCGGCGATGGAACCGTAGAGCGTGTCGCGCGGGTGGCGAAGAATAACCAGGACCACGAAGCGGGGATGGAATGCCGGCGCAAATCCGACGATACTCGCGATGGTAGCGCCGGGGATGTATCCGCCGGTCGGCGACGGAATATTCGCCGTGCCGGTCTTCGCGGCGATATTGTATCCCTTGATCAACGCCGCGGCCGCTTCCCCTCCCACCGCCGAGTGCACCAGCATGTTGGTCAAGGTACGGGCAGTCTGTCGGCTGATGACGCGGCCCAGGGACACCGGCTGGATCGGATGGACCACTCCGTTGTATTCCATGGCCTTGACGATGTGCGGCTTTACCAGCATGCCCCCGTTGGCGACTGCCGCGACTGCTCGAATCATCTGGATCGGCGTCACCGCCAGTCCCTGTCCGTACGAATTGGCGTACAGGTTGTCGATGGTCCACACCCTGTCGCCCGGGAGGGGGAGCGTGCCGGGAGCTTCGTTCGCCAAGTCGATCCCAGTCGGATGCCCGAATTGGAACGCTTTCACATACCGGTAAAAGCGATCGGTGCCGAGTTGCTGGGCTACCCACGACGCACCCACATTCGCCGAGTGTTGGAGCACCTGCGTCATGTTTTCGATCCCAAAGCCGCTCATATTCCAGTTGTGCACCGTGTAGTCGTGCGTCACGTAGAACGAACCGGTATCGTCGAACGAGGTAGTGGGAGTGATAACGTGCGAGTCAAGACCGGCGGCCATGGTAATGATCTTGAAGGTCGATCCGGGCTCGTACTGGCTCTGGACGGCGGGGTTCACGAACAGGGAAGAATCTCGAACCGTACCGTAGGTGTTCGGATTGAAACTCGGTGCGCTGGCCATGCCGAGTACGGCACCGGTGCTCGGTTCCATCACGAGAATCGTGCCACCGTCCGCGTGGTGAACCTTGATTGCCTTGTGCAACTCGTCCTCGACTAAACCTTGGACCGTTCGGTCGAGCGTCAGTTGGAGATTGCCGCCATTGTGGGAAGGTGACGCCGAAGTTCCGACCTGGATATTGTTGCCGGCGGTGTCCCGCAGCACGCTTCGAACTCCTGCGTGGCCGGAGAGGTAGCTGTTGTAGTACTGCTCGAGACCATACTGCCCGGCGTTCGCGGTGTCGACAAAACCCAGGATCTGTGACGCCACGGTACCCTGCGGGTAGTACCGCTTGATTTGCGGACCGAGCACGATACCCGGGAGCGAGAGGTCGATGATTTTCTGGCTGACCGATTTGGGCACATTGGACGCCAGCAACAGTGACGGATTGTCACCTGTAAACAGGTCGAGTAGCCGCGTAAATGACAGCTTCAGGACCGGCGCCACGAGGTTGGCCGTTTTGCGCGCATCTTTGATCTGCCTGGGAAAGGCGTAAACCTGATTCTGGGTGACATCGGTGGCCAGTTGCACGCCACTGGAATCGTAGATCAATCCCCGTGACGGCGGCTGCACGTACAGTCCGGCGTGCTCAACATTGGCGCGTCGGGTCAACGCGGAATGCTGCATCACTTGCCAGAAGACGAGGCGAGCCATCAGAGCGCTGGCGGCAAAAACCATGAAGATCAAGACCACGAGCGGACGCGACTCCCTCGCGGGCGCCTGCGTGCGCTCAAGTGCTCGGGGTCGAACGACCGTCGTCTTTGGCCGTTGCGAGCGCTTCCTGCCCACCGGGCGAGCAGGCACGCTCTTGGTGCGCGTGGCACTACTTCGCCCTCGTGACTTAGTCTGGGAAACGCCGGACTCGAGCATTACAGTGACGACTGCACGATTGTAGCGAAGTGCTGCATCCAGGCAAAGGGTTGGGATTGACGTTGTGCCTGCACCAGGTCAGCGTTGACGGCCCGGATGACGGGCATGCGTGGCGCGGCCGGGGTTACCCACATAAACGTTGCGATGTCGGGCTTTGTCATGTGCAACTGCGTCGTGGCGATCGTATCCACCCGCTGGATCGATTGGAGGGAAGAGGCAGTGGTCTGCAGTGCCGCGTTATCCACTCTGAGTTGAGCTTGCTGATTCTGCAGGTCGCTAATATTCATCTCGAGAATCGAATATTGGCTTGCCTGGAAGAGATAGATCATGGCTGCAAATGCGACCAGGCTCATCGCCAGCGCCAATTGGATGAGGACGGAATTTGCGATCGAAAGGGAGAGTCGCTCTCTCCCTGAGACGGCTGGGCCGGCAACCAGATGGTCGCGCAACCTCCCCACGCCGGAACCTTTGGGTGTTGCCCGGACCCGCGACGCGGGAGCGTACCGCTCTCCAATCATGTTGATTCCCCCCTGCTCGATAGTGATGACGTGGTTGTGTTCGTTACGTCGGTGAGTTGGTTCTTTCGGCGACTCGAAGCTTGGCACTGCGGGCTCGCGCGTTCAGCACGATCTCGTCGTCTGAAGCGGTCACCGGACGCCGGGTGACCAAGCGCAAATTTGGAGTGCGTCCGCAGACGCACACCGGCACCTCCGGCGGACAGATGCAGCCCGTCGCTTCCTGGCGCATGAACTGTTTGACGATTCGGTCTTCCAGCGAATGGAAGCTGATGACCGCCAGCCGGCCGCCGTCGCGCAGGAGGCCCAGGGTTTGCGGGAGCGCTCTCGTCAGCCGGCCAAGCTCGTCGTTGACGGCGATGCGCAGAGCCTGAAACACTCGCGTGGCGGGATTTATGCGCTCGCGGTGGGCGCGCGGTTTGGCCCGTGTCACCACCTCGGCCAGGTGGGTCGTGGTGAGGATCGGCCTGACAGTTCGCTCTGCAACGATGCGGCGGGCGATCCTGCCCGCAAACCGTTCTTCCCCGTATTCGGCGATGATGTCGCGCAGGTCCCGTTCCGAAAGCTCGTTGATCAACTCAGCCGCCGATCGTTCGGCATCGGGACCGAAGCGCATGTCAAGCGGCGCGTCGGACTGAAAGCTGAAACCGCGTTCCGGAGTATCGATCTGAGGAGAACTCACACCCAGATCGAACAACACACCATGCGCACCCACGAATCCGTACTCCTGCGCTGCGTCGAGCACCTGGTCGGAGTACCTGCGCGCGAAGCGTACGCGGTTTCCGAAGCGACTGAGCCGAACCCTGGACGCCTCGAGCGCCGTTGGATCCGCATCTAACGCGAGCAGTCGACCGTCGGGAATAGTCAAATCGAGCACCTTTTCTGCATGACCGCCCCCGCCCACGGTGGCATCGACAAACAGCCCGCCAGGCCGGGGTTGGAGAAGCTCTACTGTTTCCGTCACCAGGACGGGCACATGGTCGTATCCGGTTGTCACGCCTTAGCGCAGTGAGAGCGCTTCCGCCAGTTGAGCGCTCTCTTTCTCGAAGCGTTGCTTCTGCTGGAGCCATGCTGCTCGGCTCCAGACTTCCACGTGACTGTTCACGCCCACGACAACGACCTCTCCCGAGATTCCGGCATGTTCTCGCAAGAATGCGGGAATAACGATTCGTCCTTGTCGGTCGAAGTCACATGGAACAGCCCCGCCAAAAAGAGATCGGGCTAAGATTCGGGCTTCAGAGCGAACTTGTGGGAAATCGTCCAGAGCGTTCGCCAGCACTTCCCAACGTGCCGCTGGATAAATACACAGGCAGTTGTCGAAGCTACGGGTGATAACTGCTCCGATTCCCAGGCCGGTCCGCAGCTCAACGGGAATCGCCACGCGGCACTTCTCGTCGAGGCTCCGTTCGTACTCGCCTAAAAACACTCAGTTACCTTTCGTCCCTAGCGTCCACAGCTATCTGTTATCCAATCAGCGGCTCCACCGAAGAGGGAACGACCTCCACTCGTCCCCACTTACTCCCACTACTTCCCACTGCCGATCATTATCGACCAGGAATCGCTGAAATGCAAGCAGTATTTTCCTGATGGCGAGAACAAACCCGGGCGGTCCGGGTGCACGTCAAATGTTGTGAAACTGGCGTGGATTGCCTGATATCACACTCAAAAGTGCTGCGACAAGCCCCACGGGATCACCACCATCGCGCTCAAAGTCGTTGTGGGAAGGACAGGGGTGGGGCCACGGTGAGCCCAAAGTGGTCCGCCATGGATCCATCCGGAGGCCCGAATTTCCACTCTGCGGCCACTGCGTCAGGTTCGACTCAGTGCGACTGGCTCAACCCTTCACGTCAGCCTGGATCGGCAGGCGGGCTTCAGGAGTGGGATGCCCTTCCGGCGAAGAGACTTCTGTCCCGGGTTCCGACACCTCTCTCACAGGTGCACGCTCCCCGCTGTCGGGAAAGAGATGATACTTGAAACTGACGTCCTGGCACTCGGAACATCGGTACCACGATACGAGAAAGCTGCGCGGACCGCGTCGCACGATCGACTCTCGGATGATTTCGAGACTCCGCGCGTTACATCGTCGGCACGTGGTCACATGAAACCTTTCTGCGTTCATCGCTTCTTCACATGCTAATCAAGTGGACTACGATGGAACCAATACGTGTCCGGAGGCTACAGTGCGTGATCTCATCTCGGAGTATCAGATCAAGGAACGGGTAGCGGAAATAGCCGAGGAAATCAACAACGATTTTCGCGGCGTCGACCTCCTGTACATGATTCCGATTCTCAGGGGAGGATGTTTCTTCGGGGTCGATCTCGCCAAGCGCCTGGAGATGCCGGTCCGATTGGACTACATTCGCGTGACCACCTATAGCGGCACGAAGTCGTCGGGCGTCGTGAGCATGGTGAGCGATATCATGACCGACATACGGGGAAAGCCGGTTCTGTTGGTGGACGACATCATCGACACCGGCTTCACCATGAAGTGGATTCTGCAGTACCTCGAACTCAAGCACCCGGGTGCGGTGCGGGTCGCGGCACTCCTCGACAAACCGGCTCGCCGCGAGTACGACGTGCCGATCGACTATCTCGGATTCACCGTGCCGAATGTGTTCGTAGCCGGCTACGGACTGGACGGGCTCGACGACACCATGGCAAATATTCCCCGGATCATCGCGATCGAAGACACGGAAGAGCCCGTCTCGGTACCTCCAAGACGGGCTCGGTTGCCGGTCATGTAATGTGGGTTGGCCGGATCAAGCGCTCAAACCTTGCTGGACCGAAGCCTTACGAGCCTGCCAGCGCCATCGGCCGTAACACACCACGCACATCTCACGAGCCTTGTGCAATTTGACTTCGCCGCAGGAGATGCACTCGCGCATCCTGGGCTTTCGCGGGTTCTGTTGGCGCAATTCGCGTATGCGAGCGCGGCAGCGTTCCTGCGATGCCTTGTATCGTTCCGGGTACTTTTCACGCCAGCGCCGCGCCGACTTGGCGTTCTGTTCCAGCTTACGCTGGCGATGCGCCAGATAATATTGGCGATTGTAGTCGCGTTGTTTTGCCTTCTTCTCTTCTTCTGTCAGCGCCATAGATCTGGATCCTTTCCGGGACCGCCTCGACCCCGAGCATTCGTGGCTTCAGCATACCGTTATTTCTCAATCTGTCAAGCCATATACGTGTCTCGGTATAGCACGTACGCACCACCACACGCGAGGTAGTCATGGCGCCTGGCATAGCCGGAATCATACTGGCGTCGGGTATGTCCGCCCGGTTTGGAACGTCTAATAAACTACTGGCAAAGGTTGGCGGGATTCCGGTCATCCAGCGCACGGTGCAGGCATACGTCGACTCCGGCCTCGACCCGCTCGTGGTCGTCATCGGACACGAGTCAGACGAGATCGGGCGGTTGCTGCGCACTGTTTCCGTGCGATGCGTTCAGAACCCGGAGTACCGAATGGGTCAGAGCCGCGCCTTGGTCCGTGGCATCGAAGCACTGCCCGTCGAGACCGAAGCGGCAGTCATCGGGGTGGGAGATCAACCATTTCTGCAGGCAGCTGCCATTCGGGCGCTGGTGGCACGCTTCGAGCTGGGCCGGCCCCTCCTGGTTGCGCCGCGATACGCGGGCCATGTGGGGAATCCAATCCTGTTCGATCGTCGGCTCTTTCCGGAACTTCGCGCCGTGCAAGGAGACCAGGGGGGACGCCCCGTCGTACTGCGCCACCACGCCGCAATCGCCTGGATCGAGATCGACGACGATCGAGCCGGCCGCGATATCGACACAGCCGAGGATCTGGCCGAAGCTAATCGGGAATCGCTTTGATCCCCATCCGCGTCGCCCATGTCTCTCTATCCCTTTGGCTGCACTGAATCTATCTCCCGGCTCGGGACTGCCTCAAACACCACCGCAATGCCCTGACCACCCCCGATGCATGCAGAAGCCACTCCATATCGACCGCCTCGCCGGCGGAGCTCGTACAGGAGCGTCAATGCAAGGCGAGCGCCGGTTGCCCCAAGTGGGTGCCCGATGGCGATCGCGCCCCCGTTGACGTTCACCCTGTCGCGCTCCAGTTCCAGGTCCCGTTCCACCGCCAGGTACTGTGCGGCAAACGCCTCGTTGATTTCGAATAGATCGACTTGGTCGAGCGTCAATCCGGCGCGCTGCAGTGCGATGGGGATCGCCCGGGCCGGTCCGATTCCCATGATGCTCGGATCGACACCCACGATCCCCCATGACACGATCCGCCCCAGCGCCTGCCTGCCATCCAGGCCCGCCCGAGTGGCAAGCAGCACCGCCGCCGCTCCATCCACGATCCCGCTCGCCGTGCCGGCCGTGACCACGCCGTCCTCACGGAAGACAGAGCGCAATCTGGCCAGGCCTTCGAGCGTCGTGTCGGGTCGGAGGTGCTCGTCGCGATCGATCGTCAAAGTGCCTTTCTTCGTTTTCACCTGGACCGGCACGATCTCGGCCGTGAGGAAACAGCCTTCCTGTGCTGCTCGAGCCGTCTGCTGGCTTCGCAGGGCGTAGGCATCAGTCGCTTCGCGGGATATCCCGTACTGTTGGGCCAGATTCTCCGCGGTGTTCGCCATGTCGCAGCCGCAGAAAGGATCGGTGAGCGCTTCCCACAGGTAGTCTTCGAACCCGGCATTCCCCATGCGGATTCCCCAGCGTGCGCCACGGGACACGTACGGGGCCTGACTCATGTTCTCGGCTCCGCCCGCGAGCACCACATCTGCTTCGTCAAGCTGCATGGACTGCGCTCCGCTCACCATCGCCTGGAGACCGGACCCGCACAGTCGGTTGAGGGTCAGAGCCGGTACCTCTTGTGGCACGCCGGCCCTGAGTCCAACGTGACGCGCCAGATAGACGGCATCAGCGCTGGTCTGGATGACATTGCCGAAATATATCTGCTGCACGTCATCAGGCGGATAGCCGGCGCGCTGCAACGCACCTCGCGCGGCGACCACGCCCAGTTCGATCGCGGTCGTGTCCTTGAATGATCCACCGAACGAGCCGAATGGCGTGCGGGCGCCCTCGACTACATAGACATCCTTCACCACTTCAGAAAATTCCTTTCAACTCATCAGTCGAACCGGCGTTGGTCTCCCGATGCGGGAGGGACCATGTGTTCACTGTCTCGCCCAGACATGGAGCAACCCTCTCGAAATTCTACGCCCGATTTAGAGGGACGTGGAGAGCGATGCGGCTGAGGATATGAGTTCACGCACCACGAGGTCGCCCACCTGGACAGTGGTGAGCCCGGTACGAGCGTCCAGACCCGGCACGCGCCGGCTCGTCAGCAGATTGCGAATCGACGAATGGACGCCGTCGGCAGCCTCGGATTCGCCGACATACTCCAGCAGCATGGCGAGGGCTGCGATCGCGCCGATCGGGCTCGCCACGTTCTGACCCGCGATATCGGGCGCGGACCCATGTATTGGCTCGAACATCGATACCTGTTCGGGATGGATGTTGCCGGACGCAGCGCTTCCCATGCCTCCCTGCAGCACGGCCCCGAGATCGGTAAGGATGTCTCCAAACAGGTTGGTGGTCACGATCACGTCGAAACGGGCGGGATCGGCCACCATGTACATTGCGGCCGCGTCCACATACACCGCGTCGGTTGTGACCTCCGAATACTCCGTCGCCACCTCTGCGAAGGTTCGCCGCCAGATGTCTTGAGGGCGAATGGCGTTCGACTTATCGACCAGTGTCAGATGTCGCCTGGGCCGGCACCGGGCCAGTTCGAACGCATAGCGCACGCATCGTTCGACCCCCCGGCGCGTGTAAATCATCTCCGCGATGGCAGTTTCGTCGGGAGTTCCCTTCTTGAATATCCCGCCCAGCCCGACGTACGCATCCTCCGTGTTCTCCCGAATCACTACCATGTCAAGGTCCTCGATCTTCACCCCTTTCAGCGGGCAGAGCTCTTCGGCGTAGAGGACGATCGGTCGCAGGTTGATGTAGAGATCGAGCCCGAGCCGAATCGCCATGATCACCGATCGCTCGACCAATCCCGCCTCCACACGGGGATCGCCCAGTGCACCCAAGTACAGGGCGTCCAGCGATCGGTACTCGTCCAGCACCGCCTCGGGCATCAGCTCTCCCGATCGCAGAAAGTGGTCGCTGCTCCAGGGGTACTCGACGATCTCGCAGGCGAAGTTGTAAAGCTGGCAGGCGGTGTCGAGAACCTTCAGTCCTTCGCGCACTACCTCCGGACCGATGCCGTCGCCGGGTATCACCCCGATTCGGTACGAAGGTCGTGAACCGTCGCTCACGGAGTGAACGCTGTCGCTTTCCTTCGGGCCAGCACCTCTTCGGCGTAGCCTCGTAGCCCGCCGCGCGCGATGATGGCCTGCAAGAACTCAGGAAACGCCGCCGCCTGGTATTCCGTGCCTTTGGTCAGGTCTTTGATGATGCCGGTAGACGGCGTGATCTCCACTTCGTCTCCCTCGTCAATCTCCTCGAATGCCGGCGCCGACTCGAAGATTGGAAATCCGATATTGATCGAGTTGCGGTAGAAGATTCGGGCGAAACTGGGGGCCACCACGGCCCCGATCCCGCTGGCCTTGATGGACAGCGGAGCGACTTCGCGGGAGGAGCCGCAGCCGAAGTTGCCCCCGGCCACGATGATGTCCCCGCGGCTAATTTTCTCGACGAACGTGCTGTCGAGGTCCGCCATACAGTATTTCGCTAACTCGGTGGGTTCGGTGATGTGACAGTATCGACCGGGAATGATGACGTCGGTGTTGATATTCGCGCCGTACTTCCAGACGCGTCCCTGTAGCGTGTCCACGTGCTTGTCTCCTTACACCGGTACGAGATCCCGGCTCACGATTTCTTCCGGACCGGCGATATGTCCGGCTATCGCCGATGCTGCGGCCACGGCGGGATTGGCTAGGAAGATCTCGGCGCTTCTCGCTCCCATGCGTCCCACGAAGTTGCGGTTGGTGGTTGAGACGCAGCGCTCGTGCTCGCCCAGCACGCCCATGTGTCCGCCGATGCACGGACCGCAGGTGGAGGTCGACACAATGCACTCGGCGTCCATGAAGATCTGCATGAGCCCTTCGCGCACCATTTCCCGCTGCACTTCTTGACTCCCGGGCACGATGATACAACGCACGTGACTGCTGACCCTGTGCCCTTGCAGCACCTGCGCTGCCTCCCTCATATCCTCGATCCACCCGTTGGTGCAGGTCCCGATGACCACTTGATCGATGGAGATATCGCCCACTTCGGAAACCGGCCTCGAGTTTTCGGGCAGAGACGGCAGCGCAATCTGTGGCTCTATTGCGCCGGCATCGATGTCCACCTCCGCTACGTATTCCGCATCGGGATCGCTCCAGTATTCGGTGTACGCTGTGTGGCCCACCGAAGCAAGGTACTCGCGCGTGACGTCGTCGACGTGGAAGATCCCGTTTTTGGCGCCGGCCTCAATCGACATGTTGGCCATGGTGAAGCGACCCGCCATGGGAAGTTCTCGCAAGGTTTCGCCATGGAATTCCATGGCCATGTAGGTCGCTCCGTCCACGGTCATCTGTCCGATCGTGTACAGGATCAGGTCTTTGCCCTTCACCCAGGGTCGAAGCGTTCCGTGGTACGTCACCTTGACCGTCGGTGGGACCCGTAACCAGGTCTGACCGATCGCCCACGCTACTGCCACATCGGTCGAGCCTACGCCGGTGGAAAAGGCCCCCAGTGCCCCGTAGGTCGTGGTGTGTGAGTCGCCGCCGATAATGACCTGCCCCGGACCCACGATGCCGTGTTGCGGCAAGACGCAGTGCTCGATCCCAGCTCTGCCCACTTCGAACCAGCGAGCGCGCTGATCGAGCGCGAACTGGCGGACCCGTTGCACCAGCTTTGCCGTACTTATATCTTTGGCGGGCGTGAAATGATCGGGCACAAAAATGGCCTGTTCCGGACGGACGATGCGATCCGCGCCCTTGATCTTCAAGAACTCGTCAATCGCCAGAGCCGCCGACAGTTCATTTGCCAGGTTAACGTCAACGTCCACCATCACGATCTCGCCCGGTTCTACCCGTTCCTTGCCCGCGTGCGCCGCAAGAATCTTTTCGCTTATCGTCATTCCCACAGTCTCGTTCTCCTTCCCCTAGGCGAGCGCGCCGGTCGTCCGGAGGCGCCACGTGCGCACCAGATTCATAATGTCTTCTGTTTCGAGCAACCGGTCAGAAGACTTGCACGCCGCAAATATACTCTCCACCAAGGTCGGATCCGGCGTGATGGCGCGTCTTTCCAGCCAGTAGACTACGTTCGATACTCCACTCATGGGGCCAATTTCGATGGCTTGAGCGCGCCCGAAATACTCGGCGGGAACCCCCGAATACACCCGGTTGGCCAGCCAGTCGTCACCTTTTCGCAGTGCCTTGATCACGGCCGCGGCGTGAACTCCCGTGGCCGTGCGGAACGCGTCGCGGCCCACTACCGGGTAATTCGGTGGAATAGGGGTCCCGGTCGAGGCGGAGACGAGATCACAGTATTCGCCCAAGGCCGATAGGTCACCATCGATCCATCCGAGCAGCGTGAAGTTCACCAGCAATTGGTCGATCGACGTGTTACCCACCCGTTCCCCGATACCCAGCGCCGTGCCGTGGATGCGATCCGCCCCGGCATATGCCGCGGTCAGGGCATTGACGAGCCCGAGGCCACGATCATTGTGTCCATGCCAGTCGACCTTGACGTCTTCGCCCGTGTCCGCTACCACTCCTCGCATAAAGGTGACGAGATTCCACACCCCCTCGGGAGTCGCGTGACCCACCGTATCCGCCAGGCAGATGCGCCGAGCGCCCGCTTCGATGGCGGTCGTGTACAGTCTCCGCAACGTGTCCGGGCGGGCGCGAGTCGTATCCTCGGTCACGTACATGACGGGCAGACCGTGGGACGCGGCATAGGACACCGAATCGGACGAGTGCTGGAGCATACGATCCAGTGTCCAGTCCTCCGCGTACTGCCTGATTGGGCTCGAGCCGATGAAGACCGCGGCCTCGATCGATACCCCCGACCGCTCCGACGCCTCGATGATGGGATCGACGTCCACTCTCAGAGTGCGAGCCGCGCAATTGGGAGCGATGTTCAAACCGCTGTCGCGTATTTCCCGAGCGAGCAGGATGACGTCCTGTTTGACCTGTTCACCGGCCCCGGGCAGGCCGATGTTGGCGGAGTGGATGCCCAGGCCGGCCATGAAATGGAGTAGACGGATTTTGTCATGGACGGATGGCGTCTGAACCGATGGACTCTGCAATCCGTCCCGGAGAGTTTCGTCGTTCAGTTCGATGCCCGGACAGTGCGGCGTTTGCCGCTCACCTTCGACGTTCCAGTCGTAAATGAGTTCGTGCTGATTCATCGCCCGAGCCTCCACGCGGATTATAGACCCGCATGGCTTCGCGGACCCCACGCCCCCGAGAGCTCCGACGCTATCGTAAGGGTATCCCCACGTACCGTACGGGTCAAGCGCGCAAACAACGTGTTTCGGGCCGCGGAAGGGCTGAAGCGCAATCGCGCCCGGCGGCAGCAGTCCAGAGAGCTGTTTCTGGAAGGCGTGTAGCCACTTGAGGCGGCACTGAATCATGACTGCCGCCTCGATCGCCCTCTACGAGATAGAGCGACAACGAGCGCACCCGACCGAGTGAGCAGATGCTCGAGCCGGCTTACTGCG
>JANWJD010000219.1 GCA_025449555.1 Chloroflexota bacterium | reverse complement strand
GGCACCGCACCGGTCAGTAAAGTGCTGTGCAGCAGTGACGGTACGGTGATCCCCGAACATTACTGGCTTGGTGCAAAGCGGGCGCGGCTTTGTCTCTCCCAGGTGCTCGGGGAAATGGTCGATGCCGATGAACTCGACGCGGCCGAAGCAGTCACCTTGGCCCGCATGGCCCTGCACGACAACGCAGTGAGCATCTACCATTTGTAAGCTGAAGAAGGAGCGCGCCACCAAAGTCACGAGCTGCCTACAGTCAGCACCATTGGAGAAACGATGTCCCAGGCAAAACCGACAGATCGACTTTCGCTCGCACTGGACGCGACCGGTACGATCGTCTCGTGCATTCGAGCGGACCAATGGTCGAATCGAACTCCCTGTCCCGAGTGGAGCGTGCGCGCGTTGCTGAACCATCTCGTGGTCGGCAACCGAATCACCGCTCGGACACTACGCGGCGAACCACCGCCGCCGCGGGAGGAATCGCGCCGCATGTACGACACTGACCAACTCGGCGAGAGTCCCGCGCAGGCGTATCGCGAAGCGGGCGCCGAGTTAGCGTCCGCGTTTAGCGAGCCGTCTGTATTTGAAGGCATCTTTCAGGCACCGGTGGGCAAAGTACCGGGAGCCGTCCTGTTGAACCTCCGGCTCACCGAATTATTGGTGCACGGTTGGGATCTCGCGCACGCCACCGGTCAACCCGCCACATTTCCAGACGACCTCGCGACACAAGCGCTCGCCTTCTCGACCGGCTCGAGCGCGCCCAACGTCCCGCGCACCGGCCGGCCTTTTGGCCCGATACAAACTGTTGCAGACGACGCACCCACAATCGATCGGCTAGCCGCGTATCTTGGCCGGCCCGTTCCCCCAATCTCACCGAGGACGAACATGCTTGACCAGGCAGATAACGAAAGGGACTCCCGCAATGCCGAGGAACGCTTCGCAGCATTGGTCGATGCGTTTGCCGATGAACCTGGTGTGACATTGCCGCACCAGGATGGCAGTCGCGGATTCGGATCAACCGCCTTGAAGGTGAACCGATCAATCTTCGCCATGCTCACCCGCGGCCACCTCATCGTCAAATTGCCACGAGATCGAGTCAGTGCGCTCGTTGAGGAAGGCACCGGCGGTCCGTTCGACGCCGGAAAGGGTGCACCCATGAAGGAGTGGCTGACAGTGTGGAGTGACGATGTGGACACGTGGCAGTCTCTGGCCCGCGAGGCACTCAGCTTCGTGGGTCGGGCAGGTAGTGCCGACGAGCCACTGCGGGACTAGACCGTGCACCGTTCTACTTCAGATGCCCTGGTGAGTCGCTTTGCGGGTTCTGCGGCGCTCGTTGGTTGCAACTACATTCTCCTCGCAGGTCGGTGATTCCAGACGACCAGTTCTGAAGGGCTCGCACTGCGACAGCCCCCACGCTTCTTCATCGTTATAACTGTGGCATTATTACAATGATACTGTTATACTAGCACATGAAGGAACTCCGTCCTCCATCCACGAATATTCGAGTGCTCTATGCCTTTGACCCGAGACGGTACGCAATCCTGTTGGTGGGAGGCGACAAGACTGGGGCATGGAGCAGTTGGTATCGAACGAACATTCCGATTGCGGATGAGCTCTACGCGGTTCATCTCGACACGTTACGAAGGGAGGGATTGCTGCCATGAGTGGACATACGAACTATAAGGTCTTGCGTGATCGGTTGCGGTCTACCCCCGAGGGTCGGGCTCGCGTGGAGGAGCATCGTCACACGATGAAGATCGCACTGGCGCTTGCTGACCTTCGCGAGGCGCTGAACCTGACTCAGACGGAACTTGCTCAGGTGCTTGAGGTTTCGCAGGCCAATATATCGCGGATCGAGCACGCCAAAGACCTACAATTCTCGACCATCGAGAACTACGTGAATGGCCTTGGTGGCCAACTCGAGGTCCGGGTCATTCTGCCTGATCAAGAACCGATCGATCTTATGCCATTGATCGCGCTGCAGGAGAAAGAAGCCAGGGAAAGTAATACGACCAGGGCCTGAAGCGAGAATCAGACGGGGATGACCAGGGCGCGTAGAGTGAGAATCCAGGAGCTTGCGGAAATGCCACACGTTCCAACACACAACCAAGTAGCAAGCGTCAACAGGTCTCAACGCACCAGCGTATAGCTCATACTCCCGATCTGCCGCACCGTCCCCTTGAGCTCCAGCATCATCATGGTGCTGGCGACTGTGGGCATTGGCAAGGCACTCTGGCGTGAGAGGTCGTCGATGTGTACCGGCTCATGCGAGAGCAGGGCCAGGAGCCGGCTCTCTTCGTCGTTGGCGGGTAGCGCCAGCTTGATCTCCAGCTGCTGGACCGCAACGGTAAGGTCCAGCTCGGTGACGATATCCTCGGTCGACGTCACCAGCTTGGCCCGTCCATCCCGGATGAGGCGGTTACA
This sequence comes from Chloroflexota bacterium, assembly GCA_025449555.1. Lineage (GTDB taxonomy): Bacteria > Chloroflexota > UBA5177 > UBA5177 > UBA5177 > JANWJD01. The sequence goes on along the minus strand of JANWJD010000219.1, from coordinate 22,337 downwards.
CCCGGCCGAGCCGCGATCGGTGGCCCGACCCGGGAAGGCGAACACCTCCCGATTCTGTTCCAGGGCGTAGTCGGCCGTGATCAAGGCGCCGGAGGTGTACTGGGCTTCCACCACGATTGTCCCCAGCGTGAGCCCGGAAATGATGCGATTGCGTGCCGGGACGTTGAAGGCATCCGGCTTGGTGCCGAGCGGGTACTCCGTCACCACCGCGCCGGAATCGCGAATCAGCCCGTAGAGTGTGCGATTCTCGGCCGGATAGATCACGTCGATCCCGCATCCCAGGACCGCGATGGTCCGTCCACCCGCTTCGAGCGAGGCCCGGTGTGCGATCGAATCAATTCCTCGGGCCAGGCCACTCACGATCGTCAAACCGCTTCGCACCAGTTCCGGCACGATGCGAGCGGCCAGTTCTTTGCCGTACACGGTCGGTCCGCGGGTACCGACCACCCCCACGCTCTGATCGTCCTGACGAGTGATTTCTCCCTTCATGTACAGCAGGGGCGGTGCGTTGAAAATCTCCTTGAGTCGCGGTGGGTACGCCGGATCGAAGATGGTCAGCACGGAAACTTCGAGCCGTTCCAGCTTCTCCATCTCCCGGTCGAGCGACAGCGCCGCGCGCTTCTCCAGCAGCGCCGGCATGGCTTTCACGTCGACACCGGCCGCCACCAGCTCGCTTTCAGAGGCACGCCAGGCTCGCTCCGGCTCCTTACACCGGTCCAGCAGCCGGTGAAACCGCGCCGGTCCGATACCGGGCAGCAGGCTGAGACCGACCAGAAATCTCACATCCGGATGATGCATTGGCAGTTACCGGGCCTCCAGGAAATTCAGCAGATCTTCGTTCACCCTTCGCCCTGCTTCTCGTGAGAATCTAGCACGGAACTCCTCTATCTCTGGCGGGCGCACGATCGAGGGAAATGTATGCCAGGGCGGGACCGCAGTGCTCCGTCGCCTACCTGGTCGCACCGGGCCAGATTGTCGCCGCTGGAGCGGGCGGCGGGCCACTTCGGCCTGCGGCCGCGGACCGGCCCTACCGGGTGGCACCTGGGAGAGTGTCTACAGGTAGCCCAGGTTCTTCAGGCGCTCCGACACGAGTGCTTCCTCTTCCGACGTATAGGCCGAGTCAGCGCCCGATCCGTCGGACGGGAGCAGACCGAGATCTCGCAGCCTGGCAAAGATAATCTCCACATCCTCCTGCGGATTCTCCAGTTCGGTATGGAGGTGGATCTCGGGGTTCTCCGGCGGCTCGTACGGGTCGGAAATGCCGGTGAATTGCTTGATCTCACCGGATCGTGCCTTCTTGTACAGCCCCTTGACATCGCGTTGCTCGCATACCTCCAGTGGACAGTCCACGAACACTTCGACGAAACGCGAAATCTCGGATCGGGCCTGGTCCCGAATCGATCGATACGGAGAGATGGCCGCGGTGATCGCGACCACGCCATTGCGCGACAGCAAACGGGCTACGAAGGCAATGCGCAAGATATTCGCGTCGCGGTCGGCCTTGGAAAAGCCAAGCCCCTGGCTCAGATTCTTCCGTATTTCATCGCCGTCGAGAAGTTCCACGCGGCGCCCCATTTGAGTCAATCGCTCCTCGACCAGCTCCGCCAGGGTCGACTTCCCGGCCCCCGATAGGCCGGTGAACCACAGGGTAAATCCTTCTTCCATGATGTATCTCCTTTTCGTTAGGCGCGACTCAGCCGCGCCGCTACATGTCTTATCGATCGCGTGGGATTGGGGTCAGGCACCGACAGGCGATCCCCGACTCGAGGGTGGGCTACTCCCGGCGCCCCTCGCGTGAGTGGGCAATGTACTCGAGCAGGTCGGAGCGAGTAATGACGCCGACCGGGCTCTCGGCATGGATCGCGATCAGGGCCGTATCCTCTCCCAATAAGGGGCCGATCAGGGCCTCGATCTCCTCTCGCACATCGACTGTGTCGAGCGGCGCGTCCATGACCTCACCCACCGTGTTCTCAACCATGTCCGGCTCTCGGAAGACGCGCGCCAGCAACGACTTTTCCTGGATACTACCCACGATATCGTCCAGCGAGTGCCCGTTGGTCCAGTTCGCCACCGGCATCTGTGAGATGCCGAACTCCTGCAACATATCGATCGCCCGGCCCACCTTTTCAGATGGCGCTACCGTCACCAGCTCGGGTACGTCTCCGTGCCGGTGGCGCAGCAAGTCGGAGACGCGCAAGGCAGCAGGCAACCGCTCCAGGAAGCCGTTGTCCTGCATCCACTGCTCGGAATAGACCTTGCTGAGATAGCCACGTCCACCGTCCGGCAGCAGCACGACGATCACCTGGCCTTCGTCCATCCCCTGCGCCACCTGCAGCGCGGCGTGGACGGCCGTGCCGGATGATCCACCCACCAGGATGCCTTCTTCGCGCGTCACCCTGCGGGCGGTGCGGAATGAGTCGCGGTCGCTGACGCGAACCCACCGATCGACCATGGTTTGGTCGAAGGTTCCCGGCCAGAAGTCTTCGCCGATGCCCTCCACCTTGTACGGCCGCAGCTCGCCCCCGGAAAGAATCGATCCCTCGGGATCAGCTCCCACGATCAGGATGTCGGGGTTCTGTTCCTTTAAGTACTTTCCTATGCCCGAGATGGTGCCTCCGGTACCGACACCGGCCACAAACGCGTCGATCTTGCCTCCCGTTTGCCGCCAGATCTCCGGGCCGGTCGATTCGTAGTGCGTCTGCGGATTTGCCATGTTGAAGTACTGGTTGGGCTGAAAGCCACCAGGGGTCTCCAGCGCCAGCCGATCGGCGACACGGTAGTAGCTCTCGGGGGATTCAGGCGGCACCGATGTGGGCGTGATCACCACCTCGGCCCCAAATGCCTTGAGCAGTTCGATCTTTTCCGAGCTCATCTTGTCCGGCATCACAAAGATAGTTCGATAGCCCTTGATGGCAGCGGCAATCGCCAACCCGGCGCCGGTATTGCCGGAGGTCGGCTCGATGATCGTGCCACCCGGCCGGAGCAGTCCGCGCTGTTCCGCATCCTCGATCATGCGGATACCAATGCGATCCTTGACGCTGCCGCCCGGATTGGCGTATTCGATCTTGGCCAGCAGGGTCGGACGAATGTTCCGCGCGACACGGTGCATCCGCACCAATGGCGTGTTGCCGATCAACTCGAGAATATTGTCGTGAACTTCCATCGTGCTCACCCCTGAAGACAGGCGAATATGCCCAACCCTCAAGCAGGTGGACACAGAACGAGTACCTACGTATTGTACGAGAGGACGAGGTTGACCGGACCGGCCTCCGGTCGAACGAGCCTCGGGGCCGCGACGTACATCGCCTGAATGCGGCGGGGAACGCCTACAATCGCTGGTGCCCTCCCTTCCCTTCATGGCCCCCTGGCCACGTGATCGACTTCCCCGTCGCCTGGTGCAACTGTATGGTGGGCTCGTGCTCTATGGCATCAGCGATGCGATGCTCGTGCTGGCCGGATTGGGTCTGGATCCCTGGGATGTCTTCCACCAGGGGCTGGCACGCCACTCCCCATTCCCCATCGGCACCTGGTCGATCATCGTCGGGGCGATCGTTCTCTTGCTCTGGTTTCCGCTCCAGCAGCGGCCCGGCCTGGGAACGGTGAGCAACGTCTTTGTCATCGGGTTAGTCATCAATGCGGTGCTCGCGCTGGTGCCGGTGCCGCACTCCCTGGCAGTGCGAATCGTCACCCTCTGTGCTGCGGTGCTCCTCAACGGCATCGCCACCGGGGCCTACATTGGCGCCGGCATGGGGCCCGGCCCCAGGGACGGCTTGATGACAGGTCTCGCTCTGCGCGGCAGTTCGATCCGGGTGGTGCGCACCGGCATCGAGGTCACAGTGCTGTTGGCAGGCTTCCTGCTGGGCGGCACAGTCGGCATCGGAACACTGCTCTACGCGCTGGCGATCGGCCCGCTCGTCCACCAGTTCATCCCGATGTTGCGCATCGCCGGGCCTCGATCGCATGAATCCGAGCGCTCCGACCACGCTGCCGAAGCCGGAACGACGTAAGCCGGAACCGGCAGCAGATCCGCGCACGCGGGGCGGCGAATTACTGCGTTCCCCCGTATTCGAGCAGTATGCCCGCCAGGTCATCCCGACCGGATTCACGAGCGACCTGGAGCGGTGTCTTGTGCTCGAAGTTAAGGCTATTCACGTTTGCGCCGTGCTCCAGGAGCCAGGTCGCCATTGCCCGATGGTTGCCGGAAATGGCCCCGTGGAGCGCAGCATCCTTCCCTTCGTCACCACCCTGTGCCAGCAGGAGCTCGGCAATCTCAACCTTGCCACTCAAGGCGGCATGATACATGACAGAGAAGCCGTGCACGCCGGGAGTACGCGCCAGGGAAGGAGTCTCGTGCAGGAACTCCGCCACCAGCTCCTCCCTACCAAGCATCGCCGCGGCGTAGATGGTCATAGGAGCGCCGTGGTCCAGAAGGTAGCCGGCGATATCACGCCGCCCCATGTGGCCCGAGGCTTCGAGCGCATTCTCGTCGAACCTCTCCCACTTGACATTCAGCAGTTCAGGGTACTGGGACAGCAAATCCACCACCCTCTCCATGTTGCCGTGGGCGGAGAGGACAAACTGCTCAACCAGTTCCTGGCTCGAATCCATGAAGGCAGAATTCCCATTACTCATCGAGGCCGACATCAGATCGTGCGTGTTGCCACCAGCATACCGCACGACGTGGTGATACCTGCCCAAGCGCACGCCCGCACCGCATGGAGCGCTATATATCTTTTTGATATAGTTATTTTATGTACGAGTTTCTGGTGCTGGGAGCGCTCAGCCGCTTCCCCATGCACGGCTACATGATTGCCAAAGTGCTCGGCAATATCATGGGACCTTTTCGACAACTCCAGTGGGGCGCGCTCTATCCGGTCCTTCATCGCTTGCAGGCAGAGGGGCTGGTTACCGCCGAGGACGCGCCGACCGATGACGAGGGCCGGAGCAAGCGGGTGTTTGTCATCACCGATCAGGGTCGCGAGCGGCTGCGTCAGCACGTGATGGACACCGAGAGCCATATCGGCACGTATGACTCGATATTCCCACACAAAGTAAGTCACTTCTGCCTGCTGACTCCCGAGGAGCGACTCCATCTGTGCCGGCACTATGCGGTACACGCGCAACAAAACCTCGATCACCTGGAACGAAAGCTGCACGACATCGCCGAGAACCCGCGACTGACGCCCGCCCAGCGGTTGGACATTCAGTCAGTCATGAATCACCGCATCGAACATTGGAATCACGAACGCTCCTGGGCCGAAAGCCTGATCGAAGTCCAGGCAGCCAGCCGAAAGGAGAGCGCATAGATGGCACGACCGACTGCCGGACATCCTGGTCCAACCTTGAGTACGCCCCGCATCGTCACCAATCCCTGGATCATCCTGATCGTGCTCGCCCTCGGTTTCTTCATGATCCTGCTCGATACCACGATCGTCAATGTCGCGATTCCAAGCATCATCGACGGCCTGCACGCCTCGCTCGATCAGGTTCTATGGATCCTGAACGCGTACATCCTGGTGTATGCCGTCCTGCTCATCACCGCCGGGCGGTTGGGCGATATGTTCGGTCCAAAGAAGCTCTTCATGGCGGGCATGGTTCTCTTCACGCTCGCATCCATGGCCTGCGGACTGGCCCAAACCCCGAACCAGCTCATTCTCTTCCGCATCATCCAGGCCGTGGGAGGCGCCATGCTCACTCCCCAGAGCCTCTCGATGATCGCCTCGATATTTCCGCCGGAGCGTCGCGGTGCTGCCTTCGGGCTGTGGGGCGGCGTGGCGGGATTGGCTGCGGTGGCCGGCCCGACGCTCGGTGGGTTTCTAACCACCACGTTTTCCTGGCGCGCCATCTTTTATGTCAATCTGCCGATCGGAATCGTGGCGCTTGGTCTCGCCTGGTTGGTTATGCCGGAGCTCACCAGCCACCGCCGGCACCAACTTGACATCGTCGGCGTCCTGCTCGCCACGGCGGGTCTCTTTGCTCTGGTGTTCGGTCTCATCGAGGGTGAGCGGTATAGCTGGGAGCGCATCTCCAATTTCGCCGCCTTTTCGATCGGATCGCTGCAACTGTCGCTGCTTAGCATCCCCACAATTCTGCTCGCGGCGATCCTGTTGCTTGGCGTGTTTTTGTGGTGGGAGGCGCACGTCCAGGAGCCGTTGCTCCCGCTCTCGCTTTTCCAGGAGCGCAACTTCTCAGTCGCGAATCTGGTGCAGACGTTCGTCGCATTCTCGATGTTAGGTTTGTTTCTGCCGTTCACCATTTACCTGCAGTCGGTGCGAGGCTTTACCGCCGAGCAGGCCGGCGTGGTGATGGTGCCGATGTCGTTGACCATGATGTTCGCCGCTCCGTTCGCCGGCCGTCTCACGGACCGTATCAGCGGCAAATGGGTTCTGTCGAGTGGAATGTTTGTCTTTGCCGTCGGTATGGCGCTCATCCTGAAGATATCGTCCGCGACCTCCGCGGGGACTGACTTTACCTTTCCCCTCGCGCTTGCCGGCCTGGGCATGGGATGCACCTTTGCTCCGCTCACCGCCCTCGCCATGCGACACATCGCACCCGCGCAGGCAGGAGCCGCATCCGGCTTTTTGAATACAGTGCGTCAGGTCGGGGCAGCACTGGGCAGCGCCATCGTGGGTGCGGTTCTGCAGAACCGTCTCGCCACCGAAATGACGAGTACGACGGTTCGATACAGCGCCCAGCTGCCCGCGCCGTTTCGTGCGAAGTTCATAGCGGGGTTTGCGCACTCGTCGCGCAGCGGTTTGCAGGTGGGTCGCGGTCAGTCCGGCGGAGGACAGGTCCCAACCGGTCTTCCGGCAACGGTCGCGCGGCACCTCGCTCAACTGGGACAGCTCGTGTTTCACCAGGCATACATCAACGCCATGCATGTGGCGCTCGCCTTGCCGGTGATCAGCATGACGTTGGGAGCAGTGGTCACGCTGATCTTCATGCACGGCCAGAAGGACGCGCAAGACGCCGCCCGGGGTGCCGGTGGCATGGCCGCTGCGGGCGAGTGAGGCCGGAAGCGACTACCTGTTTTATTCAGTCCCACTTACAACTCTCGTCGGGAGAAGCTCCATAGCGAGATAGTCAGCACGACGCACCCCCACCCCAGCACCCATAGGAGGTAGGCCGTGGACGGACCCGAGTTGACAAAGAATGGATTGCCGGAGGCTTCACGGGAGGCGGCGCTCCCGGCCGCCAGCACGGCCACCGGCTCCAGGTTGTAGATGGCGGCCCGCCACAAGCCATCGGTCGGAAATATTAAGCTGCCCACCGTTCCGACATTCTGAATCGCTCTGGTGTGAAAGGCAGCGCCGACCGCACCGGCGATCCCGCTCATCCAGGTCAGGCCAAAGAGCACGACCACCACGATACCGCAGGTCATCGCCGGCATCTTGGTACTCGCAGCCAGGGTCAGGGTGAGTACGACGAGCGCTTCCGCCACCAAAAACATGATGGCGATAATAGGATGCGGCGGGACGTAGCCAAACGATATCTTCGCGATTATGAACTCCATGCCGCAGGCAAGAACGGCATAGGTCGTGATGAGAATCGCCAGCCCCAGCCACTTGCCCAACACCACATCGCTCCGTCGAATGGGACGGGGCAGCACAGCCAGCAGGACGCCCGACTCAACGTCGGTGGCAATCGTCGGAGCGCCGATGAAGGCCGCGCCCACCGCCAGCACGAAGCTAAACATGAACGCCAGCAAGATGAGCAGGGTGGCGGCAATGATCCGTATTTCTGAGCCCGAACAGGCCCGCTCCACTCCTCCACGCGTGGTGCACGGCAACTGCAACAAGCGATGAAACGCCCAACCGGTCAGGACGGCGAGAATCGCGGTAAGAATGAAGACCGCCAGAATCAGACGCCGGCGGGATGCCTCACGCAGGGTCAGGCGAGCGATGATCAGAATGGCCATCGTGAGTCCCTCCCAGCAACTCAAGAAATCGATCTTCCAGTGACTGTTGGCGAGGCTCGACTGAATACACGCGTGCGCCCGCCGCCACGAGTGCCGCGACCAAATCCGGCACCTCGTCCGGGTTGATGCCCCGCACCGTGTACCACTCCTCCTCAATATCCACCGAGCCAAATCGATCCAGTACGTCGCGCGCTGTGGTGGAAAGGCGGGATAACCGGAGCCGGATTGCGTGCTGTGCTCCGCGCAGCTCTTCAATCGTGCCGGAGGCGATCACCCGGCCCCGATCGATCACGGCGACACGGTCGCACACCTGTTCGACCTCGCTCAGGAGATGTGAATTCAGGAAGACGGATGTACCCCGGCGCTTGAGGTGACGGATGATCTCGCGCACATCGTGCCGTCCCACCGGGTCCAGGGCGGACGTGGGCTCGTCGAGAAACACCAGCTCCGGCGTCCCGAGCAGGGCGACTCCCAGCCCCAGTCGCTGTTGCATCCCCTTGGAGAAGGTTCGAACCCGGTCGCGTCCGCGATCCTGCAGGCCCACCAGCTCAAGTGCCTGGTCGATCTGCGCCTTGCGCTCAGCGCGGGGCATGCGCATGAGTTCGCAATGGAGCGCGAGGACCTCACGTGCCGACATCCACTCTTGATAGCGAAAGAGCTCGGGCAAGTAGCCGATTCGGCGCCGCATTTCTCGATCCCCGGCAGACTCACCAAGTACCCAGGCCTCGCCTGAAGTCGGACGCGACAGCCCCACCAGCAGCTTGACGGCAGTGGTCTTACCTGCACCGTTGGGCCCGAGAAAGCCGAAGACTTCACCGCGCGGCACAGTCATGGTCAGGCTGTCCAGCGCCGTGGTGGCGCCGAACCGCTTGGCCAGAGCGACCGTGTGAATCGCCGGTGAGGTGCCGAATGCCAGTCCGGGTCGCCCGCCGATCTCCCCGATCGCGGCGTGATCATCGGCTATGGATGAAGTCGAATCCGGGCGAGGTTGCGGCCTAGCCACGTTTGCTCTCATTCACGGTCGATCCTCCTGCTGGAGCCTAGCGGAGCCCGTTCGCAACCGACTCAACCTGGCTGAGCGGCAGGGTGCCGCCCACGGCATACACCACTCCGTCCTTCTCCCACACCACCAGACTACCCACGCCGGTATTGTCACCGATCGCTTCTCCCTGCACCCCCTGAACACTAATCGGATCGGCATGAGCAATGCTGGACGGTATCGGAATCGGCAGGGTCGAGGTGGGAGCGTTAATCGAGCGCAGCTCGGTTGCAAGCTGCTGTGATGTTCCCGGCAGACTGAACACGTACTTCTCGAGCTGCGTCAAATTGGCGCCCGTGGAGGAAACGTGGGGAGCTACCATCTGACCAATGATGAGTTGCGGAATGGTGGTGCAGTTGGACAGGCACCCTCCGTACGTGGCAACAACAGTGGCACCCACCGTCACATCGATCGTGCTGCCGTTGATGCCCGCCGGCATGGTCGGCAAGGCTTTGTGAGATTGTGCGGCCCAGGACTGTGCCCGGGCAGCACTGAGGGTGAATGAGGCGGTTGCGCCCGGCGACACTGAATACGACGGGGTAGCCGGCACCCCCGAGGGCAGAGACGATGGGGTCAGCACCTTCATTCCCGACAGGCTCGAAGCGCTGTTGGCCGAGGTCGCGGGCTGATTGGGAACGCGCCCAGGCGCGTGAATCGTCCCGTAGTGCCGCAGTTGAGCCAGGGAGCGAATGTCGAGCGAGCTGAGTGAAATCGCCTTCACCTGACTCGGCTGAAAGATGGTCACAAAACTTTGCGCCAGGGAACCGGCGGGGGTCAATGTCACTGCTCCCAGGACGGCGCAGACCGCGAGGGCGGTCCCCAGCGCACGAGCCATGTTCGGCCGGCGCCACGACCCCAGTCGCCTGCCGGCCCGAACAGGGTTCGCAGCTCGCGTTCGCTGGGTGACTTGAACCAGAGCAGTGGCTACGTGCGGCGTATACACCGGCAGGTCCAGGGCCGCGCGCACCTCACGGGCGTCCTGCTCGATCCGGGCGTACCGGGCCTGGCACGCTTTGCATCCCGCGACATGATTCTTTTGAGAGTCGGCAATGGCGAAGGGTTCGTCGACCAATCGCCGCAATATGCCGTCAGTAAGGTGTCTCATGTTGTATCTCCTTCCGCAACGCGGCTTCGGCGCGACGCAGTAGCGTCCCCACCTGGCCAACTCCAACCTCGAGCGCCGCCGCTACCTCCCCATAGCTCAATCCGCTATAGCGCAGCGCCAGAACTTTCGCGCTCTTCTGGGGTAACCGGGCGAGCGCGGCCCGGACTTCTCGAGTTCGTTCCGATTGCTCAAAGGCGGCCTGCGGATCGAGCGAAACGGTTGCGCCGGACTGGAACCGATCGCGTTCCAGGGCCTCTTGCGACTCGCGCCGACTTCTGCGCTTGCTGCGACGAATGTGGTTCAGAGCCGTGTTGACCGCAGCGCGGTGCAGCCAGGCGCCGGCCCACGGCTCGTCGGAAGAGTACCGCCGATAGAACTGACAGAACACGTCCTGAGCGATGTCCTCCGCCTCGTGCGCATCGGCCAGCACGCGAAACGCAATTGCCACGACGGTGGCATACTCCGCCGCGAAGAGCGACTCGAACGCCGCGTCCTGTTCCCGTGGTATCACCCATCCGCTCGCTATCGAAGCCATTGAGCAGAAGCCTCCTTTTGACTTCTACTCTGTCAGCACCGCTCACCGCCGATATGTGACACCCAGGCGGCGCATCCGCACCTGAAGCATACGCTCGCAAACAAAAAACGCGCCCGTTTCACTTCGGCGAAACGGGCGCGAGGTGAGCATACGCTCGGGGTTACTTCGTCAGCACCTTTTCGTTCACCGGTGGAATTTGAACCGCCGGATCCTTCATGTGCGGCTCGAGCAGTTCGTCGACCAGGCCATAGGTCCTGGCGTCGGGGGCCGTGAAATAGCGGTCACGCGAGAAGTCTTGCACGATCTGTTCGTAGGTCTGATGCGTGAACTGGGCCATGAGACGGTTGCCACGCTCCTGCAGATCTAGCAGGTGCCGCACATGAATCTCGATGTCAGGGGCATAGCCGCCCAGCCCATACCCACCCGCGGGATGGAAGTGAATCGTGGCATTGGGAAGCGCGAAGCGTTTGCCGGGCGTGCCCCCAGCCAGCAGGAAGGTCGCCATGCTGCCGGTCATGCCCATCGCAATGGTGGCCACGTCCGGTCCGATGTTCTTCATCGTGTCGTAAACGGCGAGGCCGGCGGTGATGGAACCACCGCCGCTGGCGATGTACATGTAGACGTCGCGCTCCGGGTCTTCCGACTGCAGGAACAGCAGTTGAGCGACGACCAGTCCCGCCAGCGTGTCGTCAATCGGCACGTTGATGAAGATAATTCGATCGCGCAACAAGCGGGAATAGATATCAAAACCGCGTTCACCGCGATTTGTGTTTTCGATGACGGTTGGGATCATGTGAGCATTCGGTCGCTCGTGGGCCATAGATGACTCCCTTTCTGAATACCTGCATTATCGCAGGTACCGACGAATCGCCGGTCATGAGTCAGTGACGCGACGTCACGCCTGATCTGACCGCTTTCGACCCGGCTGTGACTCGATCCACTGCAGAAGTTCGCGCACCATCGCTTCATTTATGGAGTCCCAGCTCGGGCTTCCCACGACCGCACCGGTCCTCTGTCCCTTCAAACCCAACATTTCGAGTGTCGGTCCGTCCGGAGTCTCGATGCGCCGCCAGCCGAAAGCACCCAGTGTCACATCGCGCCGCTGTCCAAACCTCCGCATGGTCGTGGCGAGCTCGGGAACCGCGAACCTGGCTGCCTGGTCGAAAAGCTCCGCCGGTGACAGTCCCACGTTTTGCGCCGCGTAGTAGTAGGGAGCGAATGCGACCAGGTCATCACGCCAATCTCGCACGCGTTGCTCCAGCACTGCGGCGACGATCAACCCTTCACCCAGTACCGAACCATCCCTCGCCCGCAGCGCCAGCATGGGAGCGCGAAGCATGAATCTCCCCAGCACGCGGCGAGAGTGTTCCGACAGCGCGGCCGAAAACTCGGCACGCTGTTCGGGCGTGGCAGACAACAGGGCCTTTCCCAGCGAACCGATGGCCTCGTCCGCCAGACAGAAGCCTCCGTAGTAGTGCTCAAGATCTATGGACTCCAGCAGCACCGTTGCTTTATCGGTCAGCGCACGAAACTGCTCGGCATCCATACGCGCCTAGACCGGTGACTCCCGCAGTTTGAAGCGCTGGATTTTGCCGGTCGCAGTCTTGGGAAGCTCATCCACGAAGTCGATCCACCGTGGGTATTTGTACGGGGCTATGCGTTCCTTGACGAATCGCTGGATGCCAGTCGCCAGGTCATCACTCGCCGCGGCCCGATCTTTGAGCACGACGAAGGCCCGCGGCTTGATCAATCCATCGTCATCTTCGTGAGCGACGACCGCACACTCCAGCACGGCCGCATGCTCCATAATCGCGCTCTCGACCTCGACCGGAGACACCCAGATACCGCTGACTTTGAGCATGTCGTCGCTCCGGCCCGCGTACCAGAAGTACCCGTCTTGGTCGACTCGATACTGATCGCCGGTGCGGATCCAATCTCCGACAATCGTACGCTTGGTCATCTCGTGCCGATTCCAATAGCCCGCACAGGTGCTCTCGCCTTTGATCGTCAAACTGCCAACCTCAGCCACCGGGACCGGATCGTCATGGGCGTCGAGAATGCGGGCTTCATAGCCCGAGACCACCGTGCCCGTGGAGCCCGGCCGCACCGCTCCCGCCCGATTCGAAAGGAAGATATGGAGGATCTCGGTCGAGCCGATGCCGTCCAGAATCTCGACCCCGAATCGGTCCAGCCAGCGTTCGTAGATACTCGGTGGCAGCGATTCCCCAGCAGATACCGCCAGACGGACCGAGGCCATGTGGGCGGTTGCTCCTCGCTCCAGGGCGTGGAGCATAGCGGCATAGGCGGTCGGCACGCCAAAGAAGAGCGATGGTCGATATCGATCCACGACGTCGAAAACCGCTTCCGGATGAGGTCGACCGGGATACAGAACGGTCGAAGCGCCGACCGCAAAGGGAGCGTACAGGGCATTTCCCAGACCGTAGGCGAAGAAGAGTTTCGCGATGGAAAACGTCCGGTCTCCTTCCCGAATGCCCAGAACCCCTTTGAAATACTGTTCGACGCAGTAGACCAGGTCGTGGTGGAGGTGGATTGCAGCCCGTGACAATCCGGTGGTGCCCGACGTATACAGCCAGAACGCGGCATCGTCACGATGCGTGCGGGCCGACTCGAGGACGGTTGTCTGGTTGGCGATCAGCTGGTCGAAGCGGAGCTGGCCCGGTACGTCGCCGACCACGACGACGCCGCGCACATGGTCGAGCTCGCCCAAAAAGGGTTCGACCGTGTCGTACAGGAGTTCACTGACCACCAGCACCTTCGCCCGGCTATCGCGGATGATTTGCTCGTAATCCTGCACCGTCAATAACGTGTTGACCGGCACCGGGACAGCCCCGATCTTCATGGCGCCGAAAAAACAGAATGCAAATTCGGGGCAGTCTGGTAGGAGCAGCAGGACGCGATTTTCCATCTCGACCCCGAGCGTTCGCAGCGTATGACCGGTTTGATTCACGCAGTCGCTTACTTCCTGATACGTGATGGTTCGATCCCCGCAAAGAATGGCGACGTTCTTGCCTCGCCCCTGCTCGAGATTCCGATCGACGCAGTACCAGGCCGCATTGAACCACTCCGGGACGTCGACGTGTGCCATAGCCTTCCTCCTGACAGGTCAAGCTGTTGCGCTAATCAGGGGTGCGGGCCGGCCCGATCTCGTAGCTCGAGCTCAAACTGGCCGCCTTCTCCAGCATGGCGTAGGCGCTGCAATACTTAGTTTCCGACAATTCAATCGCATGGCGCACGGCCTGGTCGGAAACCGCATTGCCCTCGACCACATGGCGGATCGCGATATGTGTATAGACGTGCGGATACTCGTTGGCCACGGTCCCGGTGACCTCGACGTGATACGACGTGACAGCCTGTCGCTTCTTGCGGAGGATTGAGATCACGTCCATGCCGGTGCAGCTGCCGAGCGATACCAACATCAGTTCCATCGGAGTGGGTCCGGCGCTCACTCCGCCTGCTTCGTTCGGGCTATCGACCGAAACGGAGACGCTGTTCTTTCCGGTCGCTCGGAAATGCATGCCATCCACCAGGACCACATCCATCCGCCTCGTGCTGTTCTTCGCCATCCCGGACACCGCTCCTTCTCGCCGTCGCGCTGATAATTTGACGCTTTCACCCGGCGGTACAATGCATTGTGTACGTGCTGCTACTCCTGGTGGTCGACGCGGTGATCTTCTTCTTGCTGCGCCAGATCAACGGTCCGCTGGCTCTACTCTTCCTCATTCTGGCGCTTGTCTCGGTTCCCGCGCTCGTCCTGCACCGCCGTGAAATGCACACTGCACCCGAATGCGGGCCGGACACTGAGTCGGCCGGGTATGGCTGGATTCGCCTGGCCGGCAGCCTGGGGCTCGATCTTACGGGCGTGGTATTGGCCGTGATGATCATAGTGGCTTGCGCCCTCGTCATACGCTCGCTGAGTGCCGCCGGCATCCACGGCTAGATAGGTATGAAGGAGAGGACGATGGGTATACGTTCGAATGCATCCGCCACCGTCACTTCAAGCAACAACACAGGATCCCCGGGCGGGATCTAGGAGTGTACGAGTATTCTGGATGCGGACGGTGGAAGACGTTTACGTCGTCAAGGCGACCGGTTTCAGCTCCACCGGCAACGTTCCGGTAGCAGCAACTTCGCCCTTCAAGACCCGCAGAGTCGCCCGCACAGAAGCGTCACACGTGCTGTAACTGCATAGCTGTGCCGATGTGTCGCGCATACGAGACAGCGCGTATGGCGTGCCCATCGACACCGTGACTACCGGCACGCCAGTCACTGCTACCCCATCCACCAGCGCTACCAATTCGTCACTCATCGTTACCGCGTCCGGATCGAAACTCTCCACCCGATTGAAATGCAGCAAGGCAGCCCAACCGGCGACACGTGCGCCCACTACGGCCTTCTGTGCCTCCGCCCCGTCGGGCTGTGGGTCGAGCATCAAGATGTCCACATCCCCCCAGCCGACAGCTTCAAGCGCATTGCGGAGCTGTAGCTCGACCGGCGGACCGAAGCGTCGCGCCATGCGGGTTGCCATGATGAGAGGTCGGGGCGACGGTGGAACCAGCGTCCCATTCACCGCGGTAATCGCAGCGCTCGCGATTCGGTCCGCGATCTCGATATGCGGCGGGGTGCCCACCGACCACTGCGCCACCTGCGGATCGACCGGATGCGGACGCTCCATGCCCGGTCCAAAAATGAGCTCTTTGACCTTCCGCACCCGAGCCGCCGCTTCTTCGAGCCGCGATATGTGCAGCCGCCCGTCAAGAGTCGCACGCATCAAGCCTTCATACACCAGTCCCCACTGGTCCGTCAGCACCAGATCGCAGCCGGCCAGCACTGCCTGCACTGCTGCCTCTTGAGGTTCGAAGTTGTGCGCGATTGCATACATGTTCATGCAATCCGTTACCACTGCTCCCTCGAAGCCCAATTCTCCCCGCAGGAGCTCGGTCATGATTGGATACGACAGGGTGGCGGGCGCACCGGAGGGATCGAGGGCCGGATACGCCACATGCGCCGTCATCAGCAACGGCACGTGAGCCTCGATTGCCGCGCGAAATGGAGCAAGTTCCACTGCGTCCAGCCGTTGACGATCTGCCTTGACGGAGTCCAGGTGCAAATGAGAGTCCCGAGACGTATCGCCGTGCCCCGGCACGTGCTTGCCGATAGCGAGCACTTTGCCGTCGAGGCCGGGAGCAGACTGTAGCGCCCGGATGAAGGTGACGCCCAACTCGCTCACGAGATTAGAGTCTCCTCCGAAGGAGCGGACGTTGATGATGGGGTTGCTCGGATTGACATTGACATCGAGCACTGGCGCGGCAATCGCATTGATGCCGCAGGCGCTCGCTTCTCGCCCCGTCACGAGCGCGGCATCCCGGACCAGGGTGGAATCGGCTGTGGCTCCCAGCGCCATGGCCGTCGGAAGCAGCGTGGCCGTACCCATCACCAGGCCGAGTCCCGCCTCGGCGTCGACTCCGACCAGCATGGGGTGCGGGGACGCCAGCTGCAAGCGATTGATCAAGGTAGCCGTGTCCTGCGCGCTTCGCATCTCAGTCGGCAGGAGCCAGATCCCGCTTAGATGTCCTTTACGCGCCGCTTCCTCGGCCATCGTTATGTCGTCTCGGGCACTGATAAAGCCCCAAATCAACTGCCCAACCAGCTCGTCAATCATCGATCCGCTCCCTGTCTCATACATTGCGACGCCGGCGGCGCCCCATACGTAACCACAATCGGTCACACCGTCATAAAAGAGCTACCACGCGGCGGCGCGGTCGACTCGCGCACGATGAGTTTGGTCGAGAGCTCGATGCGCGTCGCGTCCAGCCGCTGGCCCTCGAGCAGTCGCCACAGCACATCGGCTCCGACTCTTCCCAGCCCCTGCAGCGGTTGCTGCACGGTCGTGAGGGCCGGCGTGGTAATACCTGCCATCGCGACATCATCGAATCCTACGATGGATAGATCGTGGGGAACACCCAGGCCGCGCGTCCGTGCGATCTCGAGCGCGCCCACTGCCATAGCGTCGTTCATTGCCACGATGGCCGTGGGCACATGCGCCAGTGAGAGCAGCCGGTCAGCGGCTTCGCGTCCCCCTGCGATCGTCCGATCCGGTGCTTCTTGCACCAAACGCGACGAGAGCGGGAGACTGGCGGCCAGCAGCGCGGCGTGATAGCCGGCCAGCCGCTCCGTACTGATGCGCCATGCGCGCGGCCCGGTGATGAAGCCGATATGTGTATGGCCCAGACCGATCAAATGTTCCGTCGCCGCTTTCGTTCCGGCCCAATTGGTTGCCGTAACCGCCGGGATTTCCTCATCGATCTGCACAGTCGGCTCGATCACGACCAGCGGGTATCCACTCTGCTGCATCGCCAGCAGCTCACCACTGACCTCCGATGGAAAGATCACCAAAGCGCCATCTACCGTATCCGGCAAGAGCCGCTCGCGAAGTGACGTGAAACCGTTCGACTGATCCGCGCTGCAGAGAACGAAACGGGCGCCGAGTTCGTGGAATGCATCGGCGGCCGCCGTTACAATCTCGGCCACGGTCGGCTCGCGCAGGTCTGGAACCGCCAGGCCAATCAGGCGCATCCGTCCGAGCGAACGGACCTCGATTCCCTTGCTGCTGATGTAGCCGGTCTGCTGAGCATGTTTCAGCACCTCGGCACGCGTGCGAATGGACACATCCGGATGGCTATTGAGTACGCGGGAGACGGTTGCAATCGACACACCCGCGAGGTCGGCCACGTCCTGGATCGTGACCCGCCCGTTGCTGCCGTTGCGGAGTCGCTTTTCAGGGCTCACGGCAATCCTCTATCCATTTTTTCCGAAAATTCTCGGTACTCATTCACTATACCTTGAGTCCAGCGAGTTGTAAAGAGAATGATTCAGTTGCTTGAAAGGCTCGTCCCTGCCTTCGCCATGAAACACGGCTGTCGAGGCGGCATACTGGCTCGTGGTAAGGAATTTGAGGGAATTCCGCCTCCCTTAGAGCTAGTTCAGCCGGCAAGCGGGACGACCCAGCCGCGCTTCCGACGCTCACGCTCCATTGGAAAGTTTCCGGATATTTCCAATTGTGGGATTGACACCACGAAGTTTGCGTGGTAATTTTGCTCATATGCCTGTAAATCCTTTGTAAAAAACTTTCAGTGGCCCGGTGCCGGTAGGAATCCGGTGTGCATCTGAGGAGGAGAAGCGGAAGTAAGGACGATCAGTCGTGTCAGGTCCCTTGGTAATCCGAACATTCGAGTAAGGAGCGTTCGCCACCATGAAGCATGGAGTCCTCATTTCAATCTTTCGTCCGCTGTTGGTTGCCCTGTTTGCCATCGGTCTCATCCTGGGTCCCGGCGCGCACGGCAACGCTCTGGCCAGGCCGGCTGCCAAGTCTCCGTTGTATCTCACCACCTTCCAGAACACGGCCAGCACCTTCAGTCGCAACTTTAATCCATTCATGACTGCAGCTCGCCTGGACTTCACCCAGGGCGGCATCTACGAGCCACTCATGGTAGTCACCACTGCCGGCGTGGGTCACGCCTATCCTTGGTTGGCCACCGGGTATAAATGGCTGAATCACAATCGCTCGCTCCTCGTCTCAATTCGGAATGGGGTGAAGTGGTCGGACGGCAAGCCATTCACAGCGGCCGACGTCGTCTTCACGTTCAATTACGGGAAAAAATACGCCGCGGCTGACGAGACCGGCTTGATGCAGAGCAATCAGATCACCAAGATCCAGCGGGTCGGCGCCAATGGGGTGGAGTTTACCTTCGCCGCCGTCAATACGACCGTGCTGCCTCAGCTCCTGTCGACCAATTCGATGATCATTCCGCAGCACATCTGGTCGAAGATCAAGAATCCCACCACCTGGTTGAACGCCAATCCCGTTGGTACCGGGCCCTTCGCTCGGGTGGCGAAATTTTCGAACCAGGAATATGTTCTCGGCAAGAATCCGTACTACTGGCAGAAGCTCACGTACGACGGCATTCGCGTCCCCGCCCTTTCCAGTAACGACGCCACGTTAGCGGCCGCGGACTCGGGTCAGCTCGATTGGACCGGGAACTTCTTCTCGAACGTTCAAAAGACGTATGTCAGCCACGATTCAGCGCACTTCCACGCGTTCTACAGCAATGTCGCGTACCCGCTCGGCATCTACTTCAACACACAAAAATACCCGTATAGCCTCTACCCGCTGCGCGCAGCGATCAGCATGGCGATCGATCGGGCCAAGATAAACACGATCGCCGAGAACGGCAATGAGCCGCCGACCAACGCGTTGGCGATGGAGAAGCTGTATCCTGCCTGGGTGGATCCCAAGCTCAAGGCTCGCTCAAAGCAACTCGCGTCGTACGATCCGACCGCTGCCAAGCAGTTGCTGACGCAGGCCGGCTTCACGTACAAGGGGAACGATCTCTACGACCCGAAAGGTAACCGGGTCACCCTCGACCTGAGTTGCCCCTCGGGCTGGGACGATTGGGTGACGACGCTGGCCATCACGGCCAAAAACCTGCAGGACATCGGCATCGACGCCACCACGACTCAGTCGGATGCTACCGCCTGGCTGGATCAGCGGTCCAAACGACTCCTCGACGGCTTCATCTGGTCTCCTCTGGGCGGCATCAGCGTGTACAACGTCTTCAACAATTACATGCCCAAGTCGTCCTATTTCGCGGTGGGCCAGAACGCGCTTGCCAGCGGCCTGGCGAATCTCTCGGGCTGGTACAGCGACCAGGCAAGCACGCTCCTCAAGCAGTTCCGCGAGACGGCGAGTCACAAAAAGCAACTCGCGATTGCTTACAAACTGGAGAAGATTCAGCTCGACAACCTGCCGTTCGCGCCCACGGTGTACGCGCCATACTGGTACACCTACAACACAAAGCACTTCACCGGCTTCCCCAATAAAGCGAATAACTACGCCAACGGCTCTACCTACTTGTACCCGGACAACGTCAAAATCCTCACCACCATTCATCCAGCAAAGTAATACGTCGCTCTTTCCCGGGCCGGCGGCCGCCGGCCCGGGTCCTCCTTCGAACTCCCACCACGCGCGAGAGGGGCACCAATGCGATTCATCCTGAGGCGGTTGGGCTTCTACCTCATCGCGTTCTGGGCGGCCGTCACCATTAACTTCTTGCTGCCTCGCCTTCTCCCTGGAAACCCCATCGACTACTTCCTGGCCCGTTACCAGAATCAACTAGCCGCCAATCCTCATCTGCTCGATTCACTCCGGCCGGCATTCGACTTTAAACACCAGTCACTGCTGGACCAGTACCGGCAATACCTGATAAATCTGCTCCACTTGAACTTCGGCGTCTCCTATAGCAGGTTTCCCACGCCGGTCAATGAGATGATCGGCCAGGCGATTCCCTGGTCGCTCTTCCTGGCGGGCCTTTCGGCGATTCTCGCCTTTTCCATCGGCACGTTTCTCGGGATTGTTGCCGCCTGGCGACGAGGGAAAACGGTGGATGTGGTGGTGACACCGCTCACCATGTTTACGCAATCGTTCCCCGCGTTTTTTGTCGCCTTATTGATCCTCTATTTCGTCGGCGTCGTGGCGGGATGGTTCCCTATCAATCACGCCTACGGCGATACTGTCCGATCCGGCCTGAATCTGCCGTTCATCCTCGATGTCCTCCGCCATGCTGCCATGCCGCTGTGCGCGCTTCTGTTGTCGAGTATCGGCGGCTGGATGCTCGGCATGCGCGCCGTGATGATCAATACGCTGTCGGAGGATTATGTCTCCATGGCCCAGGCTAAGGGACTATCGAACCGTCGGGTCATGCTGATGTATGCGGCGCGCAACGCCTTGTTGCCTCAGGTAACGAGCTTTGCCATCGTCCTGGGATATGCCATCACCAGTCTGGTCCTCATCGAGAATGTCTTCGCGTATCCTGGTCTCGGATACCTCATGGTCACCGCGGTGCAGGCAACCGACTACCCACTGATGCAAGGCATCTTCTTTCTGCTGACAGTCGGCATGCTGGCCGCCAATCTTATAGCCGATTTCGTATACGTGCTGCTCGATCCCCGCGCGGCGTCCGCGTGATCTCATGGCGAACGTAACTCCCGCCGCGTCCGAACCGACTCTTGTTCCATACGCGGCCGGTGTGGTCCGCGCCGCGCGTCGTCCCGTGAATCCGGGATCGCTCCGCGTTTTTCTGAGTTCGCCGTTGACAGCGGTCGGGGTGGTCATTTTCAGCATCATCCTGATTGCCGCGCTGTGCGCGCCGCTGCTGGCCGCGTACGCCCCACTCGATATGGTTGGACCGCTCGGCGCGGGACCGTCTCGCTCGCATCCCTTCGGTACGAACGATCAAGGGCAGGACATCTTTTCTCAAATCTTGTATGGGGCCCGCTACAGTCTCGCGGTTGGTCTCGGCGCCGGCGTGGCCATCACGCTGATCTCCGCGTGCGTCGGAATGATCGCCGCCTATGCCGGTCGTTGGCTGGATGATCTCCTCAGCACCATCATGAATATTTTCCTGGTCGTACCTCAGTTACCATTGCTGCTGGTCATCGCGGCGTACATTCCGTTCAAAGGCAACGATCCGAGCGGCGCGGCGCTCACCATGATCGTGGTGATCACCATCACCGGCTGGGCCTGGGGAGCACGCGTGATGCGAGCACAGACCCTCACCTTACGGAATCGCGACTTTGTGCAGGCCACGGTCGTTGCGAGCGAGTACTGGTGGCGTATCGTCTTTCAAGAAATCATGCCCAACATGATCAGCTTGCTGGCGAATACGCTCATCCTTTCCAGCATGGGTGCAATCCTGACGGAAGCCGCCCTTGATTACCTCGGCATCGGGAGCATCAGCCAGGTTACATGGGGCACCATGCTCAATAAAGCTCAGGCGAACTCCGCGCTCTTCTCCGGTGAATGGTGGTCGTTTGTCTTTCCCGGCCTGGCCATTGCACTCACGGCCATGTCCTTCATCCTCATGAACTACGGCGTCGATCTGGTGAGTAATCCCCAGCTACGAGTCGTCAAGGAACGCCGCCGCCGCCGATTCTCCAGAACCTCTCCCACCGATCCGGCTTCAGCTCGGGAAAGCGAGGTCCGGGTGTGAGAACGACCGAGCAACTTCCCCGCGAAATCAGTCAGGACCGGAGTCAACCGACGGACACGCTGCTGGATGTACGGAACTTGACGGTGCACTATGATTCTCCACGCGGCCCCGCCGTCGCGGTGGACGGTGTCTCGTTCTCGATTGGACCGGGCGAGATCTTCGGTCTCGCCGGGGAATCCGGTTGCGGCAAGAGTACTGCCGCCCACGCCATCATGCGCCTGATCAAGCCGCCCGGCAGAATCGTGGGCGGACGGATCACCTTCCGTGACCAGAACATCCTCACCATGACAGAGAAACAGACCCTGGATTTTCGCTGGCGACGCGTCTCGATCGTGTTCCAGAGTGCCATGAACGCCCTCAATCCCGTGCTCCATATCGGTACTCAGATTTCGGACGTGATCAGGGCACACGAGAAGGTCAGCCGCCGCCAGGCGCGGGACCGTGCGGCCGAGTTGTTCGAACTCGTCGGCATCGATACGCGTCGGCTCGACAGCTTTCCCCACCAGTTGTCCGGGGGGATGCGACAGCGAGCCGTCATTGCCATGGCGATGGCGCTCAATCCCGAACTCATCATCTTTGACGAGCCTACGACTGCCCTTGACGTGGTCGTACAACGAGACATTCTGCAGCAGGTACGGGAACTTCAGGCGCGGCGCGGCTTCTCGATCCTCTTC
>JANWJD010000218.1 GCA_025449555.1 Chloroflexota bacterium | reverse complement strand
GGTCTGTGGTGCGCGTACGTGCTTCCATGGGCCGAACCT
The DNA here is from genome assembly GCA_025449555.1 of Chloroflexota bacterium. Classification (GTDB taxonomy): domain Bacteria; phylum Chloroflexota; class UBA5177; order UBA5177; family UBA5177; genus JANWJD01. The sequence goes on along the minus strand of JANWJD010000218.1, from coordinate 5,183 downwards.
CGGTCATGGCCGAGGTTCGGCCACGCTGGCACCTGCACCGGCCATGACGACGAGTACGGGTGAAGCGACCGCCATCACCGCGGCGGCGAGGGCAGGCGACTGATTATTAGTCACTTTCAACGCGTCCACGGTCAACAACGGGTTCAGCCGTCTGTTCTTTGACAGCACGTCCCTGGGCCACAAGATCGCCATGCAAAAGCCCTGGACAGATCCGGGGCTGCGGGGAGGGCGTCGTGAAACGTTTCCCCGTGGAGCAGCCTAGGGAACCCGACCCACAGACCGATTGCGGTCCAGAGAGACAGGGAGAACAACTCGAGCCGTGGGTCCAGGTCATTCTGGACGACGAGAATCAAGCCCGCCGCCGACGTGGCCTCCCACCCGTCTACTCGAGAACTTCCGGATGAGCACTTTCCTCTCAACGGAACGCACCCGATTAGGGAGAACTCATGTCGATGACGTCGTGGCCGGGGCGCACAAGGACCAGGCCCTCAACACCTCGTCCTCTCAGTCGTTGGTTGGCTGGCCCCCTCTCGCCAGCGTCGAAATCTGGCCGCCACGAGAGCGAACGCGACCGATCGCCCTGCTTTCCGGTCCAGACCGCTTTGAGGTCGAGGAGGTGGTCGCCATCTATCAGGCCCTCGGCTATTCCGACGAAGAAGTCGTCGTACACACCGTTCAGGCATGAAGAAGAAGAAATCGTGATTCATCAGGTACAGCGCAACATGAGCACATGGCTCAACGTGAAAACCGTTGCGAAGCGGATGGCAGTGTCCGAGCGATTCGTGTACTCGCTCATCGCGGCCAACGAGTTTCCTGCCGTACGATTGGGTCGAGCAGTTCGCGGCCCGGCGGATGCATTCGAGCAGTGGCTAGCGGATAAGGAGGAAGCAGCAAAGGACAAGAACAATGAGTTCGGCAGCAAGGCCCGGTCGATCTAACCGACCGGGAAACATCCGATATCGGGAAGATCGTGACGCGTGGGAAGCCCGCGTCCGGCTCCCGAACGGGAAACGTCCCTCCGCCTACTTCAGGACCGAGCGAGAGGGATGGACATGGATCAGCAAAATGGTGACCGAGGCAGAACGAGGAGTGTGCGTGGTGGATTCGTCTCGGAGGACCGGTGAGTTCCTCCAGGACTGGCTCCGTGATGTCGCGCCAAGGAACCTTCGACCCACGTCCCTCGACAATTACCGTCGAAGCATCGGCCATGTACTGCCCTGGATCGGCGACATCAAACTGAAAGACCTCAAGCGCCCCCACATCGAGCGGACGTTCGCCGGGCTCGCCAGAGGTGACGACGACCGTCCTGCGCTCAGTCCGTCAACGCTCAATCTCGCGTTCCGTGTCCTCAAAATGGCCCTGGAGTATGGCGAGGACATAGAGTGCCTCGCGCGAAACCCGATGCACCGGATGACCGCGCCACGGGCGGGTGAACCGCGCGATCGCGTCCTCTCCCTTGCGGAGATCGAGTCGATCTTGCGCGAGGCACACGGCACACGCTGGGCCGCGCTGTTCTGGATTGTGGTCGCGACGGGCCTCCGGGCAAGCGAAGTACTCGGGATCGAGTGGAAGAGCGTCGACCTGGACACCGGATTGATCCGGCTGGAACGACAAACGGGCCGGGTGCCCCGTCAACCCGGTGTGCACCTGCTGCCTCTCAAGTCCCGCGCTTCGGCTCGGACGGTACAGGTGCCGGCCCAAGTCTGCGCAGCGCTCCGCTGGCATCGCGACGTGCAGCGCCTGGAGCAGAAGAAAGCTGAGGTGTTGGGGGTGTGGGAGGAACATGGCACGGTGTTCCGTGGGCCAGCCGGGAAACTCTACTTTCGCAGCCGACCCATGGACGAATTGCGACGGATTTCGTCCAAGCTCGGCATTGAAGAAGTCACGCTTCACACGTTCCGCCACACCGTGATCACGCTCCTCCAGGAGTGCGGTCTGCCCATGAAGGCCACGCAGGCCCTGGCCGGACATGCCTCGGAGCGCACCACCGCGAGGGTGTACAGCCACGCCCTGCCGGAGCATCTCGGACGCGTGGCGGACGCCACCGGGCGCATATTTGAAGGAATGGAGCTTCCTACTGGCCAACTGATCTTGACCGACGATGCCGCCCCTTGGAATACTGGTGGGGGTCAACCTGGGGGTCAGAAAGCCTCTCATACCGCCTAACCCTAGTCCTCAAGCCAAAAACACACCCTTCCTGTCCCTATAGCTCAGTTGGATAGAGTACCGGCCTCCGAAGCCGGGAGCGTGGGTTCGAGTCCCGCTAGGGACGCCAGATTATCTCCAAGGCGAGACTTCCTTTCCAGGGAGTTCGCCTTTTTTTCGTCGCGCGATCCTGAGCCGTCTGTCTCACGCACCAGAATCCACTTGCTATCCGCAGTTAGTGAGCATATACTAACCTTATGAAGACGATGACTCGAACCCGCATGTCGGCGGAAGAACGGCGCGAAGAGATTCTTAATGCGGCGGTGAGCGAATTCGCGCTCAAAGGCTTGCATGGTACCTCGACCGAAACGATCGCGCAGCGCGTCGGCATCTCGCAGCCGTATCTGTTTCGGCTCTATCGAACCAAGAAGGAATTGTTCCTGGCCGCAGTCGAGCGGGGTTTCGATCGCGTGGCGGAGATGTTCCAAGTGGCGGCGGAATCGAATCCGAAGGCGCCCCTGGTGGCCATGGCCCTGGCATACAAGGAGTTACTCTCACAGCGAGAAGAGTTGCTTCTGCAGATGCAATCGTACGTCGCGTGCGTGGATCCAGAGATTCAGGTGGTGGTGCGGCGACGGTTCGCCGAGCTGTATCGCTTCGTCGAGGAAGTCTCTGGAGCCGATGACGAGTTGGTGCGCCAGTTCTTCGCGCACGGTATGTTGCTCAATGTAGCCGCAGCCATCGACCTTCCGGCCTTGCTCGCCACGGAGGGCTGGGCCGAACGGTGCCTTGGGTAGGAACCGCTTCGTCGGCTGCTCCTCGCAGGGGAGCTACTGATGTTTGCGGTAAGGTCGAGCCACCCGGACCGAGCCGGCGACGGAGCGACCGGCCTACGACCTCCTCCGGATTTCCGGAAACGACTATAGGTCCCCACGACCTGCACCGACTCGTGAGAAAGTAGTCAGTTCTCCTATCGTGTGCCGGCTGGAATATGCAGCACGATCAGGTGTGTGGTGGCCCACTGCGTGTTGAATTGGGCCAGTGTCCAGTACTGATCGTGCCGATCACTGGTATGGGCGTCCACCGATTGGCCGTCGGTTGTCGAAATGATCGCTTCGTGATCGTAGATCCCGTCGTTGTTCCAGTCGTAGAGAACGACGTCCCCCTGGCCGGCATGCGACGCCACGATCTGTCCTGGTTGCACGCCGAGGTACGATGCAACCTGGGTCACTCCGGGCAGATGCTGCACCAGGAAGATGTTGTTGTCATTTGCATTGATCCAGGGGACGCTATATGACCACTGGCCGCCGCTCGAAATCATGAACCAAGACGCGTTTCCGGTATAGGGAGGCGACGGGCGCAGCGCGATGCCACCCGCGAAGAGGGCCTGTGAGACAAAATTGGTGCAGTCCCCTCCCTGATTGGCGAACGACGGGTAGCCAGAGTTGTAGCTGCTCCAATACGTGTTGGCATACGCCGCTGCCAGGGCGCCGCTATATCCGGTGGTCGTGGTGGGGGTCGGCGTGGCGGTTCCCACGAGAGTGGCCGTGGCTGTAGCCGTAGGCGTGCTGGTGGGGGTCTGCGTGGCAGTTCCCGCGGAAGTGGCCGTTGGAGTAGCCGTGGAAGTGCTGGTGGGTGCAATGGTACGCGTCGGCGTCGGCCTATGGAATCGCTGGGTTTTCGAGGCCGAGGCGGCCGTGGTAGAAATCACCACGGCACAAAGAAGTGTGGCGATGACGGCAGTGCCCCGGACCCTGAGTTGCATCTATTCCTCTTTACTAGAAAGATGTGAGTTTGATGCCTAGCGTAGCAGATTACCCCTCGCTCTCGAGATCCTCGATTGCGTCTTCCATCCAGCGCGCCACATCGAGTAGATCCTGCTCGACGATGATAGCCGCGCGCGGAGGGCGATGGTCCTCCGTCCCTCCTGTCATGCCGAGACTTAGGAACCAGGTTCTGCAATCCGTGGCCTGGCTCCAGGTTTTGAACACTTGCAATTCGTGGGAGATCCGAATCAATGACTCGCCCGGCCTGAGAAAGAGGGCGTCATGGGTCTGCCACTCGACCTTGAGCATATCCTCCAGGCCCGACCAATCGACTGCGGGCAGAAAACGCAGCCACAGACTCGACCAGATGCCGGCGGCCGCATCCTCATCCGTCACCTGACCGGGATGAGCGTGCGCCCATTCCTCAAATGCATCAATCATTGCCCCGAAGGTCCAGCCCAACAGGCGGCGTTCCAGGTGACGGATTCGGGCACGCTTCAACGAGGTCGGTGCGCGCGTGTCATCCTTTGCAACTCCAGCTCCGTGCAGCACGAGTTGCGGCAGCGCCACCCGTGCCACATCGGCGACTTCTCTCCGGACACCTCGCGGGTCGAGGATCGTGGCGTGCCCCACCGCCGCACCATAGTGCGCCAGTAACTCCTCCACATCTTCATCGCTCTCGAGCGAGGCGGACGGTGCTTCCGGCGTGCACAACACGGTGACGGCTTGATCTTGCACGCCGCGCAACGCCCGGGTGATCGACTCGATCGCCTCGCGTCTCGATGCGAAGAGCGGATCGAGTGGGAAGCCGGGTGGCGGCGCGAACAAATCCCACGGTCGAATGGTCCGCAGGCCAAGTTGGCGCCGGCGTCGCTCATGCAGACGTACTAGTACCGACGTGACGAATTCCTCGACTGCAAGTTGCGCTCGAGGTCCGGCATCGAGGGGAGTCGCATGTGCGCCTGCTCCGGCGTGTGACGCGGTCTCGCATCGAATCGACCCGAGCGAACGCCACAGTTCGGACAGTGCCGGTGCATCCTCCAGCCGGCGACCGACTGCCAGGCGCCACGCCCGTTCCCGCCTGCGCCGCTCGGGACACTCGAGCTCCGCACGCAATCGGCGCAGTGGCACGATCTCGCCTTGCCGGCATACGGACTGCGCCCCGACGATCTCCCGATATCGGGCTCGGAGTTCTATCTCACGCCCGGCCGGCGTGTCTGGGAGGTCGATGGACGAATCGGTCATCGAACGGAGCAGCGCGCCCCACGAGCG
>JANWJD010000217.1 GCA_025449555.1 Chloroflexota bacterium | reverse complement strand
GATGGGTTTCCCAGGGTACGGAGAGCAAGAGCATACGCAAATGCCCGGTGTTTGTCGTAAAGCGCTTCGAGTGCTCGCACGTCGTTCCTCTGGATGGACGACATGAGCTCTTCGTCCGATCGCTCCTCGCTCGACATTCGCTTATGTCACGCCCTCATTAACAAACAGTACGGAAAACAGGAACCTTTGGATCACTCCACCCGACTCGTCACCGGATACGCGAAACCGTGATAAAGCGAACTCCGAAGCCAGGAGCTCGCGTGCGTGTCCCTCAGGATACCCCGTGCGGTCGCTCCGTCACTTCAACGACTGACGCCACGGTACGAGCAGCCGGTGCACGCCGCGTCTCGGGCACTCGCACCGGTACCTCGAAGCGGTAATACGGAAACACATTGATCACAGTCGTATTTCCGACGACGGTGATGGTCGGTTTCCGATCGTAGGCGTGAGTGTGGCCGTGGATGAAGAAAGCAGGCTTCCATGCTTTTACGAGCCGATTGAAGGTCTCGAATCCCTGATGGCATACGTCCGCTCCGTCGTGTGTGCCGGCCGGAGGAGCGTGCGCAACTACCAGATCGGGCGCGCCGCGTCGAAACGCTGCCAACCGTTCCTGCCGAGCAAACCGACTCATCTCGCGCTCGGTATATTGCGGAAACGCGTGGTTGTAGCGCCGGCACCCTTCAAAGCCTGCCATGCGCACGCCCCGAAAATCGACGATTTTCTTGTGCAAATCCTGTCCGACGTCGTAATCAGATGCCTCATAGGCGCCATCGTGGTTGCCGCGCACGTAGAAAAGAGGCACTCCAAGCTTGGTAGCCAGAAAGTCAAGGTAGTCAGGAGCGAGGTCGCCGCAGGAGACGATACAGTCAACCCCTGTCCAGCGACGCGGGTCCAGGTGGTCATACAGCACCGGGCACACTTCGTCCGCGACCGCTAGAACCGAAAGTGACATGGAACTCTCCCTCTCCATTTTGAGCCGTGCGGCATTCCACCGCACGGTCTCGAGATCCACATACTGTGATGATAGTACTCTCGCCCAATTGTCTACCCCGAGTGTCATCTAGTTCACAGACAAACGGGTTTTATGCGTGTAGGCTTCGCGGTGGATAGAAAGTTGGGTGGAGGGCTACTTAGATGGCACACTACGCACCGGGTTCACAGACCCGAGCGCTATTAGATGAGAAGCAGCGTCTCGCGGCACGCCTGCTGGCACAGGGTCTGACGGTGACGCAGATCTGCAAGCAGCTTCGTTGCAGTCCCTACTTCGTGCGTCAGGCGCGGGAAAAGATACCGTCTCCGGTCGAGAGAGATCAGCCTTCATTGCTTACGGCATAGGGAATCATTCGATCACATACAGCACGCGCTCAATCGAGCACGTGCTGGTGTTTGTTGAATGCCGGCTGCGGAGAGTAGGTCGAGAGCCCACGATATACTGAGAGGGACAGTTGTCCAGGCAGTTGCACTTTTCCTCTCTAGGTCCACTCTTTGGCGCATCGCTCCGTTACGGTTTTATTCGTTTTCGTCGCCTTACTGCTTTTGGCCGCTTGCGGCTCATCACATGGGACTAGCGCGAATTCGTCGAACGCCAGGCCTCTCCCCACCGAGCCCTCGCTCGCACCTCCTTTGCCCAGTTCCTATGCAGCTCTGGGCGCCTCCGAAACCTACGGGATCGGGGTGGCTCCACGCACAGACAGTTACCCATACCTCGTAGAACGTGCCTTGCACGCGCGCCATTTTGTCGACGTGGGCATCCCCGGGGCCACGCTCAGTTCGGGCTACGACGGAGAGTTAAGTCGAGCGCTAAGCATCAGACCTAGCTTTGTCACGGTCCTCTTCGGCACGAACGACATTCTGGCCGGGTATTCGCGTGGCACATTTCTGCGGGATCTGCGCGACCTGGTCTTGACGCTGCGGCAGGCGCGGGTCCAGGTGTTGATCGTAGGTCTTCCCGACCTCTCGTACTTTCCACGGGTGCGCAGTGCGCATATCCACGGGGTTCACGCGCTCATCACTTCATGGAACTCCGGAATGCAATCAATCGCTCGTCAAACCGGGTCACACTTTCTGGATCTTGCGGTCTACAGCAGCATCCTTGCCAAACATCCGGAATACGTCACTGCCGATGGACTGCATCCGGGAAACAAGGCGCATGCGCGACTGGCGCAACTTATTCTGGCGGAGGTACGGCGCGAGCACCTCTGGAGGGTTGCTTGAGTGTAGATCGACCAACGCTCAGCGTACGGAATCTAGAGAAGAAGGTGGCGCTCGGTCGAGAAACGATTCACATCCTGCGGGGCGTAAGTTTCGATCTTGGCCACGGTGAGATGGTGGCTCTGATGGGCCCATCTGGATCGGGTAAAAGTACGCTGCTGGGAATCGTTTCCGGTCTCGACAGCCCCACCGCCGGTGAGGTAATTCTGGACGGCGACGACATCGGGAGGTTATCAGAACGCCACCTGTCTTCCCTCCGTGCCCGTAAGGTTGGGATGGTGTTCCAGTCGTATAACCTCATACCGACTCTCACCGCCCTGGAGAATGTCCAACTGCCACTCTATGTTCCTGGCCGCAATGGACATGATCCGGAGAGGGCTGCGCAGCTTCTGTCCGACGTTGGATTGGGCCACCGGCTTGGACACCGGCCGTCGCAACTCTCCGGAGGTGAACAGCAGCGGGTCGCGGTGGCGCGCGCGTTAGTCTCCGATCCTCCCCTCCTGGTGGCAGACGAACCGACCGGGAACCTCGATACCGAGACGGGTGCAGCGCTCGTATCATTGCTGCTCGACTTACGAAAGCGCCACGGTACGACCATTCTGGTCGCCACGCACAACAACGATGTGGCCCATCTGGCCGATCGCGTTCTTCGCATGCGAGATGGACGGCTGGTGACGTCATGACGTTCTGGCTGCGGTACATTCTGCGATCCCTATCGCGGGGCCGGCGACGTGTGTTCTTTGCGCTCATCTGTATTTCCGTGGGGGTGGGCAGTGTCGTTGCGCTGCAAACCGCCACGCTCACCGTACAGAATGCATTGACCTCAAACGTGCGGGCAGCGAACGGGGGGGATGTCTCGGTCAGCAGCGATGCGACGCCGCTTTCTGCCCGGGACTTGGGCGTGTTCCGCCGGCTGCAAAGCCAGGGACGAATCACGCAGTGGACCGCGGTCTACAGCCTGCATGCGACCTCGGTTGGAGACAATCATCGGCTCGTGCCGTTCGACATGCAGGTCGTAGCACCCACGTATCCCATCGGCGGTCAACCCACGTTCGTGTCTCCGGCCAACGCCACAGTTGGCGGCCTCTTACAGCGCCCGGGGGACGTTCTCGTAACCTCGGTCCTGGCGGACGAGATGGGTATCGGCCTCGGTAGCAGAATATTCGTTCACACGATTGGCGGACGGGGTCTGCATGCGACCGTGCGGGGAATTCTGGCCGAGACAAGCTTCGAGCACGCAGCGGTCATGACCGTGCACCAACGAGACGCAGCCGCGCTTACCTCCGCTCCACCGCATTACTCCTCTATCTATGCCAATACTTCGGATTCGGTAGGAATCGGCGCCCTGCTGAGCAGTCGTTTTCCGACGGCGAACGTGCAGACGGTGCAACAGGCGCTCGATACGGCCCGGCAGCAGGTACACGATTTTCAGCAGTTCATGCTGCTGGTCGGTTTGATGGCACTTTTGGTTGCCGGAATCGGCATCTTGAACGCAATGCAATCGATGCTCGCCTTCCGGCGCCTCGAGATTGCCATGCTCAAGGCGATCGGCTATCGGCGTCGGACGCTGTATGGATTGTTCTCAGGGGAGGCCGTCCTCATAGGTTTTCTGGGAGGAGTAGCAGGGACGCTCCTCGGGGCTCTCACCAGCAAGGTGATCACCGACGCACTCGCGAAGGCACTTGCGATTCAAGTCCAGTTCACGCTGGACCCGGGAACGTTGATCGGGGGGGTGGCGCTCGGCGTAGGTGCCACTCTCGTCTTCGCGGTCCTTCCGATCGTTCGAGCGGCTGCATTCCGCCCGCTCGAACTGCTGAGAGAGGGGCAGGGAATGCCGACCCGGGCTTTGCCGCAGACTCTTGGATTGCTGGTATTGGTGCTACTCCTGTTCGGCGGTCTGGCCGCGGCCATCATGGGCGATCTGTTGCTCGCGGTCGAGTTCGTGGGGAGTGCATTCATCGCTTTTGCCATTCTGGCCGGTGCGTTCGCTGTGATCGTGGGATTGGTAGCTCGTCTGGGACCGCCCAAATCGATGCCGATTGCTCTCGGAATCCTGGTGGTCCTCACCATCGTCAGCATCCTGACAATCGTGCGTGCCCCGGCACTGGCGGCGCTTCTCATTCTGGTGACGATACTCTGGGCCGCCACTGTGCTGCTTCCCGCCGCCGGATTGCTTCCCTTGCTAGTTGCCGCCCGCTCGCTGAGCCGCCGTCGCGCGCGCACCTCGATCACACTGGTGGCCTTTTTGGTCGGCGTGCTGGCCATGAGTATCACGCTAACCGTAGCCCTGGGGCTGCGGGGACAGATCAATGCGGCGCTCGCCGCCGCTGGATCGACGAACCTGGTCGCTCTCACCGGGCCGGCAGACCAGCCCGCAATTGCCGCCAGCAGTCGCCATCTGCCCGGAATCCGATCGCGATCGGTTGCAACCATCATTCAGACCGTCCCGGTCGCGATTAACGGGCGCAGTGTCTCGGCGGTACTCGGGGCGGTCTCTACCCCCGCAAACAGTGACGATGCGGAACCACGCTTCTTGAGTGGTGTCAACGGACTCGATTTACGCTCGAGCCAGCGTCCAACCGCCATTGCCCTGTCATCCGGCCGCTTGCTCGGTCCTCAAGATGCCGGCACAGCCCACGCGATCGTTCCTTCCGCGCTCGAGGACGCACCGTGGAGTCTTCAACTTGGCGACCGGGTTACCCTCTCCGAATCCGGCACGAGTAGCCGCGCGACGATACAGATCGTTGGGTTTTATGAGCGTTCGCGTTCGAGGCGGGGATTTGGCTCGTTCTTCACGGCGCCGATCTTTGCCGACCGCGCTCTCACGGTCGCGCTGGGCGGCACGGACACTCAGTGGGTGACGAGCGACACGGTAGCGCAGAGCAACCTAACGAGCGATGCCACCCGGTTGCAAGCAGCGGTTCCAGGAGCGCTCGTGATCAATATTGGAGACTTGACGGCCGTCGTGGATACCATTTTGAACGAGTTGCTCAATTTGCTGGCAGTGATTACAGCGCTGGCGCTGGGTGCAGGTCTGGCAGTGGTGGGGAACGGGGTCGCCCTCTCGATGCTGGAGCGGCGGCGCGAGATCGCACTCTTCAAGGCCGTGGGCTTCGGACCTCGCAACGTCATGCAATTCGTGCTGGTTGAAAATGCCTTGGCGGGCACCCTGGCCGGAGCAGTCAGCGTGCTGATGGTTGTGGTGACGCTGGGATTGATCTCACACTTCGCGCTGACCCAGGCCATTGGATTCGATCCGGTGGTCGCAGTGTTGGTACTCGTGGCAGCCACCGTGCTGGCGGTGGCAACGGCTTACCTGGCGGCACGGTCAGCGGTGCGAATTCGACCACTGGAGGCCTTACGCAACGAGTAAAGGTAGCAGGGCTACTTTACAAACCGCTGGTCAGGACAACGTAAAGGATCAGACCCCAGAGCGCGCAGAGTAACAGGCAGAGCGCCGTGGTTTCGATTGAAGCGAACGAGCGCGGGAGCACTCGCTGCACGACTGCCGCGAATGCAGCTTGTCGGTTGTCTACGGCGTAGTGGTCGATTCGTCCCGAATTTGGAAGCATGACCTGTCTCCATTGAGCTGCATTGTCTGCCATGTTGCTCGCGCGGCACAGTGTCGCCGATTTCACAGCAACAAGTGGATACCTGTCAGCAAGGATCGTGCCAGGAAATGCACGCCGGGCCAACGCTTCGGTACGAGTCACGTCCGGTTGTTATGTCGATTAAGCGCTCCGCAATTTCGCAAGGTGTTTGACTTTATCGCTCCTGGCGGCTGCATCCGAGTTCGTATCATGGAGACGACGTGCTCGCGCATCTTCCTCACGGGAAAGGACCGAAGTTGTGATCACCGCAATCGTGTTGCTGCAAACCTCGCGCGGCAAGGCACAGGAACTGGCGCAACAATTGCTTGATATTCCGGAGGTCGCGGAAGTGTACTCAGTCGCGGGCGACTTCGATCTGGTTGCCATCATTCGCGTCAGAGAGTACGACGCCATGGCTGAGGTTGTGCCTGGGCGGCTGCAACGGCTCGAGGGTGTAGAACGAACCACCACCCTGATGGCGTTTCAGTGCTATTCGCGACACGATCTGGAGCGCCTTTTCAGCCTTGGAATCGAAGTTGCCGATCCGGGAGAATCCGGCTAGCCGGAACCCAACCCCCTGCACGTAGCCGGCGATCACGACACGCTGTCGTATGTGATCGGAATCGGCCACCAGTTTGTCCTATTTCCTATGGCTTTACGACAATCGTTCCCTGCAGGGTCGACTGGGTGTAGTCACTATAGGAATAGGTACCAGGATGCTTCGGGGTCCAGGTGTACTTCTGGCCGGGGTTGAGCACGTCCGAATTGAACGCACCATCGTCGGCGGTTGCAGTGTGGCCGCTACTGTCACGATTTATCCAGGTCACCTTTTGTCCCACGGCCACGCTCAAGGTGGTCGGGAGATAACCCGGACTACTGTCGTTTGCTCGCGCGCCGACGATGTAGACGGTGCCGCTGCGAGGCAACGGCACTGAGACTGGAGTCGACTGCACGGCGGTCGCTGGCGTGGTCTGAGATTGCGAGTGAGCCGCCACCACTCCGATCGCGGCAGCGAGTACCATGACCGCCAACAACCCCAGGCTCGAACGCATCCGGAATTCCGACCTCCCCGGAGGTATCGGTCAGACGTGACAGACGTCTTTGCACGACCGCGTTAGAATCATCGTACCTTACTTCCGCGCCGCAACACAGCGGACGCAGCCGGGCCGATTACCCGCGGTTGCTGATACCATTCCATGTGAACTGCTGCGATCGAGCTGAGGTAGTGCGCGGCCGCCGATGGAGACTCGCCGCGTGAGGAGGATGGGCCGGCGCGGCATGGTTGCCTCGCCCCATTACCTGGCCACCGAGTCTGGATTGCGCGTGCTGCGCGCGGGTGGCAGCGCGGTTGACGCAGCCATCGCCACCAACGCGGTGCTGGCCGTTGTAACGCCGTACATGTGCGGCCTTGGCGGTGATCTCTTCGCCCAGGTCTACGATGCCGGGTCGCGAGAACTAAGCGGTCTGAACGGGAGCGGCCGTTCGGCCGCGGAGGCAACCATCCGGCGCGTGCGTGAGCTGGCGGCCGGTTCCGTCATGCCCCAGCGGGGTCCGCTCACGGTGACAGTGCCAGGGTGCGTCGAAGCATGGGGTCGATTGCACGAACGCTTCGGTCGCTTACCGTGGGCCGAGCTGTTCACGGATGCAATTCAACACGCTGCAGCCGGCTTTCCGGTGTCGGCCGGGTTCGTCGATGCGATCGCGCGCAGCAGTTCATTCTTTCATCCCGAAACGCCGGCTGCGGAAACGTTTCTGCCGAACGAAACGCTCCCGGTTGAAGGCCAGATTGTGGCCCAGCCAAGGCTTGCCCGCACCATGAGGGGCATCGCCGATGGAGGCTCGGACCGTTACTACCGGGGGGATATTGGCCGCGAACTGGTGCGTGCCCTGCGTGCCGTGGGCGGATTGCTCTCGACCGAGGACCTGGCGACCCATGCGGGTGAGTGGGTCGACCCGCTCTCCATCCGATACCGGGATGTGGATGTTTACGAGCTCCCGCCGAATTCACAGGGCATCATTGCCCTGATGATGCTCGACATCCTCCAACATCTTTCTTCCCGCGCAATCGAGCGGGGAGGGGAGATGTACGTCCATTTGCTGGCCGAAGCGGCACGCCTGGCATACGCCGATCGCGAAGCGTTCATTACCGACCCTGAGCACATGAGCGTTTCACCCGATCAACTCCTATCCGAGGAATACGGTCGCGAGCGCGCGCTCCTGGTGCGCGAACACGCCTCGGCGCATTGTCCAGCGGGATCGCCCGGAGACACGGTGTATCTCTGCACGGCAGATCAGGAGGGGAATCTCGTATCTCTGATTGAAAGCAACTACATGGGAATCGGTTCCGGCATTATGGCCGGAGAAACCGGCGTGCTGCTGCAAAACCGGGGCGCGTGGTTTTCGCTGGACGAAACACACCCGAATGGTATCGCACCCCGCAAGCGCACCATGCACACCCTGATGCCGGGCATGGCATTTCGCGACGGAAAGCCCTGGTTGGTCTTTGGCACGATGGGAGGGAGCATGCAGGCGCAGATTCACGTACAGATCCTGACACGCCTGATCGACCAGGCACTGCCGATTGACGTGGCGATCGACGCTCCGCGCTTCGATGCGGTATCCGGTGCCGTGAACGGCCGACCGCGCCTCACCCTGGAGAGCCGTTTCGACGAGGAAGTGCTGGCCGACCTCCTCGCACGCGGGCATGCCGTGGACCCGCTGGAGACGTATACATCACGGATGGGCCATGCCCATGCCATTCAGATTCTGGAAAACGGGGTCTACATGGGCGCTGCCGACCCACGCTCCGAAGGACTGGCGCTGGGGTATTGAGGGTCGAACCTCATCGCTTCGCCGTATGTGCCGCTCGGTGGCACAACCTACGTCAGTTGCGAAAGGGTTGAGTCAACCCGAGCGAGCCGGCGACGGAGCGACCGGCCTACGACCATCCCTCTATTTCCGAAAACAACTCTAGGTCCGCGCTTCGGCCCCGGCGTACGACACTACGCAACGCATCTGTGCGCGCCGCGATCGTCAGATCAAAACGGTGCAGCCGCGTGCTTCGAGCGCCTGAGTCCAGCGCGGCGCAGCGCGCAGTTTGTTCCATCTCAGGTCGAGTTTTTCGAGACGAGGCAATGTCGCGATGCCGTCCGGCAAAACCATGAGGTCATTTGCTCGCAGATCGAGAAACCGTAGATTCTGGAGCTGCACCGTGGATGCCGGCAGCGAGCGCAGCCGATTGTTCCTGAGGTCGAGTACGGCGAGATTCTGGAGGCGGCCAACCGACTCCGGCAACACAGTGATCGCGTTATCGCTGAGTCGAAGCTCGTGTAACTCAGTCAGTCCAGTGAGTGATTGCGGGAGAAAGCTTAACTCGTTGTGTGACACATGCAGTTCTTGAAGCTGCACCAGCTCACCAAGGGAACTCGGCAATAACCGCAGACGGTTATGGTAGAGCCGGAGCTCCCGCAGACTGCGCATCCGACCGATAGCAGCGGGAAGCGAAACCAGCCGGTTGTGGGTCGCGTTCAGGTAGCGTAGCTCGACAAAATTGCCGATGGAGTCGGGCAACGCGGTCAGGCGATTGTTGCTGAGATACAGGTACGAGCGAAGTCCGGTGAGTGCGCCGAAGGACTCAGGAAGGCTGACCAACTCGTTGTGACCGAGATCGAGCGTATGGAGACTGCGCAGTTCTCCAAAGCTGTTCGGAAGCACCGAGAGTCCCATGCTATGGACGTACAGTTCTCGCAACTCAGTCAGCTTCCCAATCGCGTCCGGCAGGGCAGCGAGTGGATTCTCTCCGATGTCGAGTACTTCCAACCCGGGCAGTTGCCACAGCGAGGACGGTACGGTGGTGAGGGTATTGGCCCGCAGGCGAAAGAGCCGCAAGCGCTTTAATCGTGAGAGCTCTTCAGGAATCGAAGACAGTCGGGCGGTGCACACACTCAGTACCTCGAGTCGACGCAGTCTACTCAGCGTTGATGGAAGGGAAGAGAGCGGATTGCCGTCGATGTGCAGCTCACGGAGGCGGTCGAAATTGCCAATCCAATCCGGCACGTCGCGCAACGCGTTTCGGTCGAGGAACAATGACTCGAGCTCGACCAGGTCTGTCAGCCATGGCGGGAGACCGTCGAGACCGTTCCCGGTGAGATCGAGGTGTTTCAAGCCACTCAGTCGGCTCAAGGACGGAGGAAGCGTCGAAAGCCCGGCATGGCGGATCGCCAGCTTTACCACCGATCGGTCCTTTACCCAGGCTCCCACCTCGGCCAGGGCTGACTCCGTCGACTTGCGCATCAACTCCGGGAACGGCGCGTCCGATCGAAGTCGGCCACGCTGTTCCAGCATGCGCCGCAG
>JANWJD010000216.1 GCA_025449555.1 Chloroflexota bacterium | reverse complement strand
GGGGCAACCTTCATCAGCGAAACCGTGCCCATGGTGCTGTTCAGCTCGATCGGGGGCATCTTCGCCGATCGGTGGGAACGCAAACGCGTCATCATTGCGAGCGACTGGCTCCGTGGCCTGGTGCTCCTTCCATTGCTGTTCGTCCACTCCACTTCATCGCTCTGGATCGTCTACATCGTCGGATTCCTTGGATCGTCAGTCGCGAATTTCGTGGGACCGTTCGGTAATGCTGCACTTCCGCACATCGTCGCAGAGCAAGAACTTCCCACCGCCAACGCGGCTTTTTCGGCCGGTGGATTCCTGGCAGTGCTGGTCGGATCATCGCTCGGCGCTCTGCTTCTGCAGCATGTCGGGTTGGGTGGAGTCGTTGTCGCCGATGCCGCGACGTTTGCGGTGTCAGGGATACTCATCTCGCTGATCGGCGTGGCGTTTGAAGGAAGAGCGCCAGATGTGTCCGGGCTGCCGAATACCGGTACTCGCCTGGGCAGAGTATGGAGCGAGTGGTTGCTGGGGGTACGTTTTGTGCTCGGCCAGCGCTGGATTTCGCTGGTCTTCCTCGTCATGATGCTGGTGTTTCTCGGTAACAGCATGGTGGCAGTCTGTCTGGCTCCCTTTGTTCGCCATGTGTTGCACGGGTCGGCTCAGATCTACGCCTGGACGCTCACGGCACAGGGCATCGGCGGGATCGTGGCGAGCGTCTTCATCGGCACCGTCACCAAACGCGTCTCACCAGAACGAATGCTTGCCTGGAGCATCCTGTCGCTTGGACTACTCGATGTGGTGATCGCCGTCGCGCAAAGCGTTCCCGTGACACTCGTCGTCGCGCTCATTGCGGGAGTCGCAGTCCTGTTCGGTGTAGCCGGCATGAATACGCTGGTTCAGGCGAAAATACCGGACAGCTTGCGTGGCAGGGTCTCCGGCGCATTCCTCACGACCAGCGCCCTGGCGTCTCTGGTTGGTTCCTCGATCGCGAGTGTATGGGCCGATCGGATTGGGATCCGGCTCATGCTCGGCATCGGCGGAGCGATATTCGTCCTGGCGGGACTCACAGCCCTGAGTCTGCTCGTGCCACTGATGCGCCGGAGCAGGAACCGTGAGGCATCGCCGGTACCTGCCCCTGATTTCTACAAGTCGGTGGAGGGCTGAATTTCCGGCCGGCACCAAGGGTGGTCACCGGTCAACGCTGAGCAGCGTCTCCTCGGCGGCCTCGCGCAGGCGTCCCAGCATGTCAGTCAGACTTGCCGTATCGTCTCCGAGGTGGTCGGCCAGTCGCCGCAAGGCAACCTCGAGCGCGCGGCCGTTCTCGTCCTTCACGCGCTGCCCCTCGCGTGTCAGGGTGAGCATGTAGGAGCGGCCATCGTGTGGGTTCGAGACACGATCAACGAGACCCGACTGCTGTAATCGCTCGATATACGGCGTCAACGTGGGACGCGGCATGCCGGTCGAGCTCGCGATGTCGCTCGGCATGACCGGCTGTAATTCATCGATGGCGCTGAGTACGGCGTAGTCAGTCGCCTTCATAGCGCTCGGCATGATGGCGCGCTCGATAAGTCGACCGATCGGCTGGCTCGCAAGAAAAAACTGCAGGAACAGGTTCGGTTGCGATAAACCGTCTTTACGTGGCACGCGTGGCCCTCTAAACTAGTTTGAGTTGGAACTATATTACATGCAGGAGACGCTCTCATGTTGCGCCCATGGAAGCTTACAGTCTGGTCGGCGGTGCTCGTTGTCGGGATGCTTACCCTTCCGATGCCGGGAATCGGGCAGGCAAGACAGCCGATCCCGGAGGGCAATTGGGTCGGACACTTCGCGCTTCCCGCTCACGCAGCCCAGGTGCGGTTAGATATTCACATTCACGGTAGCACGGCCCTGGTCGCGCTGGGGCCGGGTCATGCTTCGCTTCAACCGACGCGAATCAAGCGAAGCGCGACGACGCTCTCCTTTGCTCTGCCGGGTGTGCCGTTACCGTTGAGTTTCGCCCTTTCCCCACGTGGATCCAGTCTCGCCGGCACCGTGACCCAGGGTGCGCTGAGAGGAACGGCGCGCGTCTCTCCCGGTACGCCCACGTTGTCGCGCTTCCTGGGTACCTATCAAGCGGCCAACGGCGATGACTTCATCGTCCTCGACCTGAGTCGACTGGGACTGCCGCCGCAACTGATCGATGTAACCAACGACGGTCTCAGGGGTCTGTATCGGACAAGCGCCACGACCTACGCCCTCGGCGCTGGGCAGGGGGTACGCAATCCGACTGCCGGCGCCGTCCACTTTGCGGCCGACGGCTCGAAGCTTACCGAGTCGCTCGCTGGTGCTGTTCCGCGAGCGGCGACACGCCTACCGTTTCGAGCACAGGAAGTGTGGTTCCAGCACGGATCGATCCGCCTGGCCGCGACGTTGCTGTTGCCCTCGGGTACAGGGCCGTTCCCGGCGGTGGTCATGGCACATGGGGCGGGACCCTCGCTGCGAGACGAAGGGCAGGCATTCTCCAACGTCCTGGCCGCGCATGGCATTGCGTCCCTTACCATGGACAAACGCGGAGAGGGAGAGTCGAGCGGTACATACCTGGGCGACTTCGCCGGCGAGCAGGCTATCGCGGGCTATGCGGCCGATGTGGTCGCGGGCGGGCGATTTCTCGCTCGACAGAGTGCAATCGATCCCCACAGGATCGGCTTGTTCGGTGGCAGCCAGGCCGGGTGGGTGATTCCTCGCGCGGCGGCGACGGGTGGTGCACTCTTCTCGTTCGCTGTGATCCTCTCCGGCCCGGTGGTGAGTCAGGGTGAATCCGACTATTATGCAACGCTGTGCAATCAGGGAAACCAGACGCCGGCCATGACGCCTGCACAGATCGACGCTGCGGTGCGCGCGGCGGGTCCCAGCGGGGTCGATCCTCAACCGGATCTTCGGCGGTTACACATCCCCATCTTCTGGGTGTATGGTGGCTTGGATCAGAACCAGCCTACCCGGCTCGATATACCCCTGCTCGAGCACCTGAAGCTCTCGACCGGAATGGACTACAGCTGGATCGTCTTCCCGGCTGCGAATCACGGGCTGGTGGATACCAAGACCGGCTTGAACAGGGACGCTGCAGCATCGCCAAACTTCGCTCATGGCCTCTTCGCGTCCCTGGTGAACTGGCTCCATGAGCATGCGCTTGGACGGTAATTGGTTCGTCCCTGGTTGGACCCGGCACCCAGGGGCCGGCGGCGCTCGAGGCGATCAGGCGTCCCTCTGATGGGCGAAACACTCTGCTCAACGGGCGTCCGTTAGAAGCGCCCAACCTGAATGCAAGTCGGGCGCTCCCCTCGGGACGACGCGACCCCTGACTATGCGATCCAGGTCGCATCGTGCTCTGGAAAATAATGATATCGCTGCGCTGAGCTAAGGTCAATACGCAGTGAGCGTTCCCCCACCCGCTCAGTTCGTCATTTTTTCGCCTCGAGGGCCTCCGTCGATCAAGCAGGCTGCGGGGATCGTCGCTGAAAGAAAGGAGAGAGACCCAGGCCGGTGAAGAGTTCGGTCTACTTCTTCAGCAGCTCAACGTACTGCTTCCGGAACTTGGCCACCTTCGGCGCGATCACGATATTGCAGTACGGTTGCAGCGCGTTCTGGGCAAAGTAGTTCTGATGATACTCTTCCGCCGGATAAAAAGTCTCGAGCGGTACCACCTGCGTCACAATGGGATCGTCCCATACCCCCTGGTCCTGCAGGGAACCGATGACTTCCTCGGCGGTCTTCCGCTGCTCGTCATCGTGATAAAAAATCGCCGATCGGTATTGGGTTCCGACGTCGGCGCCCTGCCGGTTGAGGGTGGTCGGATCGTGGATGGCAAAGAAGATTCGAAGCAGGTCCCCATAGGAGACTTCATTCGGATCGAAGGTGACCTGCACCACTTCCGCATGGCCGGTACGCCCGCTGCACACCTGGGCATAGGTCGGGTTGGGAGCACTGCCGCCCGTATAGCCCGATACGACGGAAATGACGCCGCGCAGATCATTGAAGACCGGTTCCAGGCACCAGAAGCACCCGCCGCCCAGCGTTGCAACACCAGTCTGCGCGCTACTCTGTGACTCGTTGTTGGATTCACTCATGATTCAAGCCTCATGATCTCATTCTATAGGCACTGCGATTCCGAGGCAGACACCCATGGTCTGCGACCGCCACGACGGATGAAATAGGGGCTCCGGGAGGCTCGGGCGGATCGCCACGCCGGGCGATCCCTACGTATACCAGCCAATGTCAAGAAAGCTTCAGCGGCGGCATCCGGCGTAGCTCGGCGCTCCGTCGCCGAGGCGTCGGTATCCGTCCCGGGCTCGATGCATCGGTCACGCATCCACCTGCCATTGTCAAGCTGGGTGGTGCCACTATGCGGCATATGTGACTCGTGAAGGTGGAATGGAAGACAGCCTAGCGCGGCAAAGTACGATCGACGGTCACATGCACTGGTTCGGGTTGGAGACGGCCTTTGAAGACCGGGGCCAGGCCGTGCACGCCGAGGCGCTTCCATTGGCCGGTGATGCTCCACCACGCCAGCATGGCCAGCGCGAGAAACGCCGTCTCGCTCGAGAGAATGACCCGCGACACCAGGACATAGCCGGCGAGGCCCGGCCCATGAACCGCGGCCACCCGCAAGACTTCAGTCGTCGCCAATGTCCCTGCGCCCGGAATCTTGAGCGGGATACTGCCCGACGCCAGCGTGAGCACGAGCACCAACAAGAGGTTGTTGATGGACGTTTGCAGCCCAAAGGCATATAAGAACAGGACCATCTGCAGGGCGTTCAGTGCCGTTACAACCAACGACAGGCCGATAACCGAGCCTGTTGCACGCGCTCCTCGCGTCAAGACCGCCAAGAGACCGTCCATAACCTGGTGGCCCAGGCGAACCAGGCCGGCTACTCGTCGATTGCGCAAAGGCGCCACGTGGGTGTAGCGCGACAGAACCTTGACGGCTACCGGGACCAGGAAGACGAGCATGGATTGGATGAGCGCCGCCATCAGCGCCCAGCGCGTCCAGGCCGGAATCGTCAAGGCTACCAGGAGGTAGCCCGTAAGGAGCGCCGGCCCCAGACCATCCAGCATGCCTTCGAACATGAACACGCCGGTCGAGAAGGCGGCGGGAATAGCGGAAAGACGTTCCGTCAGGACGCAGCGCAACACCGGTCCGCCCGGAGCCACCGGAAGGAGATCGCCGAGCCCGTGCCCCATGACCATCGCCGCGTAGGTGTGAGGCAAGGTTGCCTCGTGGCCCCCAGACAGCATCAATTGGGCACGCTGCGCCCGCACCAGCTGGATCACGCCTCCCAGAATGATCACCAGGGCCAGGAGCCAAACGTTCGCTTGCTCCATGGCTTCCATCACGTTCCCCACGCCGAACGAAGACATGAGGATGGCGCCCGCAACAAGCATCGAGCCGGCGAGAGTCAACACGCCGAGGTACTTGCTCGAAGTAATCCGGGTCCACGCCAGCCGCGACACTACGGGCGCCGTCCCTTTTCCGGGGGACCGCCTGCCTCGATCTGCACCACCGGCCCAATGTCTTGTACCCGCGCCGAACCATTCGAAAGGTCCATGAGTATCTCCTCTTGAGTTCATCATTCCATCTCCACATGACAGCGAGATGAACTCAACCTGAGAATTTGGTAACAAGGTGCATGGACCGCTCAGAAACGCAAACGCCCCGATCATTACGCCACACAACTCCCTCGCCGGCCGGCCGGAAACCAGTAATGGCCCTTCGGTGGTGGTGGTCTCTAAGCGAGATGAGCCCGCGCGGAGGGCAGGCTCCGCGCGGGCTCCGGGGGACAGGCGGCTTTAGGCGCTCGCCAGTTCGGCGGAGAGAATCTCATAGTCGGCGTCGGGGACCGCGTCCACCCGGCCGACATCCCGGGAGATGGTGAGCATGGCCACGATCGCGGCGGCCAGGGCGAAGACGGCAGCGACCCCGAATCCCCGGGTAAACCCGGCGACCAGCGCGTGCGGCAATCCGGAGTGGGGACTACTTGCCAGGACACTCGTGGTGAGCGAGGTGGCAATGGTGGACAACAAGGCGAGGCCCACTGCTCCTCCCACCTGCTGCGAGGTGTTGAGCAGCGCCGAGGCCAGTCCCGCGTCGTCCGCGTCGGCACCCGAGACCGCGGCATTCGTCATGGGCAAAAACACCATGCCGGCCCCGAGCGAGGTCACGATGAAGGCGGGAAGGATGTCGGTGAGGTAACTCCCATGGTCCGGGAGGCGCGTCAACAGGAATAGACCGGCACTCATCACCACCAGTCCCGCCATCAACAACCACTTCACGCCAAAGCGTCCTACCAGCACGGCGCCCAGCCCCGAGGCAATGATGATCCCGACGGTGAAGGGCACGTACGCAAAACCGGCCTGTATGGGGGTGAAGTGCAACACCTGCTGCATATAGAGCGTCAGGAAGAAGAACACGGCGAAGAGGGTCAGTCCCACCAGCAAGGCCACCACGTTCGCACCCGACAGCGTGCGCGAGCGGAAGATCCGCAAGGGCATCAATGGGTGCGAGGCGAAGCGGGCCTCGATCGTCACAAAGGCCAGGAGCAAGACTGCCGAGCCGATCAACTCGCCGATGGTCTGTACCGATCCCCAGCCGTACTGATTCGTGTTGACCATGGCATAGACCAGCAGGACCAGTCCGGCCGTCACGGTGAGAGCGCCCAGCACATCATAGGAGCGAGAGCGATCCTCATCCCGGCTCTCAGCCAGGAGTCGTGGGGCCGCCAGGGCCGCCAGGAGGCCGATGGGCAGGTTCACGAAGAAGACCCAGCGCCAGCCCGGTCCCTGCGAGAGGATCCCGCCCAGGATGACACCGAGTGCGATCCCGCCCCCGGCGACTGCGCCCCAGACGCCCAGGGCACGATTGCGCTCCTGTCCCTCCGGGAAGGTGACAGTCAGGATCGAGAGAGCGGCGGGTGAGATGATGGCGCCACCCAGTCCCTGCACGGCGCGTGCGCCGATCAGCATGCCGGACGACAGGGCCAGACCGCAGGCCAACGAGCCGGCGGTAAAGAGGAGGAGGCCGCCGATCAGAAGCGCGCGGCGACCGAGCAGATCCGCCGCTCGACCACCCAGCAGCAGAAACCCGGCGAAGACCAGGGTGTAGGCATTCACTACCCACTGCAAGTTCTGCGGCGAGAAGTGGAGCGCGGTCTGCATCGAGGGTAACGCCACATTCACGATCGAGACGTCGATGACCACCATCAATTGGGCCAGGCACACCAGAATGAGTGCCGCCGTCTTGTTTACCCCGGGGGCATCCCGCCCGGACGCCCTCGCCACGGGGTTGAGAAAAGTGCTTTGTGCCATATCTATCTGTCCTTTCCTTGCGCCTCGTCGGGTCCGGCGCGGCCCATTGCTTGGCATTGACAATTAACGTACTGCCGGTTACACTGAAACCGGACAGCTCTCCGTTTCATTCCATCATACCGGACAGGTGTCCGTTTGTCACCTACCCGAATGGGTAGGGATGGAGTTTTGGAGGACACAGTACAGGTGAACCGGTATCCAGATCAATCGTCGGGCGTCGAGACGCCGCTCGCGCCGGGTGATGCGTCGGCGCATCTACGGCGTGACGCGGTGGAAAACCGCGCACGTATCCTGGACGCGGCGCGCCGCCTCTTCGCCGAATCAGGCATCGAGGCAGTCAGCATGCACCGTATCGCGCAGAATGCCGGGGTGGGGCAGGCGACGCTCTATCGTCACTACATCCACAAGGGCGATCTCTGTCGGGATCTCATGGCCGACACCATGGAGCGCGCCCGAGCAGAGTTCGAGACCTATTGGCAAGCAAGCGCGGGCCAGCCGGCGCTCGATCGGCTGGATGGCGTGATTACACGGTTCGTGTCCATTCTGGACGAGAAGTTGCCGTATCTGGCCGCCATCGGAGAGGCTTGCTCCGGCGAGCAACGGACGTCGAAGTTCAATCTCCCAGAATACCGCTGGATCCATGGCATCATTGCGGAGCTCCTGGACGAGGCCCTGGCGGAAGGCGCCATTCCCCCGGCCGATTCGAACTTCACTGCCCATGCCGTCCTGGCCGGGCTGAGCCCGGACCTGTACCAGTACCAGCGGGACGAACGAGGCCTGACTCAGGAGCAGATCGTGCAAGGCGTGCGGCGGCTGTACTCCTAACGCCTTTGTTCTCTTCTGTTGACCTGACGAGGCCCTCCCCGGTTTCGTCAGAGAAGTGACTGCGTTTATCGGCTGGAGGCTTGCAGGTCCGTGTGCCTCGCCAGTTGGCAGATAAATATCGATGTCGTGCTCCGCTGCACAGCAGCGACCGACCCCGTCTGCGTGAGATAAGCAGTGCTTGACCTTGTACACGGGCAGATATAAGCTGTGAGAACTCCGGCGATGCTACCGCCGGATAATGACACGTGAACGGCGGAAGGACACCCAGAGGGTACCCGGGCACGGCCTCTATCTGGTCACCTGGGCCGCGTTCAGCCACTGGTGAACCCGAAGCGAACCTGACCGGATGTAAGCCCGGGTACACGCACGACGCATCGAGAGAGAACGAGAGGAAGCGATGAAACCGAACACAAATTTCAGTTCACGGATGATCGGGCTCTGGCGGCTGGGTGCGGTTGCGCTGGCGTTTTTGCTGGCAATTGGCATGTATCCGCCGGCGGCGCACGCAGCCGCCCGTTCGATTCTGGTGCACTTCACGAATAATTCGGACTCGGCGTTGACATTATCCGGATCGACGGTGCTCGATCACGGCTGCTGGGCGGGAGGCTCGCCCCCGGCGACGATCGCGGTCGGGCAGTCGATCGATATCGAGTCCGATTCGTGCGGCATCGCTACCGGGACCGAGTACCATCTGGACTACACGCTCGATTTGAGCGGCGCGACGATGGAGATGCACTACGACAATCCCTTCATCGGCAGCAACTCGTACAACGAGACCACGCCGCAGGGGTACGCGTTCAGCCGCAGTGGTGGTAGCGGCAATAATGCCGAGCTCACCGTTGGCTTCGGCTGCAACTCGACCACCTGCGACGGTATCCCGGATGACTGGAAGATCAACGGGGTGACGATCGATCCGGGCGGCGGGAATCCAGCGCAATTCGTCGACCTGCCAAAAATGGGCGTGTCACTCGACCGCCCAAACGTATTGGTCCAGTTGGACTGGATGCAGGACACGACCCACAACCAGCAACTCCGACAGGCAGCCATCGACACGGTGATCAAGTCCTTCGATGAGGATCCGGTCACCTATCGCGGCGCCACTCGCTCCGGAATCACGCTGATCGTCGACGCCGGCCCGAACAGCACGATCACTCCGGGTGGAACGACCTGGGGAACTCTCTCGCGCGCGCAGCAGGTGACGTGGACGCAGGATCTGCTCACCGGGACGAAGCCCAGCTACACCCTGACGAACTTTTACACCCTGCTCAAGAATAACTTCGTGCCCACGGGGCGACTTCCGATCTTCCATTACTCGGTCGCGGCGGCTGAAATCTCGACGGGCGATTCCACCTCAGGTCTGACACCGGGCAACAAGCTCGGTTTCATGGTCACGCTCGGCGACTGGACCGGGGGAATCGGCACCCAGAACGACCAGACCGGCACCTTCATGCACGAATTCGGGCACACGCTGGGGCTGCCGCATGGCGGTCAGGACGGGGTCAACTTCAAGCCGAATTATCCGTCCGTGATGAACTACCTCTTCCAGACGGTCGGCGTCCCACGCGGCGGCACGCAGGTATTCGACTACTCGCGTGACACCGAGCCCAATCTCGACGAGACGACGCTCACCGAGTCCGGCGGCGTCAGTCTCGGGTCGAACCCATCCGGCAATGGAACCGGCTGGGTCTGTCCGGGCGGAAAGAGGTTCGTACAGCAGGCCCTTTCGCCGGTCGACTTCAACTGCGACGGCAAGACCGAAGCCGGCACCGGCTTCGACGCGAATGGTGACGGCTCGCAAAACACCCTGAACGGCGCCACCTCCGACTGGAGCCGGATCCAGTTCAAGACCGGCGGCGTGGGCGCGGGTGCCGGCGCGAAAGACACCGTGAATATTCCGTCCTCCGGCGTCAGCGATGCGACTGATAGTAATGAGCTGACCTTCGAGGTCGCGCGCCAGATCCGCGTGCTGCCGCTGAGCTCCCAGCTCACCTACACGGGCTCGACCAGCGGCGACTATCACGATTCGGCGCCGGTGTCCGCCACGCTGGTCGATCCAGGCGACGGGAACGCGGCGATTGTGGGCAGGACCATCACCTTCCAGTTCGGCTCAAGCAGCACCGACACTTGCTCGGCGCCGACGGACTCGACCGGGACGGCGTCGTGCAGCATCAGTCCGACTCAGGCCGCCGCCGGCTACACGATCACCGCCTCCTTCGCCGGAGACACGCTCTACAAGGCAGCCTCGGACACCAGCCAGACCTTCACGATCAAGCACGAAGAAACCAGCCTGGTGTTGACCGGGCCGACCGTCATCCTGGCCGGCTCGAGCGGTGCCACCCTCAGTGCCAAGCTCGTCGAGGATGGCGCGAACGACAACGACGGCGACGGCGGCTCACCGGCTCCAATCCCCGCAGGCCAGACGATCACCTTTACGCTCGGCAGCCAGTCGTGCGTGGGCACGACCGACTCGAGCGGTAACGCCAATTGCACGCTTCCCAGCGTCTCCAGTTCGACGCTCGGGTCAGAGACGCTCGCGGCCTCCTTCGCCGGCGACTCCTACTACGCCGCCTCCTCCGCCAGCGGCAACGTGATCGTATTCGCGTTCCCAAGCACGGGCGCTTTTGTGCTTGGCAATAGCACGGTGGCCACCGCCACCGCGACCACGCCGGTCACCTGGTGGAGCAGCAACTGGAACCTGCTCAACACCCTCTCCGGCGGCGTTGCTCCCTCCACGTTCAAGGGATTTACGGGAAGCGTACAGACCTTGCCGACCATGACTCCGGCCAACGTTTGCAGCGGAACCTGGACCAGCAGGGGTGGGAACAGCGTGCCACCACCCGGGAGCGTGCCCTCCTACATGGGGGTGATCGTCGCCGGCAATATCACGAAATCCGGCCCGGTTGTCACTGGTGACTATGCCAAAATCGTCGTGGTCAAGACCGATCCCGGCTACTCCCCCAACCCGGGTCACGCCGGCACTGGAACCATCGTCGCAACCTTCTGCGGATAGCGGAACCCCACACACTCAACGCGGGAGGGGCGAGCTGCGCTTCTCCCGCGCTACGGGGCAATCTCATAAGTTTGAACTTCACAAATGCATGCGCGAGGACGGACCGTCTCCGCGAAACGCGGTACACTATCGTCCTGGAGGACACGCATGACCGAGCCCAACTACCCCACCGAAAACGTCCCGAGCGTCCCCCTGGAAGCAGCCGAAGCCGGATCTAATCTGGCAATGACACTGCGCTTTCACGAGATCTCCGAGGCGGAGCATCGGATTCTCAATCCGTACACCGAGGACAAACTACGCCTGCTGGGTGAGGTATGCCGTCTGCGGGAGGGGCAGCGGCAGCTGGATCTCTGCTGCGGCAAGGGCGAGATGCTGACTACCTGGAGCCGGGACCACGGCATCGGTGGGGTGGGAGTTGATATCAGCGAGGTCGTCCTGGCTGCCGCCAGGCAGCGGGCCGCCGAACTGCAGGTCGAGGACCGCGTGCACTTCGTGCTGGCGGATGCCGGCACTTATCGCGACGACACGGCGCCCTACGACCTGGTATCGTGCATCGGGGCAACCTGGATCGGCGGTGGGCCTGGCGGCACGATCGATCTGATCCGCCCCATGGTCCGCCCGCAGGGACTGGTCCTGATCGGCGAGCCGTACTGGATCACTCCTCCCACGCCAGGGGCCGAAGATGCGATGGGCCATGGATTTACCAGCCTGATCGGGACGGTCGAACGCTTCAATGCCGTGGGCGCCGAACTGGTCGAGCTGGTGATGGCGGATCACGATAGCTGGGACCGGTATATGGCCGCGCAGTGGTGGACGGCATCGCAGTGGCTCCGCGACCATCCGGATCACCCGGATCACGCGGGGATGCAAAACTTCCTCGACCGCAGCCGCACAACCTACCTGGTCTACGGCCGGCGACAGTTCGGTTGGGGCGTGTTCGTGCTGCGATTGACCAGGTAGATCGCACCAAGCCAGGCTACTTCGCTCGGTAAGGTCGGTAGCTATGGTCAAAGCCGTGGAGCAGGTCTAGGTCGGTCGCTCTCTTGCACCATTTTGTCCACCAGAGCCGCCATTCGCCGCGATTTTCGGAGGGGCAGGCCCCCGCGCCGGCCGCTGTCGACACATTCCGCAAGCTTCGTAGGGCACGGCCGGCGTGCCGTGCCGCCCCGAGGTGCCAGGGCGGATCGCCACGCCGGGCGATCCCTACGTATAACCAAAAATGTCAAGTAGATCGGCGGTCTGCCGCCTGCAGTTATTTCGTACTGCCAACCCCGGCCACTCGTTCGGCCAACAGTTTCTCCACGCTTGGGCTCCGTTGCTAGATTCATCTCGTACCATTCGGTATGGAGAGAGCGCAGGGTACACGGCTGACCTGGGATGAGTTGCCGCTCCGCGTCAGACAGGTTATCGAAGAGCGGTTGGGTGCGCATGTCGTCGAGACACAGAGCCAGGAGGGGGGATTCTCACCGGGATTGGCGGCGACCCTTCGGTCGAGCGCCGGCGACAGCATTTTTGTGAAGGCCAGTAGCCCAGACCTCAATCCCCTCACGCCGCATATCTACCGGAAAGAGGCGCGCATCGCTGCCGCATTGCCGTCCCATGCGCCGGTGTCCCGGCTGCTGTGGGTGCACGACGAAGGCGAGGCGGGATGGGTCGTCCTTGCCTTTGCCCAGATTGACGGTCATTTACCCGCTGTACCGTGGAAGCCGGAGGAATTGCAGCGTGTCGTGGCCGCGATTGTGGAGATGCATGAGGCCCTGACACCGTGTCCCCTCGAGGTTCCGTCGGCCGGTGAGCGCATTCGAAGCCCGCTGAGCGGCTGGTTTGAACTTCAGGGCGACGAGCAAGGGCTGGATGAATGGTCGAGACGGCACCTGGATGCGCTCAAGGACCTCGAGTTAGATGCTCCCGGAGCAGCAGCGGGCGACACCCTGATTCACCTGGACCTCCGAGCCGACAACATTGTGCTCACGGAGAATCGCGTGGTGATCGTCGATTGGCCCGCGGCTGCAGTCGGAGCGCCGTGGGTCGACATGCTGGCCATGGCGCCGAGTGTGGTCCTCGAAGGCGGCCCCGACGCCGAGGCGTTCTTTCTGATGCACCCCGCTTCCCGCGAGGCGGATCCGGGGCAGGTGAATGCGGTGCTTGCCGCCTTTGCCGGTTTCTTTACAGTGCAGGCACTTCAGCCGCCGCCCCCTGGACTTCCTACCCTGCGCGCGTTCCAGGCCGCCCAGGGAGAAGTAGCCCGGCGCTGGCTCGCCGAACGCGCTTGCCTCGGAGATCTGCCTGAAGGAACCGGCGAAGGTGGATGAGACAATTCGCTCTAGTGCCGTGGCGTGGTACGGTGGAGTCCTGAGGATGGTTCCATGAAGATCAAGCGGCAGATCATCGTGTTCGACGCGGCCGATCTCGCCGCCGAGAGCACCTTCTGGGCAGGTCTGCTGGGCGGCACGGTCGTGGCGGACGACGACGACGGTTGGCACAGCGTGGTGGTCGACGGCGAGTGGCGGCTCGGCATCCAACTCGCGCCGAATCATGTCCCCCCCGATTGGCCCGACGGGACGCAGCAGCAGCAGGTGCACCTCGACTTGCATGTCGACGACCTCAAGGCGGCGCATGAGGAAGCAATCTCGCTGGGTGCGCGGCTCCTGCAACCAGCCGACGATCTCGAGACGGCGGGCGAGGCGTACCAGGTCTACGCGGATCCCGCCGGTCACCCGTTCTGTATTGGCCGGCACTGACTCACGCCCGATACCACTGCATAGAGTCTGCCCACCGAGGGAGGGCTCCTCGCGCACCTACTGCGCGAGGAGCCCTCTGCTTTGCCTACGGGATCATCTCTCCGTTCTCACGGAATCGGATAAACGTCCGTGGTGACGCTGTTGCTCCAGGTGCCGGTCGAGTAATCGTACGCGATTACACGGACCACGGCTGGTTGTGAAACGTGCCCGGTGTTGATCTCGCCGCCTGGGTCCAGGTAGCAAAGTGGCCCGATGGAAGATGTGCGGCACACAACGTGTTGCCCCAAAGCTGTGGTGTGCCACTTGGTCTCGAGTTTTCCGCCGAAGTAGAAGACCTTGACCAGCACGTTGCCGTTCGGGGTGAAGTTAGAGCCGCCAACGTTTACGCCGCCATCATAACCCGTTGCGGTGATATGCGGCTGGGAACTGGCATGGGCAGCGGGGGCAGGGCCAGCAGTCACTGCCAGGCCGCTGAGCGACAGGAGGGCGACCAGGATTGGCAGCCTGCTGTGACGAAGGAGGAATTTCATGCGTGTGGTCCTTTCAGGGCATCAATGTGGTTGACTTCTTGTCTCGCGAGTTCAAATTTTGGGTACCGGCTTGCGTCTTACTGTGGGAGTGAGCGATAGCAATGTCCATGAACCGCGAGTTACAAGTGGATTACATGTTTTGGAGAGGACCGAGATCCAGGCACGTCCGACCAACGCGCAGTATTCTGTGCCATCCGTCGTTGTTACTAATACAGGCCTGTAACACCATGGATTGAGGAGCACAGCATCGATGAACGCGGACCAGGAGCGCGACTGGGTAGCGCGTGCTGCCGTTGATCCCACTGCCTTCACCCGGCTCTACGTCCACTACTTCCCGCGGGTCTACGCGTATGTCCGCTGTCGCCTGGATAACGATCAGGAAGCAGAGGATGTGGTGGCGGAGATCTTCTTGAAGGTAGTCGAGACGCTCGACCGCTTCCAGTGGCGTCACGCCCAGTCGTTCGCTGCCTGGCTGTTTCGCATCGCGCGCAACATCGTCATCGACCGCAGCCGCCACGCCGCTCGAGCGCAGCTCGTCCCGCTCGCGGAGACACTGGAACTTGCCAGTCCGACCATGCGGCTGGAGGATGCCACCGTGCAGGCGGAGCAGCACGAGGCGCTTCGCCGGCTCCTGGCAACCCTCTCGCCGCGGCGCAAGGAGATCATTACGCTTCGGTTCTTCGGGGGGTTGCGCAATCAGGAGATCGCCCAGATCCTGGAGATCGACGAACGAACCGTCGCCGCGCACCTCTGTCGCGGCCTGGAAGAGTTGCACCAGAAATACGACGATACCTCCCTCACATCAGGAGTGACACATGAATGCGCCGGATAACGACCTCACCATCGAGACGGGCGACGCCGCGCTGCTCGCGCGCGTCGATCGTGTTCTCACCAATCCCCAGCCGGTTCCCGAGCAGGCAGACACGTTCGAGCGGCTCTGCGCCGATCTGGCAGCTGCCGCCCCGCAGGCAGAACCGGTGTTCCAGACTCGACTGCAGGACGACCTCATTGCCCTGCTCGAGCGGCAAGCCGCGCAGGCACGGCGCGGAGCATGGCTGGGTCATCTGATCCCGATCCGGCGGCCCGGCCTCTCGGGAGGTAGACCGCGCGGGCGGCTGGTCTCTGCGGCTGCGGCACTGCGCCGCGCGGGCGGCGGAATCGGCGCCTATCTCCACCAGCAGACACCAACGCCGGTCAGTGCACAGACGGTACTGCATCGGGCGGCGGCTGTCACGCCCGCGGCGAACCAGGCCACGCACGCGACCTACACCCTCTCAGCCGCCGGCGGCCTGACGGGTACCGCCGACGTCTGGGTTGGCTCGACCGGAGATGGCAAAGCTCCAGAGATTGCGCTGACGCAGACGGTGCTGCGGAACGGCCAACCGGTGCCCGAGTTGAGCGCTCGTCTGGTCGAGAACGATGCCATGTTGCAGGTCTACAACCTAGGAACAAACACGATCACGCAGCTCTCGGCCGGCGATCAGATCCGCGCGGCGGGCCCCCGCCAGGCCACACCGGTCTTGAACCTCGAAGGCATTCTCATCGGCACACGCGTCGCACAGAAGCTCACGCGTGCGCTGCAGGCAGGAGCACAGCCCAACGCATTTGATTTTCAGCAGCAAACCCTCGATGGTGCGTCCGTCTACGCGCTCGCGCTCGGTCCCACCGGGACACAGCGATACTACTTTGACACGGCATCCTACGTGTTGGAGGGAGCCGATTGGAGTGAGAACGGCATTGCCTGGCATGCCCGTCTGGCGCCGGGTGGCTATGCGTTGCTGCAACTGTCCGCTGTGCCGGCGACCACGTTTACGCTGAATGCTCCGACCGGGGCCCGCACAGTCGTGCTGAGCACACCGGAGAAGGGGGCCAAAGGGGCCGCCAACGACGATGTATTCGTGGCTGCTGCCGCCGCATGCGGCACGACACCCGATGCGCTGGTCTCGGCCACCCAATCGGGTACAACCTCGATCCTCGCGGCATGTCAGAAGACCGCGCCAGGCATGACGCTGGACCAGCTTGTCACCGCAGTCGTCGCTACATTCAAATCGACGTTCGACGCGCAGGTCACCTCAGGCCAACTCACTGCAGCCGATGAAGCCACCGAGCTCAATACTCTCCGCACGAAGCTCGCCATGGCTCTGGGCGGCACTCCAGGCAGCTCCCCCATGGGCAAGAAGCCGTGAGTTCGTAG
>JANWJD010000215.1 GCA_025449555.1 Chloroflexota bacterium | reverse complement strand
GTGCCGGTCAGCGGGTCACTGCTGCTGGGACAGGGCGACAGGGCAGCACTCGGGGTGATCGTGGGCGTGGTCGCGAGCGTGGCCAGCGGCTACATTCAGTTTCTCTCCGGCAGCCTGTCCATCCATCTGGTCCTGCCGCCGGGCTCCCCCGGCAAACCAACCGACTTCGGCCTGATCGAATACCGCTTCGTCCCGCAGCCGGTGTTCGAAGCGGTGGAGAGCATTGTTTCTGCTCTGAGGCAGTGATTCCGCGGCGGCACTTGCTCCGCTCAGGGAAATTGCTCGGGCGGATTGTAATAGAGATGGTAACCACTGACCTTGCCGTCCTCCATCTGAAAGAAGGCGGCGCTCCGACTCTGAATTGAATGCCGGGTTGAAGGGACTTCTCCGCTCTGCAAAGACGCGTCGTGCGCATGCCAGGCCTGGAATACGTACTCGATTGACACGCCATGTTCATCGGCGATCATATTCGTGATATCGTGCTGATAGTCGCGGAACACGCTGAGCCAATATTCCACGAATTCCCGCAGCCCATCATGCCCGGTAAATGTCTGGCCGGTCCTCTCGTCCACCACCTGGATGTTGGGACTCGCGAATGAGGCGGCCGTCTCATAGTCCCGCTCGTATGCGGCCTTGATTAACGCTCGCACAGTTGCAGCGTTGTCACCAGCAGACATAGGGTCTCCTTCCTTCTACCAGGGCGTCGACGAATGCGACCGACGTCACACGTTCGCCCTTTCCTGAGACGATGCAGTGTCTGTTCCCGTACGCCCCTCGGTCGTGCTCATGCTCTCCACCGGGAGCTGTGCCTGATGATCCTTGGCGAGTGCGACCTGAGCTTTCACCTGACCACGGAGCCCACGCCGTTCGTGCATGCCGCGAAAACGACCCGGCACCGAGACGATCCAGCCCAGGAGCGCCCCGAGCACCACGGCCCCCAAGAGAGCAAGCACCATGGGCATAGCCGGCACCTTGAAACTCAGGAAATGAAGGGTGATCGCCTGGGTGTTCTGTGCGCCAAACACCACCAAAACCGTCGCAACGAGCAAAGCGGCAATCAATTTCACCGAACCCATTTGTCATCTCCTGGCAGTCGCCGTTCCAAGTACACGCAAATAAAAAACTCGACCCTCAACGGGTCGAGTTCGTCAATGCCAGAAGTGTGCGAGGACGGTCGTCCTGGCCCTTGCTACGTTCCCCGTCAAGAGGGTACTAGTCGTATATCGAACTTAACATAAATGCGGGCGCGTGTCTACGTCTTCTCTGCCGTTGTTCTCCGCATCGCGCGACGACAGCGTGCCTGTCTCGGTTTCAGATGATGCAGTATGTCGATCGGCCGTCCCGTTGCTTGTATCAAGATATGGCGGTGAGGTGTGCGGTGACGGTATCTAACTGACGGCGCGTGCTTCCAGGAAGAACTGCGGCGGTATCTCCCAATCGAGTCGCCAGGTAATGGCGATCGGTCGATCGCCGGTATGGCGCACGTACCGTGCGGCACCGAGATAGAGAAAGTCACGTTGCTCCGGCACATCGCGGGCAAAGAGCAACACGCGGCTCTTACGCTCGGCATGATTGATGTACCGCTGTCCGGTCGGAGAAGTTATCGAGGTCGTGGACTGCGATTCCCAGTGAAATTCCCTGGCGGAAATCGCGTAGTCGTGGTACATGGTGGTTGGTGAGAAGCTCTTGTCAGACTTCCGCAGCGTGACAAAGAAGGCATCCGCATTGGCCTCTCGTGCAAACACCACGCCCTCTCGCACTGTCGGCGGTCGTTCTGATGTCGCCACACCCAATGCGGTTAACACTTCGTCTCGAGTGTAGTGGGCATGGACGGCAAGCGGCTCCACGGTCCCTCTATCCTCAATCACGAGCGCCGTGGTCTGCGCTGCTAACACGTCGAGCACCTCAGCCAGCTCAAGGCGAATCGCTTCGTGGGGCCAGAGCCGGAGCAGCGAGGCCTGGAGCGATTGACGTTCCGCCCGTCGGCCCCACAAGTCGACGTGGAGCATGTTGAGCAGTCGGACGTCCCGAAGCGATAGTGCGTCTACCGGGGGCGGTGTGTCGGTGCCGAGCCACTCAGCATATGTACTAAGGCGTTCGCCATCGTCGACGTGGAGCATCCGACCAATGGCCTTTACCAGATCACTATCACCATCGAGCCGGGGTGGAGCGATTAGTCCGGCGTCCCGCCGCAGGTTCATCCAGCCGGACTGAGTACCTCGGTATATCTCGTCCAATGATCGATCTGTGGCGTCGATATACTCCCCGAGTGTGACATCACCCAGCTCACGCAGTTCGCGCACCAGAAGGTCGTGCCGGGTACGGATAACCGCCCTGAGGTTGTCGAGCACGATTCCGGTGGCCACGCGATCAAGGTGCACGTAGCAACCGGACGGCAGGTACGGGAAACCGCGCCCGACCGCGTCCGTGAGCTTGCGCACCGGGATTCCGGTCAACGCCTGGAACCGTGCATCGAACCGGAACTCACGACGCTGTTGACCGATAAAATCCAGCACCGTCAAGCCGGACTTCCCCTCGGCCAGGCGGAGACCTCGACCCAGTTGCTGCAAGAACACGGTTGCACTCTCGGTAGGACGAAGCAGCAGCACCGTGTCGACCTCGGGAATGTCGATGCCCTCATTGAAGACATCGACCGTGAAGATCGCATTGATCGCGCGGTTCCGGAGGTCCCGCACGGCCTGCGATCGGGCCATGGGATCGGTTGTACCGAGCACGGCCCGGGAAGGAATCCCCGCCTGCTCGAAGCTTCGGGCCATATATTGCGCGTGTTCGATACTGACGCAAAACCCCAATGCTCTCATGGCCTGCGGATCGGACACGAGGTCACTCACCGTCTTCAGGATCTTGCTGGTCCTGAAATCGTTGGCTGTGTAAATCGCACTCAGCACAACGGTGTCATATCCCGTTCGTTTCCACTCGAGCTGGCTGAGGTCGACCTCGTCGGCCACCCCGAAGTACTGGAAAGGACAGAGTAATCCCTGGTCGAGTGCATCCCACAGCCGGAGTTCAACCGCTATCTTTCCACCAAACCACTGCAATATATCCCTCGAGTCCGCTCGTTCCGGCGTCGCCGTAAGGCCAAGCAAGAGACGCGGTTTCAGGTGTTCGAGCAGACGACGATAGGTCGGCGCCTCGGCATGGTGGAACTCATCCACGATGACAATGTCGTAGGCATCGGGCCGGATTGACTGGAGATCGACATGTGCCAGAGACTGGATCGAGGCGAAAACGTGCCGATCCTCAGTCGGTCGTTCGCCGCCCACCAACAGTTCTCCGAAGGTTCCATCGCGCAGGACATGACGGAAGAGACTCCGGCTCTGCGCCAGAATCTCGTGGCGATGAGCTACGAAGAGGAGGGAGGCTCCGCCCCAACGCTCGGCGGTTCGCTTGTAGTCGAGGGCGGCAACGACCGTCTTGCCGGTTCCGGTGGCGGCTACCACCAGGTTGTGCCAACGCCCATGTCGCTCCCGCTCCACGAGCAGGGCATCAAGCATGGCCCGTTGGTACTCGTATGGCACGATGTCGAACGGTGTAAAGTCGATGGTTCCGACCGGCCGCTCGCGTTTGACGGCGGCGACGAACGCATCCCGTTCGTATGGCACGAAGTGGTCATCCGACCAATACGTTTCAAAAGCAGCCCGAAACCGTTCCAGCAGGCCGTCTGAGTGCACTTCGGAGAGACGGACGTTCCATTCCAGTCCCTCATGCAGCGCGGTATGGGTGAGGTTCGAGGAGCCGATATAGGCCGTGCTGAAGCCGCTGTCACGTTCAAACAACCAGGCCTTGGCGTGCAGCCGCGTCATGCGGGTGTCATAGGACACCTTCACCTCGGTTCCCAACCGCACCAGTTCGTCGAGTGCTCTGGGGTCGGTGATACCGGTGTACGTGGTGGTAATGACTCGCACCGGAACACCACGCTGGCGAACCTGCTTCAGTTCTTCCAGTACGATGCGGATGCCACTCCAGACGATGAAGGCGCAGATCAGGTCCACGCGATCCGCGCTGAGGAGCTCAGTACGAAGCTCGGCAGCCAGGCCGGGCTCGTGGGGTGCATTGACGAACAGCGCGTCTTCGCTCAGCGGCGTCTCGGGTCTCGGCCAGGCGACCGGCTGAGATAGGCCGGTAGCGGGTGGTCGAATAGCCATAAGCAACTCAGCCGGCGACGGAATGTAGTCGCCTGGCACCACGGCATCCTTCGGACCGGAGATGGCGATCGCACCGAGGAGCCTGTTACAAAGCTTCACTCGTGCGGCGAGATCCAGCCCAGGGACTCGCAGGGCACGATCCAGCGCGGCTGCCACGTGCCGTGTCAGTAGTTGGTACGCGTCATCCGTCAGCATGCCGTAATCGGCGCGCTCCTCGGGCAGCCGACGCCGCAGCGCCGTGGTGAGGAGTTGTTCGTACAGTCCGGGCGGGAGCAGCGTATCGTCGCCCATCCTAGCTCGGCGTCTCGGGACACTCGAGCCATCGTCCGGCGTGCCGCTTCACCCCGACCTCTCCTCATTTCGGCAATAGCGCGCCGCCTTTAGGGCGACACCACAGTAAGTATAAAGAAGCCGTTATGGCCGCCGAGAGTGCTGCCGAGAACTCCCGGCGGCCGATTCCGGTTCGGTCCTGCACGTGACCTAGCGCTACTGGGTAGCCGGCCGATCGCCGTTGACCGCATTCGGCGCCGTTTCCTCGGCATAGAAGTCGGTCGAAGCGCGCTCGCCCGCCTTGATTTGGGACATACGCCGGCTAGTGGCACGGCGCTGTCGCTTCCAGGCGTCCGCGGTTCCGGCTTCGGTAGCGGCGTACGACGCCGTGTTGGCAACCGGAATATTGAGCCGATCGGAGACCACGGAAAGATCCTGATTGGCTCCCATATAGGTGAAGGTCCAGCGCTCGGTGGCGGTCAACCGCTGAATCCGCTCCGCCACGTCCGCGTAACTGTAGCGCTGCGAGGCATTTTCGTGTCCGTCGCTGATGATGCAAACCAACACGCTCGTGTCGGCGATGCCCGTGCCGTCCCGCTCCAGACGGTCGATCGTCTCGCCGACCGCATCTAGCATCGCGGTCGATCCGCTCGGCACGTAGTACTTCCGGCTCATCGGGTGCAGGCGCGTCAGCGGCTGCTCGAACAGCGGCACCCGGACCTCGTGGTTGAACACGGTCAGGGTGAGTCGCACCTGGAGTCCTTCCTGCGCCGCCGTCGCCCGGACCTGCTGGGCATACTCGTTGAATCCCCCGATGGTTTCGTCGCGGCACGACTCCATCGACCCCGAACGGTCGAGGATTAGCGCGACATGAGCGGGCCTGGAGTGCGTCGGATTGGGGATAAATGGGTTGGGTGGGGTGGTCATCACGAGGCCCTTTCTCTCTGTCCTGAACGAGGACTGACGGTACGATGTGTTACCAACTGGGCGGGCAACTACCGTTCATAGTAGCCGGTTTAGTTATAAAAGTCAAGTTTCTGGTTGATCTTGTGTTGGTGCTCCTGTGACCGCTAGACTTCGGAGTGATGGGAGATGCTTGATCTACCCACGCTGGGCGTGGAGCTGCGACGGAGGCGACGGGCGTTGCGCATTCCGAGTGCGGAATTCGCACGGCGGATTGGGGTGAGCCAGACGTATGTGTGGCTCATCGAAGCCGCCAAGCCGCGTTCCAGCGGCGAGCCGTCCCGCCCCAGTGAAGATCTCCTCCAGCGCTGGACCGCGGCGCTCGGGATGAACGAGGCCGAATCGCGGCGCATTCGAGAACTGGCGGGATACTTCGACGTGCCGGTCGGCGAGCCGCGCTATGCACGGTCCAGTTCTCCCCCCATGACATCCAGTCCGGGATCGGTGAACGAATACAGCGCCGAGGGACCCGATACTGCGAGTGAGCGACTATCATCGATGGCCGCACCTCATCTGCCGGCATTGCGTCGCTGGGCGCGGGCCGCCGATCCAGATGGGGGAGAAGTGGCGATTATCGATCGCATCCACGAGATCTTGCGCATGGCGGGCAGCAACCAGCGAACCGACGAGGCCACCTATCTCCTGGATTCGTTCCTCCGGAGGCTCGAGTTTCATATCGGGACGGAGCGATGACTTGCCGTCACCCGGCTCGACGAGGAGCATCAAGGGACCGGTAATCAGTACTCGTCAGCCTGTGATCTTCCCAGGGCTCGGGCTGCTTCGATGTGTCGTTGCGTTTTATCCGGGCGACTCATCCCACCATGCGTCATCGCCTGTTTCCACAATCAGGAAACGTCCCTGGAAATGGCGGCGGAGCTGGTCGAAGGCCTCCTCTCCCTCCACCATCAGAGGTTCACCGGACATAGGTGAGAGATTGCCCCACGGGACACCGACGCCGGGGACGCCCGCGGAGTCTGCTTCCCGTGTGATGGCGGAGACCATGAATTCGTCGAAGTCGTCCGTGCAGAGGGGGAAACCCCAATCGTTTTCCTCGTCATAGTCCTGGGAATAGATGTCAGGGCGGAATGCGGCATACGGACGATAGGCCTCACGAGCCTCGTGACCGGTTAAGACACCAGCTTGCATCGCGAGCGAGACGCTACGCAGCATGATCGCATCTTCATCGATGAAGTACTGGTATTCGTCTCCAACCCTCATGCAGGTGACGAGATACGGTGGCGGCACGCCTAAGACGCTTCCCTTCGGGGGTCGGTAGGGAGCCTGGGCCTCCTTGATCCGACGCAGAAGATCGCTGTCCCCCGACTCATGCTCGTTCCAGTCAGGAGCGGCCGGTATGCCGGCGTACACGTCGAGCACATGGGGGTTTGGCGCCTGGCGTTCGCCGTGACCGAGGCCGACAGCCAGGTCAAAGTCCTCTGCGGATCCCAGCACCCGAAAAATTCGTTCGATCCGCTCGGACAGGGCCTGGAGATCGGTGTCCGACACGTCTCCCTCGAAGTCCGGCCGCGCCTCGGGTCCCACCCCCAGTTCGACCAGGCGGTCGATCTGCTTCCTCGTCAGCGATGGTAACGGTGAACCCGGTATCGCTCGATTCGTCACGGCGAGGTGAGTGCTTCGTCCCGTGCCAAAGTCCCACACGCCAACCCAATGCTCCTGCTGTCCCAGATCCACCAACTGGACGATGTTGTGACCGTCCGTTGGGCGGGTGGTCGGGGCGTCGATCATCCGCGCGATGCGCTCGGCGCGAGCCCGGCGTCCGCCGC
>JANWJD010000214.1 GCA_025449555.1 Chloroflexota bacterium | reverse complement strand
GCTCAAGATCGGCAGAATATGTCGTCCCGATATCCATCGTCAAACTTCCTTCTGCCCCCCGAAATGGCCGTCCCGCGGATATCGCGACTCGATTCTGCCACACATATCTGGTTTCGGCAATGACCACACGGACGATGAATCATCT
The DNA here is from genome assembly GCA_025449555.1 of Chloroflexota bacterium. GTDB lineage: Bacteria > Chloroflexota > UBA5177 > UBA5177 > UBA5177 > JANWJD01. The sequence goes on along the minus strand of JANWJD010000214.1, from coordinate 16,787 downwards.
ATATCCACCTGGATGCAGGCTCCGCCAATCCCACGCAGATTGAACCATGTCAATGAGCCGCGGGTAGCGGGGCTTCCAACCGAGCTCTTCGCGAATGCGACCCGAGCTGGCGACAAGACGGCCAGGATCGCCCGGACGTCTCTCCCGTGGGACTACCGCAACCTCTCGGCCCGTCACGTTCTGCACTGTATCGATGACCTGCCGATTTGAATGCCCAACGCCGTTCCCGATGTTGTAGACGCGTGATGGCCCAGCCCCACACTCCAGCGCCAGGCGATGTGCTTCGGCGATGTCACTTACATGAACATAGTCACGGATACATGTTCCGTCTGGCGTGTCGTAGTCGGTGCCAAACAGATCGACTGTCCCTCGCCGGCCGGCCGCGGCATCGAGGACGCTGGGAATCAGGTGGGTCTCCGGAGAATGATCTTCGCCCCGAGCGGCGGTCGCACCACACGCATTGAAGTACCGGAAGACCACGTAGTTCACATCGTGTGCGACTCGATACCATTCGAGCATACGCTCAAAATCCAACTTCGTCTCGCCGTAGGCGTTGACGGGTGCTTGGGGCGCACCCTCCTCGATGGGAAAAGTCTCCGACTCACCGTAAACGGCAGCAGTGGAGGAGAAAACTATGGTGTGCACGTTCGCTCCTGTCATGGCTTCAAGGAGGTTGAGCCCGCCGCAAACATTCGTCCGGTAGAACGTCCCGGGATCACGAAGCGACGTGTCGATCAAGGCTTCTGCGGCGAGATGAGCGACAGCATCTGGAGCCTGCTCGGCGAATATCTCGTTCAGCCGGTCTGCCTCACAGAGATCCGCTTGCACGAAGAGAGCTCGATCATCGACAGCCCGACGATGACCGTGCCGAAGGTCGTCCAGGCCGACGACGTCATGGCCCCGGTCGAGTAGGTGCTCGGTGAGCACGCTTCCGATATATCCTGCGGCTCCTGTCACCAGGATTCTCATCTGCCAAGACTACCTCATGTCATGTATAGTGCCTTTATTCGAGAAGGAGTATCCACGCGGGTGTGGCGACTCTGCAACAGTGCATATCGTTTGGGCACGGTCGCGTGTGCACCATGACTGGCAGCTACCTTTGGGGAGGTTCACGACATCGCGACCATGCGGGCCACGCGCGAGCGATGAGACCCCGGGACAATTCATGCAGGAATGGTCTGTCGCGAGAGCGCGCAACGTGAGGTGGCGCAACTTCAGCAAGGACGAGGGGTTGCGTCATGCCGCGTAGGGATCCGGCCACCGTCGTTTTCTATGCGCAGGACTCCCGAGGATTGGGACACATCAATCGAACGCTAGCTGTAGCGCAGCGCATGGTGGCCGCGAACGAGCATGTGAACGCCGTCCTTGTAACAGATTCTCGCATGCCCGATGTCTTTTCCTGGCCGCCACGGTGCGACTTTCTCAAGCTGCCCCGCGTCCCATGGAAGGGAGTCGGTCAGCCGGCCGCGTTGAAACGGGCCACCCGTGAGCGACTCGGCTCGCTCGGGGAGCGTTACGGCCGTTTGCGGCGTGAGATGTTGATCGATGTGGTGCGGGAGCTGGCTCCCGATCTGGTGGTGGTGGACTACAGTCCTTTTGGCGCGGGGCGTGAGTTCAGGGATGCGCTCAATGTCTTGAAGAGCGAACATCCGGCGTCGCGTCTTGTCTACCTGATGCAGGACGTCCAGGATGACTCTGACTACGTGAAAGAGATCTGGAGGAAGGGCGTCTACGCTGCCTTCGACGCGCTGTTTGACGATATCGTCGTCTGTGGCGCGCGGCAGTTGTGGGACGTGGCCGATCTCTACGGCCTGCCTCGCTCCGTGCACGGGAAGCTGCGGTACTGCGGGTACATCGTGCGAGAACCTGTGGAGCAGAACGAAGGCTTGCGTCCGCGCTACTTCACCGCGTCGGGGACCGGACCACTGGTGGTGGTCACGGTAGGCGGCGGAAGCGTGGGCTATCCGCTGCTCGATGCGACCCTGGCGGCGTTGAACGAGCTACGGATGGAGCACCCGGACTTGGAGTCCGTGCTTGTCACGGGGCCGTTGATGTCGGACGAACAACATCGCCTCATTGAGCAGCGCGCTTCGGCGGCGGATCACGTCCTGCGTCGGGCAGACAACTTTCAGTTGATGGCTGAAGCTGATGCCGCTGTGATCATGGCCGGCTACAATAGCGTGGCCGAAGCCCTCGCCCTGTCCTTGCCGTGTGTCGTCTCTCCCCAGCCGCCCAAGGACAAGGAAAGGTACGGCAAGGAGCAACTCCTGCGCGCAGAGCGTTTGGCGGCGCTGGGCCTTGCGCAGTGCGTGCCGATGGCAAAGATTACTCCCAACGAGATCGCTGCTGGGCTGAGATGGGCGCTCGCATGCGATCGCGCGGCGTACGGCGAGCGCATCCGTGCCCATGGATTCACCTTCGAGGGGGCCCTGCGGCTGGCCCAGTATGCGGGCGCCTGGCTTGCAGGCAACGACTCGCTGGGCCTGTCCATCTATCGTCACGGTAGCAGAGACGAACCGAAAGTTGCCCTGACCTTCGACGACGGACCCAACCCGCCGCGAACGGATGAAGTCCTCGATATTCTTGCGAACGCGGGCGTTCGCGCTACCTTCTTTCTCTTAGGGAAGTGGGTCATCGCACACGCAGACGCGGTTGAGCGCATCGTGCGAGCGGGGCACGGTATTGGAAACCACAGCTTCACCCATCGACGTGGCCGCTGCGACTTCGATCAGGCAGAGACGGCAATCGCCGGGATCACGGGCCGCGAGAGCAGATTTGTCCGCGCTCCGGAGTTTGACTACGCCGGTCTCGTGCAGTGGGTCCCAGCGTACGAATCCGGGATGCGGGTGATTGGCGCGGAGGTTGACTCCCGCGACTATGCTAGCAGGAGCGCGGAGACGATTTTGGCCAATGTGCTTGACAATCGTGACCTCCAGCCCGGATCGATCATCGTCCTGCACGACGGTTCCGAGAGCGATAGCCCGCGTGAACGGCTGTCACGCCCCCGCCCGATGATCGAGGCTCTGCCGCGCATCATCGATGGTCTCCGGGCCCGAGGGCTCGAACCGGAGGGCCTGAACGAGATGACACTGATGGGCGCCCACACCTGGGTAGCGACCTGATATGACGAGCCTCCACCGTCAGCATCGTCGCGCGAAACGGACAAAAGCCATCGGCAGAGAGGGACTGACCACCGGCGTCTCTTTCACCAGGCGACGACATGTCTAGAGTCCGGTCGACGCAGCCGCGCCCAACCAGCTCCTGGACGCTGTATCGATTCTTCTTGCCGTACCTCCGCCCGTACTGGCCACATGCACTGGCTGCGTGCATAGTGCTCATCGGCGGAGTCGCGATGGACGTCCTTGCGCCATGGGCGATCAAGTTTATCTTCGACGGGGTCATTGGGGGACACCCGATCCCGGGAATACCGGGCAGCGTGGCGCGGCGCCTCACCGGAACCAATCGAATGGCCTTACTCAATCTCATACTGCTGGGGTTCCTGGCTGTTTCTGTCCTCGATGGCATCTTCACCTACGCGGGCAGCGTCTTATTGAGCACCATCGGCCAGAAGCTTGTCTTCGACATTCGGCGCGACCTCTTTGCGCACGTTCAAAAGCTTTCCCTGAAGTTCCACGGGAGCACGCGAACCGGTGATCTGGTGGCGCGCCTCACGAGCGACATCGGCAGCATTCAGGACATGATTATCACGGTGAGCTCAAGCGTGTTTGTGAGTGTGCTGACCATCGCGCTCATGGTCACCGTGATGTTGCGTCTCGATTGGCGCTATACCGCCCTGAGTATGGCAGTTGCGCCGTTCATGTTTGTAACTGTGCAGCGCTATCGCCGTGCCATACGTCAGACAAACCGTCAGATGCGAGACAGCGAGGGCAGGGTGAACTCCCTTGTTCAGGAGGTCATTTCCTCCATTCGCATCGTCAAAGCATTCACGCGCGAAGACTTTGAGCAACGTCGATTCGAGGAACAGAGCGGGACAAGCTTGCAGGCCAGCCTGCGTTCCGCGCGGCTGCAGGCCCAGCTGGGTCCGCTGCTGGAGATCCTGTCGGTGCTGGCGTCCGTCGGCATTCTCTGGTTAGGTGTGCGGGAAGTCCTGCGCGGTCAATTGACGGCCGGAGAGCTGCTTGTGATCATGGTGTACTTCCGCTGGATGTATGGGCCGCTCCGCCAACTTGCGAGTATCTCGACGCTCATGGCGCGCGGAATGGCGGGTGTAGAGCGCGTGCACGAGGTCCTGGTCACAGTTCCCGATTTGATGGACCTACCGGGAGCTGTTGCTGCGCCCGCATTTCGGGGGCGAGTGCAATACGAGCACGTCGACTTCGCGTACGACGGGCATCGGCGCGTCCTGCGTGACATCTGCTTGAATCTGGAGCCCGGTAGTGTCACCGCGCTGGTCGGCGCAACCGGCTCGGGAAAATCGACGACCGTGAGTCTCATTCCGCGCTTCTACGATCCTTCGGCCGGCATTGTGCGCATCGATGGTCAGGATATCCGCACCTACACGCTGCAATCGTTACGGGCGCAAGTGAGCCTTGTGCTTCAAGAAGCCGTTCTGTTTTACGACACCGTCTACAACAACATCGCCTGTGCGAACCCGAACGCGACGGCGCGGCAGGTCTATGCCGGGGCAGAGGCGGCGAACGCTCTCGAATTCATTGAGCGACTGCCGCATGGATACGACACGATTGTGGGTGAGCGCGGAGAGAGCCTGTCGGGCGGACAGAGGCAGCGCATTGCGATCGCACGCGCGATTCTACGTGACGCACGGATCCTCATCCTCGATGAGCCGACGACAGGGCTTGACGCCGAGGCTGAAATGCTGGTCCTGGAGGCCCTGCAGCGCCTTGTTCGGGATCGAACGACACTCGTGATTGCGCACCACCTCACCACCGTGCAACGGGCCGACCAAATTGTTGTGCTCGATCACGGAGAAGTGGTCGAGACGGGGACCCATACATCGCTGCTGATGAGAAACTCCTGGTACGCCCGCGTGTATCGCACACAAACCAGACCACTCATTGACGTTGCAGTTCCCGATCTCACGTAGATCAGACGCTCACGTGCTTGCCTGGCGCGACGAGGAACACTCCGGTTCCTTCCCGTCTTCGCCTATGCAAACGTGCCCGGAACCCTGGACATCGTGGTACGGAACTTTCCGGATAATCCGATTTCAATCTGGTCAACCACCCGCACGTCCACTCGGAATCCCGCGTCCAGATGCCGAGTGATCATACTTTCGATCGCGGCGACGATTTTTGGATCGAAGTCGGGAGCCGGGACGAGCTGAATGACAAGTTCATCTGCCGTGACCTGCACTGCCTGCCACTGCCGAATACCGCGTCTCCAGTCGAGAACGCTGTGAAAGACACTGGCGTGGAAGAGTCGACCGGAGGGCGCTTTGATGAAGTCGAGCGCCCGTCCCTCCATGCTCCTCATGATGGGAAACGGCAACTCGCACTCGCACGGTTCACCAGAGGGCGTCCCCACATCCCCCAGGACATACCGAATCAGCGGCATGGCGAAGGAGTGGAGGTTCGTCACGACGATCATGCCGGGCGTTTCTGGGCTCACCGGCCGTCCATCTCGCAGGAACTCGACGACATGCACGTCCGTGTTGATGTGACGCTGGTGATACGTTGGGCACTCCGTTGTCAAAAGCGCCGCCTCGGTGGCGCCGTAGCGGTCAAACACCGCGCACTGGAAGGTTGACTCAAGAACCTGCCTGTCCGCAGGCATGAGCACCTCGCCCGTGGACACTATCATCCCGGGTCTGACATTATGGCCATGCTCGCGGGCCAGCTGGGCGAGAAGGACCAAAGCCGAACGGTACCCGAAGAGCATCTTCGGACGAAGGGTGCCCAAATGGCGAAGGTAATCGATCGCGTCGATCTCCGAGATGCCATAGGTGTGGAACTGCGTCCTGTTGATCGCCCAGTCGATGAGGTTATCGCGAATTGGGCGATTCAACTGGGGACGAAGACGCCGAGTCAGGAGCGTGGCGATGCTGTTCCCAGGCTTCCACCCGCAAAGTTCATGGAACCGATCCACCGTTGCCACACCCATGGACCAGGACTCATCGTCGACATAGAGGGTAATGGGCTGACCGGTTGAGCCTCCCGTCCGCTCTCGGCGGATCCTGCCGAAGCGAGGCGGAACATACTGTGCCCGTAGCTCACCTGCGTTCTCTTGAATGAGCGACTTCGTCAGCAGAGGCAATTGCTCCAGGTCGCTCGGCTCGCGGATATCTCGCGGGTGCAACTGGCGCTCGTCGAACACACGTCGGTAGTACGGGACATGCTCGTAGGCGTGATGCAGCAGCGCGGAGAGCTTCTGGCGCTGGAGCGCGGCAATCTCATCCGGATCGAGCGTGCAATTCTGTAGAAGCTGCCGACGATGCGCCACGCGCAGCGGTTGGCGAAGTGGCTGATAGATGCCGTAGTAGAGGTAGCGACTACACAGATATCGCGCCTGTCCCGCGATGATTTGCCTCAAGCCGTGACCTCGGTGGGCACTGCAGTCGGCGCCCCTCGACTATTCGCGACTCGCTAGGCCTGGCCGGCTTCGCGACGTGCCTGGGCGGCTTCCAGGAGTTTCTGGATCTCCGCCTTTCGCATCACCGTGTGACACGTCTCGAAATCACCGTCGCCACTTCCCGACGCATTGGGCCGTAGATATGATACGGTCACCCCTTCGGGAACTTCGTCTACAGTCAAACTGCCGGCCGACTCGTTGTCCAGATTGAACCCGAGCGCTCGAAAGAAGTCCTCGTGACCGTTCGGAAAGTCGGCCCAAATGCCTCGATGCCGATGGTGGCGCCGATTGAGACCGCGGCCCGCCGTGTGATACACCAGAAGATCGTTGAGCCGATCCCACGTGAACTGGACGGTGCGCCCATCTGACTTAAACCGAGACGATTGCGAGCGGACGGTAAACCCATCCGCGACTTCCACCACGCTCAGGTGATAGGTGGGCTCGGCATCGAGAAATCGCCCGATAACGCGGAGCGCTTGTTCGTAGCTCACGCGCACTTGCTGTTCAACGTCGGACATCATCAGCCTCCCGCCGTCCCATTTCCAAATCCTACCGTACTCCACGGTACACCGGCGACACCCTCCATACCAGTGCCCCTTGTCCGCGCTGCGAAGGGACTTTCGTCAGAAGCCCGGCGACGGGTCTATTACAGTGAAAGCATGTCCCATGGCGTCCGCCTCCTCTGTGTTTTTTCTCTTGCGTTATGGGTGGCAGCCTGTGGAGGCACGACGGTTTCACCGCAGGTCGAACTGCCAAGTTCGTCGCCTGGTGACACCCTCACCTTGGCTGCTGCGACGCATCAGATCACTCTTCTTGTGCACTTTTGGGAACGAGCGTATGCCGGCTCGCGCTGGCGCGACGTGGAAAACACTTTTACCGGGACGTCGGACGGCGTGTCACTGGTGAGTCAAATGATTCGCTGGCAGAGGGAACGAATTCATCAGTTGCAGATCGTTCCGACCTTTGTCCAGCATCAGTCGGCGAACCAGTATGTCGCTACCTTACGTTTCGCAGACGATCCGAGAGCTGTGCCGGCCTATCGCATCTATGTGTTCGGGTTTCATGGCACGCAGCCGAGAGTTCTGGGAAGCACTACCGGTTTGAAGGGCTCGAATTTCGACAACGTGCGGTGGTCGATCACGCGCAGCGCGCACTTTGTGGTCTTTCACAGTCCCTATGAAGTTCAGGGCGCCGACCGCCAATACCTGGCAGATCTTGAATACGAGCGGACTCAAGTCGAACATGAATTCGGCGTGAAGCTTCCGGCCCAAGCTTCGTACCACCTGTATCCGAACACCACTCTTATGGCGCGACTGACCGGAAACACCTGCGGTTCCAGTTCCGATAACGTGGGATGCACCGATCCGTACACTCGACCGCCTTCCATCCAAACCAGTCTGTGGCCGACGTATCACGAGCCGATTCACGTGTATCAACTGGCCTTTGAGCCCCCGCCGACACGATCCGCCGTCCTGGTCGCTCCGCTCTTCATCGCCGAAGGCATGGCAGTTGCTCTGGAAGACCGTCAAGCTGATCCTCGACTGTCCGACTACTGTTCCACCCTGATATACATTCCACTGGACGACTGCGCACGGATCTCCGTGGGACAAACTCGACCCATCGATCTCCTGACAGATCGTGGGTTCAAGCGGTCCGATCCCGGGAACGCCTACGCCCTCGGTGGCTCGTTCGTGAAGTATTTGATGCTGAAGTACGGATATCGACCATTCGCCAAGTTTTATTACAAATTGGCGGCACAGCCTTCCGATACGCTCGAGGACTACAACGCGGCGACCTACGGCATCTATCACCTATCCACACCGCAACTCGTGCAGGCGTGGCAGCACCAGTTGTGCGCGAGTGGGTGTTCGTAGAACCGCCGGAATCGCGGCGATTCTACTCTGTCCTGCTAGAGTTTCCTAGGTATGGACACGCATAAGCTCGTTCTCGGCAATGGATTGCGGCTCATCGTCGTGCCAATGCCCTCACTCCGATCGGTCAGCATTGCCGTGTTCGTGAATGTGGGCTCTCGATATGAAACCGACCGCCAGGCCGGCATTTCCCACCTTACCGAACACATGTTGTTCAAGGGCACCCGCACCCGGCCGAAGTCCACCCACATCACTGGCGAGCTCGAATCGGTCGGCGGCATTCTGAATGCCAGCACCGACAAGGAAATTACCCTTTACTGGGCAAAGGCGGCTTCCGAGCATTTGCCCCTGTCGCTGGAAGTCATTTCCGACATGTTGCGGGAAAGCGTCTTGCGACCGTCTGACGTTACCCGCGAGCGTGGTGTGATTGCAGAGGAGCTCCGCATGATCGCGGACGACCCGCAAGATTGGGTGTACGTCCTGGCCGACGAAACCCTGTGGCCGGACCATCCCTACGGGCGAGAAATCGCAGGTTCCCAGGAAACGGTTGCGACGTTTCGTCGCCGCCATGTAATCGAACATATCGAACACTATTACGGGCCCAACAATGCGGTGGTCGCCGTCGCCGGTGGCATTGAAGTTCGAGCGGTCCAGGACTTGATCGAGCGACACTTTTCGACCTGGCAGACGGTCGATCCGCCGGCCCCTGAGCCGGCCCGTCCCTTTGTGGGGGGTGGAGCATGGCTGCTCGAGGACAAGCAGTTCGAGCAGCTCAACGTCTGCCTCGCTTTCCCTGGAGTCGCGCGCGATCATCCCGATCGTCCGACGCTGGAGGTCTTGACCACAATCCTGGGAGGAGGTGCAAGCTCACGACTCTTCGAGCAATTGCGAGAACGTCGCGGACTCGCCTATGACGTTGGCGCGTCCGCTGCTCACTTCCGTGACACCGGATCCGTCATCATTTCATTCGGTACCGATCCCCAGAAGGGCTCCGAAGCGTTGGAATGCTGCGTTGCCGAGATAGATCGTCTGGAAAGGCGCCGGGTATCCGATCGGGAGTTGCAGAAAGCGAAGCAATTCTTTGGTGGACGCCTCTGGCTCGCGCTGGAAGATACGAATGCGGTGGCAGGTTGGTTCGGATCGCAAGAAATCCTTCAGGATAGAGTGATTGCGCCGGAAGAAGCGATCGCGGCAGTGGACGCAGTGAATGCCGACGATGTTCGCCGGGTTGCCCGCACGTACCTGCGTCCTGAACTCATGCGGGTCGCGGCCGTCGGTCCGACGACCATGCTGACGCGCCATGCGCTTCGACCGACCGCATAGCAGTCTGGCGTCGAAAACTCGCCACAACTTTTGACTCGCTCCATTTCGATCGAGCCATAGAGGAGAGCAATGTGACAGTAACTCAACAAACACTCATCATCGTGAAGCCCGATGCGGTGCAGCGTGCCCTTGCCGGCGCCATTCTAAGCCGGTTTGAGGCGAAAGGATTGCGCCTTGCGGCTCTCAAGCTCCTGCAGATCGATCGCCCCCTTGCAGAGCGGCACTACGCAGTCCATCAGGGAAAGCCGTTTTACGAAGGACTGGTGCAATTCATTACGTCCGGTCCCGTTGTGGTAGGCGTACTCGAAGGTCCAAACGCCATCGAAGCCACTAGAAACTTGATGGGCGCCACGAACCCGGTGACGGCCGCGCCTGGCAGTATCCGAGGAGAGTTTGCGCTCGAGATCGGGCAGAATCTGGTTCACGGCTCGGACGCGCCTGAAACCGCAGAATACGAGATTGGGCTGTATTTCAAGCCGGAAGATATCGTGAGCTACCACCGCGATGTGGACCGCTGGGTTGCGGAGTGATCGGCGAGATCATCTCCTCATACCAGTAGGCACGACATGGGACGCGAGTTACTGCAGCTAGACCGATGGCTGCGGCGAGATGCAGTAGTGGTTGGCTTGCTGGCGCTGTTCGCGGCCGGCTTCTATGTCATCCCCTGGCCCCCGGCCTATTGCCTGTGTTTCCTGGCGCTGGCCGTTCTCACCTTCTACCGTCTGCCGTTGGCGCTCGCGATTGTGCCGGCCTTCGCTCCCTTCGTCATGCAGCCCAAGTACATTGGACATTTGACCTTTGCACCAACCGAAATAGTGATCGGACTCGACGTCGCGATTGCCGTGCTCGTCATGCTGCTCGGTCGATCGCCCGAGCCCGACTGGCGGAAACTACTCGGTTCCCCCTTCCTCGTGCCGGCCGCCGTCTTCGCCGTGGCCATTACCATCAGTACGGTGGCTGCTCCCGACCGACATCTGGCGTTGCACGCGTATCGCGAACGGGTGGTCGATCCGCTGGCCTACTTTGCTCTGCTCCTCCTGTTCGTCCGCAATCGTGCCACTTGGTACTGGATCGTTGGGGGTGTTATGGCCGGGGGCATGATTGCCGGGGCCATCGGACTGGGACAATTTGTCTCGCAGCGCGACCTTTCGAGTGTCAACGGCACGGGCATACGAAGGGTGGAAGCCCTGTATGGCAGTCCCGATAACCTCGGTCTGCTCCTGGATCGGGTGCTTCCGGTGTGGCTGGTGGTTGCACTCGCAGTGCACCGTGGCGCGCTGCGCAGTGTGGCCCTCTGGATCGCGGGAATCTTCCTGGTCATTCCGCTCGCACTGACCTATTCAGTGGGTGCCTGGATCGCCATTGGCATCGTTGGGGCCGGAGTGATCGCATTGCTGCGGCCCTGGGGAACATGGGTGGTGCTCACCGTGCTGGTCGTGGCCGGAATCGGCGTGGTCGCGAAGCACCGCTCGGTGGAACGCGCCTTTCAATCAGGTCACTCCAACTCTACCCAGGCTCGCGTCGACGTCTGGCGATCGTCTGTACAAATGATCCGAGACCGGCCGTTGCTGGGAATCGGGCCCGACAACTTCCAACGACTCTATGCCCCGACGCGGGCTGAGAACAAATACCAGCGTGTCTGTGTGCCAGGCGAGGGGTATATCCAGCCGGGGGCCGGCGCGGAGCCGTGCCTCTCGCATCCGCACAACGAGTTTCTCGATTTCTGGCTCTCTTCCGGTATGCTTGGTCTCCTTTCGTACTTCTTGCTCCTCTACGTGTTCTGGAAATCAGGCGTCTACGCGTGGCGCCGTTCAAATAATGACATGACCCGGACGTTGGTTCTCGCCGCGATGGCCGCCATGTTGGCGGGGATGATTCACGGTTTGATCGACAACTCCTACTTCCTGGTCGATCTTTCACTCCTTTTCTGGCTCTTCTGCGCCGTGGTCTCCTGGTTCGCGGATCAAACTGATCCTTCGAACGGGAGCCGCGTTTCCGTCCCCGTGCCACCTGCGACTCGGCGCGACTCTGGAGCGCCGGTCCACCTGGTGACCGAGTGAACGTCATTTTCAGCGTGCAACCAAGGTCGCCAGCCGATATCCGCTTTTGGTGGATACGGATCCTGCTGGGCACGTCTGCTCTGGTCGGGATCGCACTGGTGTACCTGCTCCCCGCGTCCTATGCCGTGGCTGCCGCGGCCGGACTGATCTCAACGGCCCTGATACTTCGGTATCCGGTCGCGGGCCTCTGCCTGCTTGGAGTTGCCGTGCCGTGGGGAAGCTCGATCCCGGTCGGGTCAGGGTCGCTTCCAGTGACGCCCACTGACGTGATCGCGGGCGAGCTCGGCGTCGTCTGGCTCGTGGATGCGATCGTGCAGCGCCGGAATCCGATACGCGATTCCGTGCTCCTCCCGGTCATCGTCTTCTACCTGGCGGCGGTCGGGCTATCGGTCACTCAGGCCACCGACCTGGCCGCGTCCGGGCGAGAAGTGATCAAGTGGCTCGAGTTCGCCGAGGTCTTCCTCGTTACGGTCTGGTTTCTTCGCTCGAAACTGCATCTACGACTGCTTGCGGCTGCCCTGGTCCTGGGAGGGGTCAGCCAGGCGCTGCTGGGATTCTTTCAATTCATCCAACAAGCAGGTCCGGAGGCGTTCGGATTCCACCGAACCTTCTTTCGCTCGTACGGCTCATTCGATCAACCGAACCCATATGCCGGTTACCTCAACATGGTCATACCAATCGCCGCCGTCCTCGCATTGAAGGCCGAGCATCGTTGGGAACGGGCGCTGTACTGGGGCTCGACCGCCGTAATGGTGTTCGCACTGTTTGCCAGTCAGTCGCGCGGAGCCCTGTTGGCGGCGCTCACGGCTGCCGTGGTGCTTGCCGCCTTCCTCTTCCGTGTGGCTCGACCCCTGCTCGGTCTCGCCTTCCTCGCCCTCATCGCGATCCTGCTGGGAGCAGCCTTCGGGATCATCCCGTCGGGCTCCATCACGCGCGTCATGACGTCGGTCGGACTGGGTGACGTTTCATTCGGCAACGTCACCGATGCCAACTTTTCGGCGGTGGAGCGAGCGGCGCACTGGCTCGCTGGAGTGCGAATGTTTGCGGCACACCCATTTCTGGGCGTCGGAATCGGCAACTATTCGGTCGCATACCCTGCGTTCCACCCACGTGGCTGGTACGCGTCGCTCCAACATGCCCACAACTACTACATCAACATCGCGGCGGAAGCCGGTATCGTGGGCTTGACATCGTACACATTGATGGTTGGGACGGCGCTATGGTACAGTTATGCGATTGTGCGGCGCGCGCGTGACGGCGTCTGCTTTGCGGTGGCCTTGGGTTCCCTGGGGGCGCTGGTAGCGACAGACTTTCACAATATTTTTGACGTACTGTACGTCCACGGCATGGCGACTCTACTTGGTGCCATACTGGCTCTGGCCCCCGCTGGACGGCACGTGGATGGGCTGACCCGCCGCGTGTGGCGAATGGGGAACGAGCAAAGAACCCAGAGTGGCAGCAACAGATAAAAATCTGAAACCCGAAGTCGAAGCGCTTGCGGATGACTGGTCGGAGGAATCCGAGCAGCAGGCTGAACAAGAGCTTTCCATTGGCAACCGAGTTGGCAATTGGAAGACGCTGCTCTCGTTTGCGTTCGCACTTGTAGTGTTCGCCGTCGCGATTGTCAAGGGCGGTTTCGATCCTCATGCGATCTGGAATAGGGTCAAACACCTTAACGTTCTGATCTTTTTGAGCGCGTTCGTCGTCTATTACGCAACCTTTCCGATTCGCGGTTACCGCTGGAAGGTGTTGCTGGAGAATGCGTATCGAGGGACGCATCCTCAGGCGGTCGACGATATGACCGTGCGCGGTCTCAGCGAGATCATCTACATCTCATGGTTCGTGAATTGCGTTGTACCCGCCAAGCTTGGAGATCTATACCGCGCCTACCTGGCGAAGCTCTGGGTGCACATCTCCTGGACCAAAACCATTGGCACCGTGCTGGCCGAGCGGATCATCGACATCCTGGTACTCGGACTATTTATGGCCGCTACCGGGTTCGTCGTGTTCCACAACCGCCTGGGTGGCGTGAGCAAGATCCTGCTGTTGGGCGTGGCGTTGGCGGTGGTGGGCATCGTGATGTTGATCGTGATGAAAACCTTCAGCGAACGAATCCGGCGCGTGGTGCCCTCCCGGTTCCAGGAAAAGTACGTCTCGTTCGAGGAGGGTGCGCTGCAAAGCCTTCGGCGGATCCCTCTCCTGATCGGTTTGACTATGTTGATCTGGCTGCTCGAAGGAAGCCGGTTCCAGCTCGTCTTTACCTCGCTCGGTCTTAATACCCACAGCATCTCGACCATTCCTTTCGCCCCGGTCCTGTTCTTCGCGCTCGGCACGGCAGTGCTGACCACGATCCCGTTCACTCCCGGTGGACTCGGATTGGTGGAAGCAGGTTTAGTCGGCATGATGATTTATCTCGGCGTTCCCAAGGCAGACGCCGCGGCTGTTGTGCTGGTGGATCGCATCCTGAGTTACTACAGCGTCGCCTTTTTCGGGTTTGTCGTGTAACTCCTCAGCAAGAGGTCGCACTTCCGTCATCCCGTCTGAAATGCCGACTACCGTTGGCTTCGATGCAACCTCCGCCGCTCGACAGTCAGCAGGAATTGGCCGCTATACGCGACAGCTTCTCGGCGCGTTGACACGACTTCAAGACGACACGCAGTACAAACTGTTTTATTGGGGACGCGGCAAATGCGATGGCTCGCTTCCGCCCCTGGATGGGCGGTTTCATATCCGCAATCTGCCGCTGTCCGATCGTGTTGCCAACGCCGTGTGGCAGCGCATGCGGGTACCCGTGCCGGCCCAACTCCTGGTTGGTCGTTTCGACCTCTTCCATTCACCTGATTTCACGCTTCCACCCATGCTGGGGCGCCCTGCCGTCTTGACCGTCCACGATTTGGCATTTCTGCGGACCCCCGACTGCGCGTATCCCACGCTGCGTGCTTACCTCGAGGAAGTGGTTCCCAGGTCTGTCCGGCGCGCGACTCGCGTCATCGCCGTATCTGAAAACACCCGTCGGGACTGCATCGAGTTACTCGGCACGCCTCCCGAGAAAGTCACGACTATCCTGGAGGGCGTGGGAGAAGAATTTCATCCGCCGCTCGACCCGGCAGCAGATCGTAGTCGATTGAGCCGGCTCGGAATCTCGGAACCGTATATACTCACCGTCGCCACCTTGGAACCACGCAAGAACTATGTGCGGTTGTTGCACGCGTTTGCCCTTCTGCGATCCCGCGGGGTGAAGCATCGACTCGTGATAGTGGGACGTCCGGGATGGATGTACGAGCCGATTTATGAGGCTGTGCACCAACTCGAACTCACCGCGGCCGTGACCTTCGTGCAGCCCGACGATCAGCTCCTGGCGGCGTTGTACGGCCAGGCTGATGTGTTTGTCTTCCCTTCACTCTACGAAGGATTCGGTATTCCACCGCTGGAAGCGCTGGCGTGTGGCGCGCCGGTTGTATGCAGTAACACCTCCTCCCTTCCCGAGGTGGTGGGAGGCGCAGCCGTCCTGTTCGATCCAACCGACGTCGAAGCCATCGCGGATGGCGTCACGACCGTGCTGGAGGATGATGCATTGGCTCGAAGGCTCCGTCTCCTAGGACCGGAGCGAGCCGCGACCTTTACCTGGCAGAAGGCGGCGCGCCGTACCCGAGATCTATACGCAGAGACGTTAAATGCCTGAAGTCGGAATCAGCGGGCTCCCACTCGACTATCCGTTCTCCGGTTCAGCAGTGTACGTTCGAAACCTCGCCCGCGAGCTGCCGTCGGTTGCTCCCGACTTCACTTTTCGCCTCTTCACGCGCTGGGCGAAGCCGGAATCGAACCTGCCCGGCACGCGACTCTCGAGCCCGTTCGCACGAATTAACCGTGGACAAGGTGTTGGTGCCCGGCTCGACAAGCTTGCCTGGGAGGTCGGTTCGCTTCCGGCCGCGTCTGCTCTGCGACGTCAGGCGTTGCTACACTCGACCTACTTCGCTGCCCCCGTGATTTCCTCCTGTCCCCTGATCGTCACCGTACATGACGTCATTCCTTTGGTGTTGCCTGGTTATCATCGTGGCCGTCAGGCTGACCTGTACAGCCGCTTCATGGCGTGGAACGTGCCGCGAGCTACTCGCTCCATCATTACCGTGTCCGAACATGCAAAGCGGGATATCATGCGGATTTTGGGAGTGCGCGAAGACCGTGTGCACGTGACGTACGAAGGAGTCGAAGCGCGCTTTCAACCCGAGCAACCGGCGAGCGAAGTGGAACGAGTCCGCGCGCGGTACCACCTGCCCCAGCGGTTCGCCCTGTACCTGGGAGGCGCCGAACGACGAAAAAACCTTGAGACCCTCATTCGCGCCTGGACCCGCGGCCGGCGTGAACTCAGGGATCGTGATGTGAAGCTGGTCGTCGTTGCCCGGTTCCCGCCTCCCGATGCGCTCTACCCCGATATTCATGGTCTCGTGCGAGCGGAGGGCCTGGAGCAAGATGTTATTCTGGTCGCCGAGGTTGATGAACGAGACAAACCCGCGCTCTATGCTGCGGCTCTCATGTTCTGCTTTCCCTCGTACTACGAAGGTTTCGGGTTCCCGCCACTCGAGGCGATGGCTTCGGGGATCCCGGTGGTGTGCTCTGACGCGTCGAGCTTGCCCGAGGTCGTGGGCGATGCGGCTTGCATGGTCCCGCCGGAAGACACTGGAGGGTGGTGTGAAGCGATCGTTCGCCTGGCGGACTCCGAATTGGAGCGAGCGTCCCTCACCAATCGTGGATTGTTGCGTGCCGCGAAATTTAGCTGGGCTCGCACCGCGCTCCGGACCGTCGCGATTTATCGCGACCTGTTGGGTCGATGAAGGTCGTCATCGTATCCAAGGCTCTGCTCGTCGCCTCCTACCGACAGAAGCTCGCGGAGTTGACTCGTCTGGGAGTTGAAGTTACCGCCGTCGTCCCGAACACGTGGAAGGAAGGTGGACGAGTACAGCAGCTGGAACCGGGACCGATTGGG
>JANWJD010000213.1 GCA_025449555.1 Chloroflexota bacterium | reverse complement strand
AGGATGCTTGCCACCCCACTCTCGGTCCCTTCGAGTGCCTGCAAGGCTGAGCCCCGAATCACCGGGATCTCATCCCCTGGGAACTCGTACCGGCTCAAGAGCTCGCGTACTTCCAGCTCCACCAGGTCCAGCAACTCCTCGTCGTCCACCATGTCGACCTTGTTGAGGAAGACCACCATGCTGGGCACTTCCACCTGCCGGGCCAACAAGACATGCTCTCGGGTCTGCGGCATCGGACCATCGGCCGCCGAGACCACCAGGATGGCGCCATCCATCTGGGCGGCACCGGTGATCATGTTCTTGATGTAGTCGGCATGTCCCGGACAGTCCACGTGGGCGTAGTGCCGGTTGGCGGTCTCATACTCCACATGGGTAATGGCGATCGTGATGCCACGCGCCTTCTCTTCCGGCGCATTGTCGATCTCCTCGAACTTCATCGCCGTCCCACCACCCCGCTCCGAGAGCACCTTGGTGATGGCCGCGGTGAGCGTGGTCTTCCCATGGTCGATATGACCGATGGTCCCCACATTGACGTGCGGCTTGCTGCGCTCAAACTTCTGCTTTGCCATATTTTCTTCTTTCCGTCCTATCGAACGCGGCCGTGGTCGGCCGCAGATGCATTTATCTGCGGCTTCCGGCCGCTTCAGGCATTACCTGCGTCTTCTTTCGAATCTCATCGGCGATGCTCGGGGGAACCCGTTCGTAGTGCGCGGGGTCCATGCTGAACGAGGCCCGTCCCTGGCTCATGGAGCGCACCGAGGTGGCGTAACCGAACATTTCGGAGAGCGGTACAAACGCGCGTACGACCGTGACGTTGCCGCGAGGCTCGGTCAGCTCGATCGTGCCGCGGCGAGCGTTCAAGTCGCCGATGACGTCACCCATATAGTTTTCCGGCGTGGTCACTTCGACCCGCATGATCGGCTCCAGCAGGACCGGTCCCGCTTTGTCGGCGGCGGCCTTGAAGGCCATCGAGCCTGCGATTTTGAACGCCATTTCGGACGAGTCCACTTCGTGGTACGACCCGTCGTACAGGGTAGCGCGGAGATCGAGCACCGGGTAGCCGGCCAGAATGCCGCCTTCCATCGCTTCGATGATTCCGTTTTCAACCGGTTTGACGTACTCGCGCGGCACTGCGCCGCCCACGATCTTGTTGACGAATTCAAAGCCCGCGCCGGGCTCGAGTGGCTCGAGTTCGATCCACACATCTCCAAACTGGCCGCGACCACCGGTCTGGCGGATGAAGCGGCCCTCGGCTTTGGAGGAGCGAGTGATGGTTTCCTTGTAGGCAACCTGCGGCCGGCCAACATTGGCCTGCACCTTAAATTCACGCAGCATTCGATCGACGATGATCTCGAGATGGAGCTCGCCCATACCGGAGATGATGGTCTGGGCGGTGTCCGGATCGTTCCGCATACGGAAGGTTGGATCTTCCTCGGACAGACGCACCAGCGCATCCGACATCTTGTCGGTGTCGGCCTTGGTCTTGGGCTCGACAGCGACCGAGATCACCGGCTCAGGGAATGTGATGCTCTCGAGGATGATGGGGTGTTCGGGGTCGCACACCGTGTCGCCCGTAAAAGTGTTCTTGAGCCCCACGATGGCGATGATGTCGCCGGCGGATGCTTCGGTAATATCCTCGCGGTGATTGGCGTGCATGCGAAGGAGGCGTCCCACGCGTTCCCGGTTGTCTTTGGTGGTGTTATAGACGTACGAGCCGGAGGTCAGGCGTCCGGAATAGATGCGCACGTACGCCAAACGGCCGACATATGGATCGGATACGATCTTGAAGGCAAGGCCGGAGAACGGCGCCGTCACTTCCGGCGCGCGAGGCTCTTCCTGGTCGGTCCTGGGATTGATTCCCATCATCGGCGGGACGTCGAGCGGGGAGGGAAGGACGTCGACAACCGCATCGAGCATCGGCTGCACACCTTTGTTGCGCAGCGAGGAACCGCAGAGTACGGCGACCATCCGGTTCGCGATGGTGGCACGGCGAATGGCCGCACGGATTTGCTCGGGCGAGATTTCTCCGCCCTCCATGTGAGCGAGATACAACTCCTCGAACTCACTGTCGACTAACGAGAGTTGATCGAACAACTTTTCGCGAGCGTCGTGCGCCTGGTCAGCCATGTCGGCGGGGATCTCCGTCTCGGACAGTTGAGTGCCCAGGTCATCCGCGTAGACGATGGCGTTCATCTCGATTAGATCGAGTACGCCGGCAAAGTCGCTCTGGGAACCGATCGGGAGCTGAATGACCACCGTGTGGGCGCCCAGACGGTCCTCGATCATGCCGACGCAGCGTTCGAAATCGGCGCCGGTGCGGTCCATCTTATTGACAAAGACGAAGCGCGGCACCTGGTATTTATCGGCCTGGCGCCAGACGGTTTCGGATTGCGGCTCGACGCCGGCGACGGCATCGAGCACCACGACTCCACCGTCGAGGACGCGGAGCGAGCGCTCGACTTCTACCGTGAAGTCGACGTGGCCCGGGGTGTCGATGATGTTGATGCGATGGTCATTCCAGAAGGTGGTGGTAGCGGCGGACGTAATCGTGATGCCACGCTCACGCTCTTGCTCCATCCAGTCCATGGTGGCGCCGCCCTCGTGGACCTCGCCGACCTTGTGGATGACGTTGGTGTAGAAGAGAATGCGCTCGGTCGTCGTCGTTTTACCGGCGTCTATGTGCGCGATGATGCCTATATTTCTGGTTGTTTGAAGGGAAAAATCCTGTGCCATACGTTATGACAACACCGAGGTGCATGCGCGGAGCGCTACAGCGGGACGAGTCCCGGGTTCACTCCTATTTCCTTGTTGGGAAGGAACTAGAACCGGTAATGCGCGAAGGCCCGGTTCGCTTCTGCCATGCGGTGTGTGTCCTCCTTTTTCTTGATCGTGGCGCCGACGTTTTGCGAAGCGTCAAGCAGTTCAGCGGCCAACTTCTCGGCCATGGATTTGCCCGCACGTTTGCGGGCTGATGTGATGAGCCAGCGCATTGCCAGAGCGCGACGTCGATCGCCCCGAATCTCGATCGGGACCTGATAGGTCGAGCCGCCGACGCGGCGAGCTTTCACTTCGAGCACGGGAGTTGCATTGCGCAGGGCGAGCTCGAAGGTGTCGAGCGGATTGTCGCGTCCGCGCTGCTCGACCACGTCGAGCGCGTCGTAAAACACCGTATAGGCAACGGTCTTTTTCCCGTCGTGCATGAGGTTATTTACGAATTTTGCAACTGTGCGGCTCCGATATTTCGGATCGGGTGTAATGACCCGTCGCGACACTTTGGCACGCCTTGGCACTTGCTTTCCTCCGGTGGGCTAAACGTTGGCGATGATGCTTGCGAGCCGCGAGGCTCGCGGATTGCTTGCTGGACCGCTGGACACGTGCAGAGGCACTGCCATGGATAGTGGCCACGTTTGGCAGTGCCTCAAGGATGATTAACTTGTTGACCACAGACCCTCAACGGGCCCGGGTATCAACTACCTTTAGGACGCTTGGCCCCGTATTTTGAGCGACCCTGCTTCCGGCTGTTTACACCCGAAGCATCAAGCGTGCCACGGATGACGTGGTATTTCACGCTCGGCAAATCCTTCACTCGACCACCGCGGATCAGAACCACGGAGTGCTCCTGAAGGTTGTGTCCCTCTCCTGGAATATATGCTGTTACTTCGCGATTGTTACTCAGTCTCACCCTGCAGATTTTGCGGAGCGCCGAATTCGGCTTTTTGGGCGTCATCGTGCGCACCTGCGTGCAAACGCCTCGTTTCTGCGGAGCACCTCTGAGCTTCAGCCGCCGCTGCTTCAACGTGTTGTACGAATACTGCAAATCCGGCGTTCTAGTTTTCTTTTGCGCCAGTTTGCGGCCTTTTCGCACGAGCTGACTAGTGGTGGGCAAAACCCTTCTCCTCGGTGACGAACTGAGCGCAGCCCCCACGCGTACGGGGACTGCGCTCCATCAGTATATCAACCTACCTCATGCTGGTCAAGGCCGCTCGCAACCGGCTCGGCGTCGAAAATCTCTTCGCCGCCCGGCGTAACGAGCACCTCGCCTTCACTCGCGCCGTCCCCATTGGTGGGGAGATCGCCCAGCAGTTCCGCGGCTTCCAGCTCGTCGACTTCTCCGGCGAACAACGGTTCGCGCGGCTGCTGACGAGCATAGAGTCCGGTACCCGCCGGGATGAGCTTCCCGATGATGACGTTCTCTTTGAGACCGACCAACCGGTCGACGTGGCCGCCGATCGCAGCATCCGTCAGCACCTTGGTCGTGTCCTGGAAGGAGGCTGCCGCCAGGAAGCTGTCCGTGGTCAAGCTTGCCTTGGTGACGCCGAGGAGTACGGTGGTCGCAGTTGCCGGCTCACCACCCTGGGCGAGGACGGCGGCGTTGATGCCTTCGTACTTGAAGCGATCGACCATCTCGCCGGGCAGCATCTCGGTATCGCCCGGGGTGTCCACGCGCACCTTGCGCAGCATCTGGCGCACGATGACTTCGATGTGCTTGTCGTTGATGTTCACGCCCTGTGTGCGGTACACCTTCTGGACCTCGTCGACCAGGAACTTCTGCACATCCTCGCGACCCATCACGCGCAGGATATCCTGCGGATTGGACGAGCCGTCGGTGAGCTGGGTTCCGGCGTTGATGAAGGCCCCATCGGCCACGCGTACCCGGGCGAGTGCCGGGACGGTGTAGGTTCGGACTTCGAGCGGTTCCGGCGCGATGATGATCTGGCCGTCTCGCTCGGTGACGAGCCCGGTGGAGGTCGCGACGATGTCCTCGCCCGGCTCTTGCTTCTTGCCGCGCTTGGAGGGTCGAGCCAGGACCGTACCGGGTCGGACGATGTCGCCACTGGCGACGGCGAGCGTGTGGGTTGTGCCCAGGTCGTGACGTTCGGTCGCCTCCTCCTCGGCGGAAGAGACGATGATACGCTGCTCGTTTTCCTCGCGCTCGATGTGGACCACGCCGTCGATCTCGGAGATGACCGCTACCTCTTTCGGGACGCGCGCCTCGAACAGTTCTTCGACGCGCGGCAGGCCCTGCGTGATGTCGGAGCCCGCCACACCGCCGGTGTGGAAGGTACGCATCGTGAGCTGCGTCCCCGGTTCGCCGATCGACTGAGCGGCGATGATGCCGACGGCCTCGCCCATTTCCACCGGGTGACCGGTGGCCAGACTCCAGCCGTAGCAGTGGCGGCAGAGGCCCTGCTTGGCGATGCAATTGAGCGGAGAGCGCACGACGAAGGTCGCCGTTGGATTCTTCTCCATGGCTGCGCTGATCTCATTCGCCGCTTCCTGGCTCACCGGCTGGTTGGCGTCGAGGATCAGCGTACCGGTCTCGGGATCGTAGAACGGCGCGGCGCTGTATCGACCGATCGCACGACGATGGATCGGCTCGTTCATGCCGTCCGCGCGCGACTTGTCATGCAGCGTCAATCCGCCGGTTGTTCCGCAGTCTTCTTCTCGGATGATGACGTCCTGCGCCACGTCGATGAGGCGCCTCGTCAGGTATCCCGACTCGGCGGTGCGAAGGGCGGTATCGGCCAGGCCCTTGCGGGCGCCGT
>JANWJD010000212.1 GCA_025449555.1 Chloroflexota bacterium | reverse complement strand
CGGTCGCGTGCTCCGTTCCATCCGTGAGGACCAGGAAGTGGCGGCAGTGTTCGGTAAGAACGTCATACGTTTGCAAATGCTCAGTTTCGTGGTGGGCGGTTTCCTGGCGGGTGTGGGCGGTGCATTCATCGCGGAATACCTGGGCACGATTTCACCATCCATCTGGAGTACATCCGAGGCGTTCATCGTGATCGCGGCGCTGCTGGTCGGAGGTACCGGCAATAACTATGGAGCAGTCCTGGGTGCGCTGGTCCTTCCGGTCGGCATCTACGAGCTGACCCAGCTCATTCCTTCATTCGGCAGCGCCACGGATCTGATCGATGCGGCTCGATGGATCTTGATCGGACTCCTGGTGTGCGCGTTTCTCTGGTTCCGTCCCGAAGGATTGCTGGCCGAACGAAAAACGAAGTATCGTGCCCTGCGCAAAGTAGCCAAAACCTCTGCGCCGCTCCCCGAAGAGCCGGAGCCGATGCAGCCCGAAAAGATGCTCAGTTGAACGACGAAGTTTTGCTGGAAGCGACCAACGTGCGCAAGTGGTTTGGAGGCGTGCGCGCCGTCGATGGCTGTAGTGTGCAGGTTCGCGCCGGACATGTAACAGGCCTGATCGGTCCTAACGGCGCGGGGAAAAGTACGATGGTGTCGCTCCTGGCCGGTTCACTCAAACCGGATAGCGGAACCATCACCCTGTTGGGAAAGGACGTGACGACCGCCCCGACCTGGAAGCGAGCCCGCCGCGGACTGATTCGTACCTTTCAAGTGTCACGCGAACTTGGCCACATGACCGTGCTCGACAACCTCATGGTCACGGTCACCCCCCAGCCGGGAGAGACATTGTTCTCCGCTTTCTTCCGGGGACGCGAATGGCACCGACAGGAGTTGCAGATGCTGGAGCGAGCGTACATGCTGCTCGAGCGGTTTGGTCTGGCGAAGATGGCCGACGAATACGCCAGCACGTTGAGCGGAGGTCAGAAACGGCTCCTGGAGCTGGCGCGAGCTGTCATGCCGGAGCCGAAGATTCTCCTCCTGGATGAACCGGTGGCGGGTGTCAATCCAAGCCTCGTTCGAGACCTCGCCGGACACATCGAACGCCTGCGGGACGAAGGAATGACGATCGTCATGGTGGAGCATGAGCTCGCCATCGTGGAACGTCTCTGCGATCCAATCATCGTCATGGCCCAGGGCACGGTGTTGGACCAGGGAACGATGGCGTCGCTGCGGGAAAACGAAGCAGTTGTCAGCGCATATCTGGCCGGGTAGCGAAGGGTAAAACGTGCCAATTCTTGAAGTAAATCGGATGTCATCGGGCTACGGCTCCATGGTCATCGTCCACAGCGTCTCGATCAAAGCCGATGCCGGACAGGTCGTCTCCATCATCGGTCCCAACGGCGCCGGGAAGAGCACCTTGCTGAAAGCCGTGGTCGCGGAACTGAAACAGGACGGCGAGGTGATTTTCAAGGGCGAAAACGTGTCGGGACTGGCGCGGCAGACGTTGGTGCGCAAGGGTCTCGGTTACGTACCGCAGATTAACGACGTCTTTCCCAGCCTCACGATCAACGAAAACCTCGAGATGGGTGGATACATGTTAAAGAAACGGGAAATGCGCGTTCGTCGAGAGCGCGTGCTTACCCGATTCCCTCAGCTCCAGCGGGCGGTCAATCGCGCCGCCTCCACCCTGAGCGGAGGCGAACGCAAGATGCTGGGCATCGGCCGTGTCTTGATGGCCGAACCGGAGGTCATGTTGCTGGACGAGCCTGGCGCCGGGCTCTCCCCCGAGTACGCACGTATCGTCCGCGAGCACATCGTTGCTCTTGCCCAGGAGGGTTGTTGCATTGTCCAGGTCGAACAGCAAGCGAAGGAGGCATTGAAGATCGCGCAGTGGGCCTACGTCATGGTCGCCGGCAGGGTGCGCCATGAAGGACCTAGCCAAGAACTGCTCGAAAACGAAGATATCGGTTCTATGTTCCTTGGCCGTTAGATTTCAGTTCTCTTCTCTGGAAGGAGTGGAAAGTCATGACCCGGATGTTTGCACGAGCGAGAAACGTACTCACCCTGGTGCTCGCCGGCGTATTTATGGCATCAGGAACCGCGTTCGGCGGAAACAATCCAGATGCAAAGAAGACGTCATTGCACATTGGAAGCGGCGCGATTGTTTTTGACGTCTTCGCGCCGTTCAGCGGCCCCGATGCGCGATACGGTGCGCACTCAATTCCCAGCGCGGAGGCGGGAGCGTTCGGGATAAATCGGTCCGGCGGTGTGCTCGGGCATAAATTCACGATCACCCAAACCGACTCGCGCGGCGATCCGGCGGATGCCGTGCCGGTACTCAATCAGGTGATTGCTACCACGACCAATCTGGGAGCCGTGCTCGGCCCCACCTCGGATGAAGGCGTAGCGACCATTCCCATCCTGCAGCGTGACGGCATTCCGACCTTTGCCCAGGCGCCGATCGTGCAGCTCGATCATCTACAGAGCAAGTGGATCTTCCAGATCCTGGCTCCGGACGCGACGGCCGGCATTGCGATGGCCTACGTCGCCGCCAAGATTCACCACTGGACCAAAGCCGCGCTGATGTTCAACTCCGAAGCGGGAGCGCAGTCATTGACCGGTCCCGTGACCAAAGCCTTCAAGAAAATGGGTGGCCAGATCGTGACGAGCGTCACCTTGACTCCCGATCAGGCGTCGTATCGTACCGAAATCCTCAAGTTGCTGTCGGCACATCCGCAGGTGATCTTCACCGAACCCGACGCACAGACCGCAGCCACCCTCTGGTCTGAGATGCAGCAGATTCACGGCCTGACCATTCCTGTGATCGGCTCCGGACCCACCACGGGCGACGACTACTACCAGGCAGTGACGTCTGCGCTGGGAAGCAAGACCGCGCTCGGCAAGTTCCTCATTTCCATTACCTTCAGCACCAAGTACACCAAGGCGACTCCGTTTTTCCTGGCCGACCTGAACCGTTGGAAAGCCGGATCTGATCCGCTTCTCAACCACGTCAATTACTGGGACTCGATCAATGTCATTGCCCTCGCCATGCTGCACGCCCACTCGGTTAACCCCGACAAATGGGTGCCGGCCGTGCGCTGGGTCACCAACGACCTCAAGGGAACCCCGGTCTACAACTTCCAGGACGGCAGGCGGCTCATGGCTAAGGGCAAGCACATCACGTACATCGGCACCAAGGGTTCGATGTACTTCAACAAATACGGCACCGTAACCACGAATTTCGAGTCGGTCCACTTTGACGGAAACGGTGGACTCAAGACTCTCAATGAGATATCAGCCCGGTCGCTGACCAAGTACTAGCGTCGAACGAAATAAACAAGAGGTGAAAGTACATGGCAGGCTTCAAGCGCGTGGGGCTCACGGCTCCAGCGCCACGACCGATGCGCCTTGATCGTGGCACAGTGCTGGACCTCGTGGGTCCATCCGATGGGGCGGAAAACGTGGACTTTCACGTGAATGTCCTTAACGCGGATGCCGGTCTGGGGCCCAAGCACTTCCACGAAAGAGCGGACAACGTCTACGTCGTGCTCGATGGCGCGATCGAAATCGAGATCGATGGTGCGATGCAGCGGGTGGAAGCAGGGGAGGTGGCATACATCCCTCCCCGCGTTCCACACGCGACCGGGCCGGCGGACGGTGCGCCGGCCCGCATCATCGAGATTTACGCCCCCGCGGGGCCGGACTTTCATCTGGTGGATTAGGAAGGGGAATCGTAGTCCGGCGGGTTGAACGAATGCGCCGGGAGTAACCAAATACGGAATCAGAAAACAGGAGCGAGTTGTATGGATGTTGACGTACGGATCAAGAATGGAGTCGTGCATACCCCTTCGGGAGCGGTGGAAGCCGATCTCCTGGTGCGAGGCGAAAGGATCTTCGGCATCGTGAGCCGTGACGAAGAGACTCGAGCGGCGCTGGAAATCGACGCGACCGGCAAGCATGTTGTTCCCGGGGTGGTCGACCCGCACGCGCACACCCGAGTTCCGGGATACGAATATAAGGAAGACTACGTTACTTCGTCGCAAGCGGCTGCGGTGGGAGGCATCACGGCGTACGTCGACATGCCCAACGTCGAGCCTCCGACCGATTCGGTGACAACCTACGAGCAGAAGCGTCGAATCGCGGAGGAAGCGTGTCTCATCGACTGGGGACACTTTGTTTCGGGAACCAAGCTCGATCAAATCATGCCCTGCGCGGAAGCGGGCGCGACGGGCTACAAGATATTTCAGGTGAGCGGCGGGTACCCGCACGATCCTCGCCTGGCAATGGGTGAATCCGAACGGATCTACGCGGCCTTCGACGCCATCGCACCGACCGGACTTCCCTGCCTGGTCCATCCGTACAACCAGCCCTTGATGGATCTGATGTCCGAACGCGCCCTGGCGGCGGGGCGGCCCAGAGACATCTTCACCTTCTCCGAGATGTATACCAACAACGTGGTGTGGAGCTCGGCCGTGGCCGTCCTGCTCGAGTTGCAGTGGGAAACCGGAGTGCGACTTCAGGTGCTGCACAGCCACTCCAACCGGAGCCTCAAGCTCATCAAGCGGGCGAAGGCCGATGGGCAGCGTGTCACGGCCGCCATCGACCTCAAGTACTTTCAGCTCACCGCGGACGAGATGAGCGAGCAAGGAGCACGGGCTATTCCGGGCGGACTCATCACCGACGACCCAGAGCGCATGGCAGCTATCTGGGAATCGTTACTGGATGGAACCCTGGACACGATCGATTCGGATCATGCTCCGCACACCGCCGAAGATCTCAAACGCATGCATGAGGATCCGTGGACCGGACCGTTCGGTAGCCCCCAGTACGAATACATGTTTTCCGTAGTTCTGAACGACGTGAACGCAGGCAAATTGCCGCTATCGGTCGCGCTCCGCTTGCTCTGCGAGAATCCGGCCAGGATCCTTGGCATCTACCCCCGAAAGGGAGCTATTCAGCTTGGGTCCGATGCAGATATCGTGATCGTCGACCTGGAACGTGAAGTGCGCCCCACCGACGAAGAGACCTACAACAAGTCGGGATGGACGCCGTACCGCGGTCGTTCCTTGAAAGGCGGCCCGATCTTGACCATGTTACGCGGCAAAGTCATTGCGGAAAACGGCAAGGTCCTTGGCAAGCCGGGATACGGGAAGTACCTCCCTGGGGTGGCGCAGGTCGCCGTGCCGGAGCAGGGATACCTGTCGCCTGGACTCGCCTTCCAGCCGCGTGATCCGGTGCGTTCTCCGCAAGCGGAACCGGCACTTTCGCTCCGGTAAACGAGGAAACACTCGGACTCAATTTGTCAACACGCAAGAGTCAGAGAGGGTACGACGTGTCAGCCGTACCCTCTCTGGTGTGTCGACGAATCGGTTCTACAGGCCTGGGATGTGCGTGACGACATCCTTGATGCCGTAACCGCCCTTTCCGGCGGTTGAGCCGATGTAGTTGACCGAGCCGTTCATGCTGTTCACCGCGGTGTCACTGTATCCGCTCGGATTGCTTTTGAACGTGCTACCCGCGGTCGAGAACGTGCCGGCCAATTTGTTGATTGGAGCGACCAGCAGCTTGAGGGTGGCACTATTGCTGCCCTTGGCGATACCGTATGCCACCTTCACTTCATGGGCCGCGAAGAGCGCCGCGATGCCCGCCTTGACGATGGAACTGGTGCGATGCGACGCGCCGCTCGCGAACGCGTGTGCTCGGAACGGCGCGTAAATGAAGTGGTGGAACGCGTAGAACGCTGCCCCCATGTGTAACAGGAACCGGGTTTTGTCGAACAGCGCCGCGTGCGCCTGGGTGTGTTGGACGGCGGGGCCGGCCGCGCTCGCATTGCCTCCGAATGACGGCACAAGAACGCTCGCGGCCAGAGCGGCGATCAAGGTCATGGTCAAGAGGTATTTCTTCATTGCTGACTGCATCCCTTCTGATTGCTCGCACATTGGATAACCGTCTGGTTGTTTAGTCAGTCGTCATGCCGAAAATGCACGGTTGAGTCTGCGTCTCTTCATCCTGCTCCCTTCTCTCGTGTTTTCCTCCGCTCTGAAGTTGGACGGATCCACGCCCTCATTCGCCGGTCTACCTGCAGATTCCGTACTGGATTGTAGCGAGATGTCCGGTATCTCTCAACATTCTCGCGTCGCTGGTTGGTGGCCGAGAGTGACCGAGGGAAAATAGTGTCCTGCATCGGTACAGATCTTGCCCTGACTCCCATGGTGGAAGTGTCAAAGGGTGGAGAACCATGGCTGCAAACAGCAACGGATGCCCCAACTGCGGGCACGATCTCGTGATCGAACGCACGAGCGTGCAGTCGGCGGGGAGCCGGCAGGTGCGACTATGCTGGTTCATCTGTCCAAAGTGCCACCACGTGGCTTTGGGTGAGTGGGGATATGTGGAAACCAGCGAAGGACATGCCGCACCACAGCGGCGGGTGAGTTGCTGAGAACGCCCATCAGAGGGGTGGGACAAAGACCGACCCCGTACCGACTGCAACTGAATGTAGGGCGGTTCTATAAGTGCAGCTTTATCCGCCCGTAAAGGATCTTTTGCGCCTGGGCATCCACCATGGCAACGATCGCGGCCGGAACGAAAGGCGAGGCTGCACTGATCCCTGTTGCCCCTTCTGCCAGGCCGATGTTTCGCACACCTCCCTTGAAATGGCCGCGAGCTGCTTCCAGGATAGCGGCCGAGGCGCCTATGTCAAAGCGTTTCAACGCACTGGTGAGCACGAAGTGTCCAAGAGATCTTAAATCGACGTCAACTCCTATGGCGTATACTCCCCTTTCCTGGGCGGCGCCTAAGTATCCCAAGGTTGCATTGCCGGCTACGCCGAACAAGATATCTGCACCACCGTCGATCTGGCCCAACGCGATCGCCCTCGCCGCGCCCTGATCGTTAAAGCCATTCAAGTAGGTCGAGAGGATTTTGATCCGCGGATCTGCCGCGCGTGCCCCCTGTCTGTATCCCTTCATAAAAACATCGACTTGCGGTTCGTGCACTCCGCCCATCACACCGATCACGCCGTGTGTCGCCACACCCACCTTCATTTTTTCCATGAGACCAGCCAGGTAGCCGGCCAGATACCCCGACTGTTGTGCCTGAAAGATGCAGTTTTCGACATTGGGCCGGTTCACAAACCCAATGCCGGCCAGGGTGGGTCTGGCCGCGTCGATCAGCGCGAAGTGGACCGTGGGATACTCCGCCGATACTTCCGTGAGCATGTCCGCCGCGAGTCCCCCGACAACCACGATACACGGGTGCTGCTCAGCCGCCCGTCTCAGTTGCCCTGCGTAGTCGCCGGATGGGTGCACAACGTAAATGGGCGGATGCTGCGCATGGAGTTTTGTCGCCGCCCGCAAGAACCCAGAGCGCACACCATCGACGAGAGGAGCATAGTGATAGCCGACCACCAGTGCCGGGGTGCAGGCTGACGCAACGCCGGGTGCTCTGCTGTTGGCCAGGCGAGATCGGAGGAGGATCGCCATGCTTCCGAGTACGACGATCAAAGCCGCGGCAATGGTGAGAATAGTACGGCGGTGCAGTAGTGCATGTGAGGTCATGCCCCCTCGTCCGTGTGCTTTCGCTCGTATGTTTGCTGGCTCGGTACCAAGGGATTCGACCGCTGTTTTCAGGTCTGCCGCTGTCTGGAAACGGTCCGCCGGATCTTTCGCCAGACTTTTCAGAATCAGGTCTTGCCAGGCAATCGGTAGGTCCGGATTGAGCTGGCGAGGCGGCAGCGGCGCTACCTGCAAGTGCTGGACGGCGATCGCGAGAGGGTCGTTTCCCTGGAATGGCGGATGTCCCACCACCATGTGGTAGAACACCGCTCCAAAGGAGTAGATGTCCGTTCGCCCGTCAACCCTCCTTCCCTCTATTTGCTCCGGCGACATGTAGAGCGGAGTACCTAGTCGCATACCTGTGGTGGCAATGGTTTGCACCGTCACATCGGGCTGCATAATGCGCGCAAGGCCAAAGTCCATCACCTTGACGCAATCACTCTCCAGCACCATGATGTTGTCCGGCTTGATGTCACGGTGAGCGATGGAGTGGGCATGAGCGTATTCGAGTGCCGCCGCCATCTGCACAAGGATGTGCTTCGCACGCGGTAAGGTCAGGGGACCCAATCGCAGCAACTCCGCCAGTGAGTGACCATCGAGCAACTCCATGATGATGCAGCTCGCATGTTCTTCCGTGAAGGTGCCGTACACGTCTACGATGTTCGAGTGAGTCAGGGAAGCAAGCACTTCCCCCTCCTGTTCGAAGCGCGAGAGAACGTCTGCATCGATTCCGCCTCGCATCACCATGATCTTGGCAGCAACCAGGTCGCCGGTTCGGTTGTCCTGGGCCGCAAAAACTCGTCCAGTGGCCCCGACCCCGATTTCATGAAGGAGGTGCAGCCGACCGCCGAGCGATTGCACCAACTGCTCGATGAAGCGCGGATTGCCGCGCGTGCGGCGGTGCACGAACTCGGCAAACTCCTCAGACGTACTCCCCATAAGGCCTGTGATGAGGGCCGTCGTCTCGTCGACCGCGAGTCGGCGAACAGCTATTCGCTCCAGCAGACGCTCCCGAGCTAGATCCTGTAGCGCGTGAGCGAGCTCAGGGTGTTCCTCACCGAGGCCCGCCTCCCGCACCGTACCGAGTAGTAGCACGCGCCAACTTCGTTTGGATCTTGCCAGATGCAGGAGCAGTCTCAACGTGCTGCTGTCCACCCAGTGCAGATCGTCCAGGAACAGGGCGACCGGCTGCACATTGCTCAGCACGGCGAAGAGGTCAGCGACGGCGGTGAAGATCCGTCGCTCATCCTCAGCACTCGTGGTGAGCCCCTTGTCTGCTGCGGCGCCAAGCATCAAGTCCTGGATCTCCGCCTGGCGGTGTTCTATGTCCGCCCGGACCCGAAGCGGAACATGCACCGCAAGGCGTTCCGTAGCCTCCTGAATGGCATAGTACGCCGTGTTCCGCTCCGTTTCATAACATCGGCCTGCGCCAACAGCAAAGCTGTGCGAGGCAGCCTCGACCATCGCTTCTTGGGCCAATCGCGTCTTGCCGATGCCCAATTCGCCGGCGAGCAACACGACTTGGCCAGCTCCTTCCGCCACCTGTGCGAGGATCGACCGAATGCGCTCCATCTCCTCATCGCGCGCGATCATTGGCCCAGAAGCTGGCAGAGCGCCCAAGAAGTGACCTGTAGGGGTTTCGTTAGCAGCACGTTGCGGCACAGGCGTCACCATCGATCCCTGTGCTGCCGCAACCTCAAAGAGCGCTCTATCGTGCGAAGTCAGCTGCAACGCATCACTCAAGAGGCGGACCGTATCCCGGTGCGGACTACGACGGGCGCCGCGCTCGAGCGTGCTGATGGCGTCGATACTGATGCCGGCTCGCTCGGCAAGCTCCGACTGAGTCAAGCCTATGTCGAGTCTGTATCGCCGGAGTATGACTCCGAATGGTGAGCGCGTCGGCTCATCCATGAGCGATATCCGTCCTAACCAGACCCGGAGGTGGATGACTCTGACACCGAGACCTGATTGGCAGGATGATAGCACGCCGGGAATCGCCCTGTCGCAGAGCATTGTCCGATTGATCGTCCGAGTGACTCGTCCGGTTGTCCGTGGTCACCGAGGCGAGGGACAGGCAGGCTGGATGGCACGTGACGATTCCTAAAGCGAGGTGCCTCATGAAGCCAGTCCGACCGCTGAACCTACGCGCACCGATTTCTACCGTTATGCCGCGCACGAAGCAGACCAGACATCGAGAGAATCTGGATGGGGGTGAGAAAAGCTGGGCCAACCTACAGTGCGTGCTGCGCCGGGCCGCGGCGACGGTTTGTGCGATCGCGGTCACGGTGGGCGTCGGCGGGCCGGCTGCCGCCGTGGCCGAAAGAAGCGGTAACCAGCAACTCAGAATCACTGGCGGCCTGCATCTATCCCACCCCTTTGGCGTCGCCGTCGATCCGAATCGGCATGTGATGTACATAGGCGACTCACTCAATAATCGGGTGCTTGCGCTCGCGCCGTCAGGTACCATCCTGCGTCGATGGCGTGGCTGGGGACATGACGTGTTCAGCCAGCCGGGAGCGGTGGCGGTAGGGCGGGGAGGTTCTTTCTACGTCGTCGACTATGGCAACAACAGAATCGATCGCTTTGCCGCAGACGGTAGACCTCTCCAGCACTGGGGATCGTATGGGACTGCGTCGGGTAAGTTTGCAGTAGCACAGGACGTGGCTACCGACAGAGCTGGGAATGTCTATGTAGCCGATGCTCTCAACTTCCGGATTCAAAAGTTCTCATCCACCGGTCATTTTCTGGCTGCCTGGACCACTCTCATACCACGCGAGGAGCACTTGCTGGCACCAATGGGGGTAGCGGTCGCTCCCGATGGAGATGTGTACGTATCCGAAGTAGCGGCGGCCACGGACAGCTTTGGCAGCGTCGTGGAGGCATCAAATCCCCTCCACTGCGTCCAGCGCTTCTCTCCGGAAGGCTCGCCTCTTGTGCGGTGGGGGACGAGGGGAACGCTTCCCGGCCAGTTTCGCGAGCCACGGGGGGTTGTGGTCGACGAAGCAGGCGAAGTCTACGTGGCGGATTTCGGAAATAATCGCATCGAGCAGTTCTCGCGTGATGGCACCTTCCAACGATCCATTGGGCCGCAGGTGCGGCACGGACTGCGGCTGCATGGTCCGGTTGCCCTGGCTTTAGACGGCCGGGTTGGAATCTACGTTGCTGACTGGTTCAATAGCCGCATTGGTCACCTCTCTGCGTCGGGATCGATCGTCGACCTCTGGCGATAAGTGGCAAGCACTGCTGGAGAGTGAAAGGAGCGGACCGTCCGACCCGACTTTGATGTTCGGCGCGCCCCGGAGTACGCTGGAGGCACTCGACGCTTCCCTTTTGACGAGCGAGGAGAGCATGACCGAGAACGCGCTATTCCGCAACGCCGGAGCGGATATAGGCACGGATGTGCGGACCTTCCTCATCGCGGATGTGCGTGGCTATACCAGCTTCACTCTGGAGCATGGAGACGCTGCGGCCGCACGGCTACTGACAACTTTCACGGCACTGACCCGCGACGCGGTGGGAGCGCACGGCGGTAAGGTGATTGAGCTGCGTGGGGATGAGGCGCTTGCCGTCTTCTCCTCGACTCGCCAAGCGTTGTGGGCCGCGGTCGAAATGCAAGCACGATTCACTCAAGAATTCGTGGCCGATTG
Organism: Chloroflexota bacterium; assembly: GCA_025449555.1. Classification (GTDB taxonomy): domain Bacteria; phylum Chloroflexota; class UBA5177; order UBA5177; family UBA5177; genus JANWJD01. The sequence continues at coordinate 9,451 of JANWJD010000212.1, read as the reverse complement.
CGCTGCACCGCTCAAAGCGGGCATTGGCATCGACGCGGGAGAGGCCATCCCCATGGAAGGAGGTTTCCGCGGCGCAGCGCTCAATCTTGCGGCCAGGTTGTGCAGCCTCGCTGGTCCGGGCGAAATTCTGATTACCGACGCAATAGCCCACCTCGCGCGCAAGGTTGACGGATTGGAGTACCTCAAACGAGGCGCGGTGGAACTGAAGGGGTTCGCCGAGCCAGTCATGGTGATGGAAGTCCGTGTGGAACGCGAGCCATCCCAAGCTGCGGTATCCACGCCTTCCCTGGAGGAAGAGAGAGCGAGGCTTCTCGGCGGGGTGAAAGTCGACACGCTCACTCTCCAACCACTCCCCATTGGTGGCTTTCTCGGCGCACTCCCGGCGGGGCTTCTCGTGGCTCGGGACGCCGAACTGAAGCGGGCCCTCGGTTCAATCCACTCGGTGGAGAGCGGCGTTGGGTGTCTACTTTTGCTGACGGGCGAGCCCGGCGTGGGCAAGACGCGGCTGGCACAGGAAATCACGCTCGCTGCCCGCAACCGCGGCTTCCTCATCGCGGCAGGTAGCTGCTACGAAGCCCGGATGTCCTCCGCGTACTATCCGTGGGTGGACGTACTATCAACGCTCTACCGGTTGGCTTCGCCCCAACTGCGGTCCCGGCTCACACATCGCTTCCCCCATCTTGCCAAGCTCCTGCCCAACGAAAGCCTGTCGGCAGCCATCACCAGCGACGGTCAGGAGGAACAGGATCGTCTTTTCTGGTCTGTCAGCGGCTTCGTCCAGGCTCTGGCTGAGGAGCAACCGCTGACATTGCTGCTCGATGATCTGCACTGGGCCGACGGCTCTAGCCTCGATCTGCTGCAGCACCTTTCTCGACACACCCGCGGCGATCGCGTCCTCATCGTGGCGACCCATCGGGATGTGGAGGTGGGCCGCCAACACCCACTGGAAGCCACACTCCGCGAGCTGGCACGGGAGGACCTGGCGGAGCGGATCGCCATGGGCCGGCTGGATAAGAAGGGAACGGCGCAGTTGTTGGTGTCCACCTTGGGTCACGAGGACGCCTCGGAGGAGGTTGCCACACTGCTGCACGAGCGAACTGAAGGGAACCCGTTCTTTCTGCAACAGGTGTTGCGGGTACTGGTGGAGCGCGGCGATGTGTTTCAGCACGACGGCGACTGGACACGCAGGAAAGTCGCCGAGATCGAGGTGCCCGAGAGTATCCGTTCGGTGATTGGGCAACGCCTCTCTCGCCTTTCTGAGGAGCCGCACACCATTCTGCACGAGGCCAGTGTGCTCGGGCAGACCTTCCTCTTTAACGACCTGTCGGCGATGGCGGGGCGCAAGGAGCAAGAGATCGAGTCAGCACTGGACGCCGCGGTGGCGGCTGGATTGGTCCGCGAGACGACCGGAGACAGATACAACTTTGACCACGCGCTGACCCAGCAATCGCTCTACAGCGAGTTGACCTCCCGGCGGCGCCGCAGGCTACACCTGGCAGCAGGCGACGCAATCGAAACGCTGCCAGAGCGGCACCGGGAGAAACGCGTCGACGAGTTGGCCTGGCACTTCCTGCAGGCGGATCAGAGGACGAGAGCGCTGCCATACATCCTCGAGGCAGGTGAGATAGCGCGGGCGGTGCATGCCAACCACGACGCCGAAAGGCAGTTCCGCACCGCCGCCGAGCTGGCACAGGAGCTGGACGACAAGCCGCGAGAAGCACAGGCGCTGGAGAAGCTAGCGGAGATCCTCTACATGTCCTCCCGCTACGCTGAACAGATCGAAATCGCGGATCGGGCGGTTCAGCTATACGCAGGGCTAGGCGACCTCGAGGGTGAAGGGCGCGTAGTGGCGAGGCGAGGATGGGGTTATTACATGGGCGGGACCATATCCGAGCATCTTCCATATGTGCGGGCGTTACTCGCGCGGTTCGACGGTCGGGAGCCGACGCCTGGGCTCTTTGCGTTGCAGGAGTCGCTGGCGACACTCTTTGCCAACAACAGCCAGTACGCGGCACAGGCGCTCATCGAATGCGATCGAGCATTGGATCTGGCGCATGTGCTGGACGAGGACCAGTTCGTGGCGCGGGCGCAGGGGCGGCGCGGGCTCGCCATGAGCACTCTGAATCGTGACAACGAGGCGCTCGCCGCCTTCGAAGTGGCGATTCCGCTGGCGGAGCGAGTCGGTGATCTCGACACGCTGCAGCGTGCGCTCCATAACGCTTCGTTCATTTACCTGCAGCGCGGCGATGGTGATCGGTATGAAGAGTTTCAACGTCGCTCCTTAGAGTCAGCCCGCCGTGCCGGAAATCCACATGGAACCATCTCATCGCTCTTCAACCTTCATACGCACCTCTTTGAGCGTGGAGAATGGACTGAGGCATGGGCACTGATTGCGGAGGCGCTGCGGCTCCTCCGCCAGACGCCGGTTGGCGCGTGGAGCGGCATCCCTGTGCTGCAAGGCTATCGCATGTTCCTCGAGGGCGATGGCGAGAGCGCATACGCATCGTGGGCCGAATGCATGACTGAAGCCGAACGATCTGGGGCGACGAACCTTCGCTCTTTCGCGATTTGGCACCAAGCTGAGGCAGACTGGTTGACCGGACGACCCATGGTGGGAATAGGCCGCCTTGAGCGCGAAGTGGAACGTCCCGAAGTCGACCACGGTACAACGTTTCTACTGCAGTTGCTGCTTGGCCGTCTCTGGCTGGAGACTGAGACGGCAGAGGGCAGCAATCAAGCGCGGGCCCTGGTGTGCAGCATGATTGAGGATGGAAATCAGCCGTCCGATGGTACCTTCGATCTCGACATTCGGCCGCTGCAGGCGTGGCTGGCCGGGGAGCACGGGGACCGGATAGAGGCGAGCCGTCTCATGGAGGAGACCACTGCCCCTGTACGCAGACTGGGCTATGTGTGGTCCGAGGCACAGGCGCTGCATGTGCGGGCGCGCATGGAGGCGCAGCTAGGAGACGCTGAGGTGGCTCACCGCCATTTCGTGGGTGCTCTGGCCATCTATCGCCAGTTGGGTGCCGTGCCATTCATAAAAGAAGCAGAGCGGCAACTCGTCCGGCTCGGGTAGTCCTCGGATATCGGCACCCGGTTGCTGCGCGATCTGCTTCGCCGCTGACCGGCTAGTTTCAAGAGTTCAGCCAATCGTAAGGTTCCCTTAATCCGCAGGTAAGGGTGGCACGTATAGATTGGTAGGAGATGGATCGCACCAAGTCAGAGCGATCCTCCATTAGCTGGAGTCTTACCATGATCAACACCATACGCCGCGTCCTCGACGCCGTCGGAACCGCCCTCGCCGTCGTGTTCGGACTGAAACCCGATCCGACTCGCGTCCCCGTGTATATCGACGACCGTCGCCGCTAGACCATATTCCCTATCGGCGCACGAGTCCTCTGCGGATGAAATCGGAGTCTCGTGCGCGGATAGTACACTGGGACGGGCGGGTTTATCCGCCCTTTCCGGAGTAACCATGCCTTTTCTTGCCGTGGGCGTCGAGCACAAAACGGCTCCGCTCGAAGCACGGGAGCGTCTCGCGCTGGACGCGGATGGCGTAACGCTTGCCAACTCGACGCTGGCCGCCGATCCGCTGATCGACGAGGTCGCCATCCTCTCGACCTGCAACCGAACCGAACTCTATCTCTTCGTGGAAACGCTCGAGGAGGCGGCCGAAGTCGCTCGCTCTTTCCTCACGCGAGTCGATCCCCTCCTCCGCGAGTACGTGCAAACTTGGCGTGAGATGGATGCGGTCGAACACCTCTTTCGCGTAGCATCGGGGCTCGAATCACAGATTCCCGGAGAATCGCAGATCGTGTCCCAGGTCAGCGGTGCACTCGAGCTCGCGCAGACCGCCGGCACGGTAGGACCCAATCTGCACTCTCTCTTCCGTTCCTCGGTGTCCTGCGCTCGCCAGGCCAGAGCAGGCACGGCGCTGGGACGCATCAATGCCTCAGTCGGCTCGGAAGCGGTTCACCTTGCCGAGTCGGCGTTGGGTAGTCTGCAGGACCGTGCAGTCCTGGTGGTTGGAGCCGGTGAAGTGAGTCGCCTGATCGGTGAGGAACTTCGCGCCCGCCACATCGGTCGGCTCTACGTGGCCAACCGGACTGCCTCGGTGGCCGTCGAACTGGCGGCAGAGCTCGGGGGCTCGCCCGCCGTGCTCACCGATATCGCTCGTCTTGCCCCGATGGTCGATGTCATCTTTACCGCGACCTCCTCCGGTGAGTACGTGCTGACACCTGAAGACTTGCCAGTTCGCTCCACTCGCTCGAAACAGCCCCTCTACATTTTCGACCTTGCCATCCCGCGTGATGTGGATCCGAGCGTCGGTGACCTGCCGGGGATCATCCTGCACGATCTGGACGACCTGATGCCCGCCACGGTCGGCGAGACCTGGAACGAGGATGTGCGCGCGATCGAGTCCGTCATCGCGGGCGAGGTGCAGGAATTCACGGCCTGGTATCACACCCGCCGGGTCGCGCCGGTGATTGCCAGCTTGCGCAGTCACGTCGAGGCGGTACAGCGGCAGGAATTGAAGCGCATCGCGCCCCAGATCAATGATCTCACCGAGCGCGAACGAGCGGCAGTCGAATCGATGGGTCAGCGTCTGGTCGACAAGATGTTCCAGCATCTGGTCCTGCGCCTCCGTCTGGCTGCCCAGACGGATCCTGCCCTGGTCGATGCCGCCGAATTTTTCTTCCTGCACGGCGAGGGTGGACTCTTCGATCACGCCGCGGCCGAAAGTGAGAGCACAGCGGAGATTCCGCGCTAGTGGAGCCGCGGACGATCGTGGTCCTCCAGGGCGACGAAACCGGACAGGAGTTGCTGGAGGAATCACTCAAGGTGTTGCGGCCCGATGTAATCGGCTTCCCGCTCCGTCTAGAGACGTACGATCTGAGCCTGGAGAATCGACGCCGAACCCGGAACGGAGTGACCTATGAGGCCGCGGCCGCGATGCGTGAAGCTGGATTTGGCCTGAAGGCAGCCACTATTACCCCCGAGCAAAAAGGCGACGTGGGATCGCCCAATGCCATTTTGCGTCGGGAGATCGACGGCAAAGTGATCGTCCGTACCGGTCGACGGATTCCGGGCGTGGCTCCGATCGCCGGTATCCACTTCCCGATTTCCGTCATCCGCATGGCGGTGGATGATGCCTACGGTGCGGAGGAGTGGCGCACTGGCGAGGACCTTGACGAGGAGGCGTTTCGCACCGAGCGAATCTCGCGCCGCACCTGTCGGGCAGTCACCGAGTACGCGTTTCTCCAGGCGGAGCGCACAGGGGCTCGTATCTTCGGCGGACCAAAGTTCACGGTCAGTCCGATCTATGAAGGTATGTTCAAAGAAGAGATGGACGCCTCCGCCCAGCGGCATCCCGGCGTGCGCTACGAGCCACAGTTGATCGACGCCACCTTTGCGCTCTTGCTCACCACCACGGGCGATCCGCTGGTCATACCCTCACTCAATCGTGACGGCGACATTCTGAGCGACCTGGTGCTGCAACTCTTTGGTTCCATCGCCGGGGCTGAGTCCTTGCTGCTCAGCTTCGATGAGAACTTTCGCACAAGGGCCGTCATGGCCGAAGCGCCGCACGGCACGGCGCCACGCTTGCTGGGTAAGAATCTGGCCAATCCCATGGCAATGATTCTCGCCGCCGGCTCGCTGTTGGGGCATTTCGAGGATGAGCCGGCGCAGCGCGCATCTCGTGCCATCAGCGCCGCTACCTTTGACACCCTCAACGAGGGCATCCGTACGGTTGATCTGGGTGGACAGGCCACGACGACCGAATTCACGGACGCTATCATCGCACGACTTCGCACCACGCTGGGGCCATACTGATACAGCACCGTCGTGCGGCGTCTTCGAACTGAGTCGAGTCGACGCGATGTCGTAGGGGACACAAGGGTGGTACAAGTCCCACTTCGATCGATCTTGGCAGGCAGTATCGCGCTGTTCCTGCTGGCCGGGATCATTGTCTATCAACCTATCCCGTCAATCGCACACGCGCCGGCGCAGGGCATCGTCCCGACGACTCCTCGTGTCATTTCGATCATGGAGTACACCCAACAAAGTCCGAGCACCGGTCTCCGGCTGCATCGCCACGTTCGCGTCCGCAATGCCGCTCAGATCACAGTGCTTGCGTCGGATCTGAACCGGCTCCATCTATTCAATGCCGGACCCACGTGGCACTGTCCGATCTTTCGTGCCGGATGGTATGACCTGCTCTTGTTGTCGTATGTCAACGGAACCAGACAGGATATTAAGGTATGGACCGTCTGTCCACCGGTCGCGGTCGTGGCTGGCCAGATGTACGGAAACTTCAGCGGCAAGCCGTGGCTGCGTCTCATCCACGACCTCAACGATTTGCTACGTGGTCGATAGCATCGTCGCCGGCGCCGCCCGTGACGGTGTGAGACAGCGACACTACACTGGGGTGTATCGACTATTCCACACGCCCGCGGAGCGACCGATAGTTTCCCGCCCCACGGCGTTGCGACGGAAGGACACGTATGGCTGTGAATCGAGAAGCTCAAACACCTCGGCTCTCTGAGGCTGCGCGAAGATTTCTAAACGAGCCTCGCTTCGGCGTGCTGGCGACGATCAATGCGGACGGCACGCCGCAGCAATCGGTCGTCTGGTACGAGCTCCAGGGCGATGAGATCATGATGAACACAAAGCGCGGGCGGCTCAAAGATCGTAATCTCCGGCGTGATCCTCGTGCCGCGCTGGCCATCGAGGACGGGAATCACTACGTTTCGCTGCGCGGACCGGTCACGCTAGTCGACGATCAGAATGTGGCTCAGCCCGACATCGAGCGGCTGGCCGTGCGATACGATGGTGAGGAGCAGGCTCGGGCACAGATGCGAAACCAGTTCTCGCACGAAGCTAGGGTGACGATCCGACTTCGTCCGGATCGCATCGACGAGTATGGGATGCAAACTTGACCGTCCCGCCCCGCGGTGTTACTTGTCGGACAAAAAACCCAGGGCGAATCCTGCCAAGCCGATCAGCATGAGGCCGATGTAGGCCGGACTGTAGCCCAGGAAAAGCCATCCGACCAAGCCGAAAACCGCGAAGCTCAGAGCGACTATCCAGATCTGATACCGCATCCATACTCTCCTGGGTGACGATGATGTGCGTCGTGGGGCACGTTCGATGCCGCTCTTCCCTCGATATCATAAACGTTGACGGCAAAACGGCCCGAGAGGATCACCAGGTTGAATGAACGAACACTCGGCGCATCTCCGGGCGACCGGTTCGAGTCATCGGCACGTCCGGTTTCGGCTACCCGCTACGTGACGCCGCTGCGGGAAGGGGGATCGCTGCCCGCCATCGTGGAGGGAGATGATCTCGGCACCTATGTGCTGAAGTTTCGAGGCGCCGGTCAGGGAGTCGGGGTGCTCATCGCCGAGTTGGTCTGCGGAGAAATCGCCCGCACCCTGGGCCTCCCTCAACCGGACACGGTCCTCGTCCAGCTCGATCCCGCCCTGGCACGCTCGGAGCCCGATCCGGAGATTCAAGCACTTATCAAAGCGAGCGCCGGCTTGAACCTGGCGCTCGATTACCTGCCCGGCTCATTTGCCTTCGATCCTGCCGTTGGACCAATCCCGGATGCCGACCTCGCTTCCGCTATCATCTGGTTCGATGCGTTCATCACCAATGTCGATCGAACCGCCCGCAACACCAATCTGCTGATCTGGCACAAGAAACTCTGGCTCATCGATAACGGCGCCGCCCTCTACTTTCAATACAACTGGGACGGATATATGGAACGCAGTCGCCTCCCCTTTCCCCAGGTGAAGGATCATGTGTTACTGCCCTGGGCGGACCGGATACCCCAAGCCGACGCCAACGCGGTCGACCTTCTCACTCCCGACGTGCTCGCGGACATCGTGTCCCTGATCCCGGACGAGTGGCTCGGAGATACGCCTCTCTTCGCGTCGGCCCCCGCCCATCGCGCCGCGTACCTCGCGTACTTCTTGAGCCGTCTACAAGCCCCACGCGCCTTCGCGCAGGAGGCGATCCGTGCCCATGACCAGCTCGTTTGACTATGCGGTGGTTCACGTCGTCCCCCGAGTGGAGCGGGGGGAGTTTGTTAATGCGGGTGTCATCCTCTTCTGTCGAGAACGTCGCTTTCTGGGGTCACGCGTCTCCCTCGACGACGAGCGGTTGCGTGCGCTCGCCCCGTGGATCGACCCCAAGGAAGTGCGTGAACACCTGGCGGTGATTCCTCTGGTAACCACCGGCAGCCCCGAGGCCGGCCCCATTGGACAGCTCGATCTGGCGGGCCGCTTCCACTGGCTGGTCGCACCGCGCAGCACTATTATCCAGACGTCGCCGGTCCATTCGGGCCTCTGCACCGATCCAGCCGCCATGCTGGACCACATCTTCGAGACGCTGGTGGAGCGGATCATTGAAAGTACGCCGACCCAGGAAACAGAGCAGTAAGCAACCCTCTAATCGCACCACGCTCATACAGTTCACTCTCCTGCGACGTCGCAGCGCGACGAGCCGGGTCTGATGGTGACCGATGGGGTGTGGCTTCCCGCTCCACCCGAACTGTCGCTACACCTCGGGCATGTTCACGTGTGGCGCTTCACACTCGACCAGGACGCGTGCCGCCGCTATCAGTCGACGGCATCGCTGTCCGACTCCGAGCGCCAACGAGCGAGTCGCTTCCACTTTCAGGCCGACTCCAATCGTTATGTGGTGAGCAGGAACGTGCTCCGCATCCTACTCGGCCGCTACCTGAATCGCAGACCCCAGGATGTGGAAATTGGCTACAGCGAGCATGGCAAGCCGTTCCTGGTGGAAGCACGAGGCGCACCACCTATTCGGTTCAACCTATCGCACTCTGGGGACTACACGCTGTATGCGTTCGCGCACGACCACGAAGTGGGCATAGATGTGGAGCGGATTCGGGCGCTGCACGATTTCGAGACGATTGCCACCCAGGTGTTCACCGGTGCTGAGCAACGACTGATTGCGGGTGCTCCGCATGCTGAAAAGCTGGCGTCGTTCTTCCGGCTCTGGTCTCGCAAAGAAGCATTTGTCAAAGCCGTCGGTCACGGATTGTCAGCCCCATTGCACGAGATTAGCGTGGTCACGAACTCGGTCGAAACGCCGGGCGGCGATGGACCAGGTCGTGAGCGCCTCACCTGGTGCTTGCAGGATCTGCAGTGCACTCCGTCATACGCAGCGGCTCTCGTCACCCAGGGGCAGGCGAACAGCGTAGCGTACTGGATCGTCTGAATGAGGTGAGCCCCCACTTCCGCGGGAAAGAGGGCTCGAAGGAGGAGCAGCAAGATTAGGCTGCTTCGCGGCGTGTCTGAGCAGACTGAGGAGCGAAGGCTGGGGTGCGATAGGCGGCAAAGGTCGGATCGTAGCCCAGGATCCGTCCCATGGCCGATCCCACCGTCAACCCGATCTTCTGCAGCCACACCGGGATCACCGG
>JANWJD010000211.1 GCA_025449555.1 Chloroflexota bacterium | reverse complement strand
TCCCTCCGCCACGGGGATGAATCACTCTCTGCCCGGTTCGTCTGGCTTTCTCGGACATCACATCGCGCAGTGCCAGATAGCTCCGTCCGGTCTGGTGCCGGATCAGGTAGGTCTTGCCCAGTCCCTCGGCGGTGATGGCCCAGTCGTTCGTCATGGTGCTAGATCACATCGGCAAAGGTGCGTTCGGTGGCGTGGAGGTGCCCCCATACTAGTCGTCATCCAGGAGACGGACGAAGTTCCCATACGAGAGAGCAAGTCCTTTGTTTCGAGAAGACGTCATCAGGTTTGCCATCTCATTTCCGCGTTACAGCTATCGGAGAACCATCGACAATCGTCGAACTCGGTCAGAAGTTTACGCAAGATAACTCGTGGTCACTATGACAAACTCACGTCTTGAGCGGCAACATGCTGGGTGCAGCCACATACCATGTCCGATCTGATTCTGCGGAGATGTGGCTCCAACCGGTTCGTATCCATGAGAATGCTCACGCAACCCATGCGAACGGTGTTAGAGGTAGGAAATAGTGAAGGCTGTCATTCTCTGCGGGGGCACGGGAACGCGCATTCGGGATGTAGCCGACGATATCCCTAAGCCGATGGTTCGCATCGGCGAGTGGCCCGTGCTCTGGCACATCATGAAGACATATGCGCACTTCGGCATCACCGAATTCATTCTTTGCCTGGGCTACAAAGGCTGGACGATCAAAGAATACTTCCTGAACTACCAGGCGTTGACGGCTGATATCACCGTGGACCTTGGTCACCACGGGAGCGTCGAGTTGCACGATTCGTCACCCGAAGCGTGGCGGGTTACGCTCGCCCAAACCGGAGAGCAGACACAAACTGGGGCGCGCGTTCGTGCCGTGCGACGCTATCTCGAAGACTGCGATCGCTTCTGTCTGACCTATGGCGATGGGGTCGCGGATATCAATATCGCGGCACTGTTGGCCTTCCATCAGAGTCACGGACGGATTGCAACCGTCACCGGCGTCCGCCCGCCTGGACGATTTGGTGTAATGAACGCCGTGGATGAAGGGAGCGTGCCGGTGATTCGCCGCTTCGAGGAAAAGCCTCAGACCTCGGAGGGTCTCATCAACGGCGGTTTCTTCGTCTTCGATCATCGCCTCTGGCAGTATCTGGACGATGATCCACTGCTTATTCTGGAACAGGAACCACTGGCACGTCTGGCGCGAGACGGGCAGCTCGTGCTCTACGAACATACCGGTTTCTGGCAACCGATGGATACGTTCCGCGAATGGAAGCTCTTGAACGAACTCTGGGCCACCGGCAACGCCCCGTGGAAGCAATGGTGATGTTCGGGGGAGCGTACGACGGCAAAAAGGTGTTGATCACCGGACACACCGGGTTCAAAGGGAGTTGGTTAACGACGTGGCTGCTCCAGCTTGGTGCCCGCGTGGCCGGCTATGCACTGGCACCACCCACCAACCCCAGCTTGTTCCGAGCGTGCGGCTTGATCGATCGAATCGACCATACCGAAGCGGATGTGCGCGACGGCGGGTGGCTGCGGGAGACAGTTTCACGCTGGAAGCCGGATTTTATCTTTCACCTTGCCGCCCAGCCGTTGGTGCGCGATTCGTACGTGATTCCGGTCGAAACCTACGACATCAATATCATGGGAACGGTCCACCTGCTGGAAGCCGTGCGGCGTGAGGGCCACGCCTGCTCGGTTGTCGTGGTGACCTCGGATAAGTGTTACGAGAACCGCGAGTGGGAGTATGGCTATCGGGAGACTGATCGCCTGGGAGGACGTGATCCGTACAGCGCAAGTAAGGCCGTCGTGGAAACCGTCGTCGCCTCGTACCGTTCGTCGTTCTTCAGTTCCGACACTGGGGTGAGAGTTGCCACGGCACGTGCCGGGAACGTGATAGGTGGCGGCGACTGGTCGACCGATCGTATCGTGCCCGATGCGATTCGAGCGCTCCAGGCTGGGACCACACTCATCGTGCGCAATCCCAGCGGGGTACGCCCGTGGCAGCACGTGGTCGAGCCGCTCGGCGCCTATTTGTGGCTGGGTGCGCGTCTGTCGACTCACGGCGGCGAGGCTCTGGCGGACGCCTGGAATTTCGGCCCGGCGGAGAGCGAGACCCGACGCGTGGCGGAACTGGCCGATGCGCTCGTCACGGCCTGGGGAGACGGCCGGTGGCAGCCGCAGGATGGCGCGGATGGCCCACACGAAGCCGGAATCCTCAGACTGTGCATCGACAAAGCGCAGGCCTCGCTCGGTTGGCGACCGGTCTGGAACTTCAACACTGCATTGACTCGGACCGTGAATTGGTACAAAGCCGTGCCTATGGATGACACGGAAGCCGGAGTTGCGTCTGAGGCATGCCTCGAAGACATTGGTGCCTACGAGGGCGAGGCCCGAGAGAAGGGGGCAGCTTGGACGCTCTAGCTCGCTGGCGCGGGAAGCGGGTCCTGGTGACGGGTGCGACAGGTTTCGTGGGGCGACATGTGGCGGCCCAGGGCCTGGAGGCAGGAGTGGAGGTTCACAATCTATCCTCCGGAGACACTGCACCCGCCGGGATCATTCATCATCGAGCTACGCTGGAGGACCGGTCCGCAATCTTCCGGATAATTGAAGAGGTGAAACCCGGCGCCGTGCTCCACCTGGCTGCCGCGGGCGTTACCTTTGGCACCCATGCGCTCGATCGCTTGCTGGCCGCCAACGTGCTGGGCACCGAAAACCTGCTCTCCGCAGTCCAGGCCCTGGATACTCCCGTACCCGTCGTGCTGGCCGGCACCTGTATTGAATACCGGATGCAGGACCGGCCCATCCGTGAAGACGATCCCATCGAGCCATTCTCAGAGTACGGTGTCTCCAAGGGAGCGGCGTCATTGGTCGCGAGCAGCTATGCGACGCGCCTTCCAATCACGGTGCTTCGCCTGTTTACCCTCTATGGTCCGGGGGAAGTCGAGCCGCGTTTCACGGCACATGTCATTGGGAGTGCCAAACGGCACGCAGCGGTTGCCCTCACGGCATGCGAGCAAACACGCGATTATCTCTATGTTGGGGACGCTGCGCGGTCCTTCTGGCAGGCGCTGGGTGTTGCCCCGCCCGAGGGCCGCTTACAGGTGGTCAACGTTGGGAGCGGCGAACCAGTACGCCTTCGATCGTTCGTGGGCGAGCTGGCAGGCATTCTGCGCGACTTTGGGCTCGATCCAGATCTACGCTTTGGCGCCAAGCCGTATCGACCAGGCGAACCGATGATGATCGTGTCAGATCCGACCAGAGCGTGCACTGTGCTGGGTTGGAAACCGCGAGTGTCGCTGCATGACGGCCTCCGGCGTACCGTGGAGAGCATGCTATGAGTCGCCTCGAAGCGGTGCAGCGCATACCCCGCACGACTCGAGAGGATGAACGCGGCTGGTTGCTCAAAGTACTGGACGGACATGAGGATCATCTCCGGACTGAAGTGGGCGAATGTTATCTCACCTGGTCCGAGCCGGGGCAGACGCGAGGCAATCATTACCACCCGGTGACATCCGAATGGTTTACGGTCATTCAGGGACGCGCACAGTTGACCGTTTGTGATCCTGAGACGGGTGAACGTGCGAGCATGGAACTGGATGCTTCCGAACCGGTCACGGTCTACGTGCCTGCAGGAGTAGCACACGCGTTGTGCACGCGCGACGACTGCAGGACACTCCTGGTTGCTTACGCGGACCATCCCTACGATCCCGCCGACACGGTTCCCTTTGGCGTGCTATGAGCGAGATATCGGTCGCACTGCCGGTATACAACGGTAGTCAGTATTTGGCCCAGGCGCTCGAGAGTGTGCTGGCCCAGGATTTCTCAGACTTCGAACTGGTGGTGAGTGATAACTGCTCGACCGATGAAACAGCGCAGATCCTGGAGGAATACGTGCGTCGAGATCGCCGAATACGAGTCAGCCGCTCCCGACGCTTTTTGGCGCAGCAGGAGAACGTGAATCGCGCGGTTGGACTGTGCGCGGGACCCTGGGTGAAGCTTCTGTGCCACGATGATCTTTTGCATCCCAACTGCCTTCGCGCGCTGCATGAAGCGCTGGCCACGCATTCAACCGACCGGGTGGGCCTGGTAGGCAATGGTGAAGAGTGGCTGTTTGCGAATGGCTACGTGCAAGCCACGAGAACAGACGGCGATGCCGACGTTCGTTTATTTCCGGCTCCCACGTTTGTCGCCGACGTGCTGCGCGGCACGGCCCCAGTGGGGCTACCGGCCCTCACCACCGCACTGGTGCGAAAGGATGCCTGGAAGCAGAGTGACGGTTTCGACACACGGTACGTCCACTTCGACGTGTTTCTCTGGCTTCAGATCGCCGTGCGGTGGGATTATTTATTCGTGCCACAGGTACTGACGGTGAATCGTATTCACGGCGCGCAGGTGGCCGTGGCTGCCCGTCAGTCGCTCCACTCCGTACGCGAAACCGAGCAGTTTTATCGGACCTTTCTGCACATGTACGGAGATACGCTCCGACTGTCTGCACGCACGAGACTGCTCACCCGTCTGAAGGCACCTTCATCCGCGGCATCGGCCATGACGGTCGAGCTCTTGAAACGTCGACCCCTGCGGGCCGTCGGTCTCGCATTTCGCGTGTCACCCAAGTGGTGGCTGGCACTGCCGTTTCTGCTCGTGCGGAGCGTACGCCGAGAACGGCAAAAGGTACGAGCGCTGTCCCCACATGTTCCGATTTCGCTCATTTATCCGGGATGAACATCGACATCCGGTCGATGCGCGGCGCAAACGGGTGAAGGAGTGGAAGTTGCCGCGATGAAGTCGGCGGGGGCGCCTCCGAGCACAGGGTCGACGACCTATCCCCGAGCCGTTGTGGTCATGGCAGGGGCACGTGACCGGTATCAGGTGCCGCTGGCACTGGCGGAAGCCGATCTCCTCGGAAAGCTGGTCACAGACATCTATTGGCCGGCCGATCATCCCTGGTTTCAGCGAACGGCTGGAGCGTTACTTCCACCTGAAATCGTGTCAAAGCGGTTCTGTCCCGAGTTGGGAAGCTCGCGGGTGAAGTGTTCTTCACTCGCGGCTGGGGCTTCACTCCTTACCCGTTCGGTGCGCGGAATGAATCTCAATCGGTTTAAAGACGACGCGTTGGGCCGAAAGGCCCGACAGATTGCGCTGGAGAGCGACGCGGCCTTACTTTGCTACAGCTACTACGCGTCGGAGGCATTTCGTGACGGGGAGGGACTCCCCTATCGTTTCCTGTTCCAGGTCCATCCGCACCCGCGGTCCGTGCGCCGGGAGTTACAGGAGGAACTGGAGCTAGTACCGGCGGCGCACGCCTCGCTGGAGGGCGAACTGGAGCTCTCGCTGTCGTCTACGGACTTTGAACGCCTTGCAACCGAACCGCTTCTGGCCAACGGGTGGGTAGCGGCGAGCACGTTCACGGCTCGAACCCTGGCGGAACATGGCGTGCCGTTCCAGGACATCCAGGTGGTGCCGTACGGGGTCGATGGCGTCCATTTTCCGGAGCGGGCACGGGCAGCGTCCCCACCTGGTCCGTACACGGCGGCCTATGTCGGGAGCATGGTTCAACGGAAAGGGTTGACCTACTTTTTAGATGCCATTCGCTCGATCGGGCGACCTCATGTCAAGGCTGTCCTGTGCGGACGCGGGTTCATCGATCGCGACCTCCTCGCCCAGTACGACGATCTCGATATGGACATTCACGTCGGCGTGTCGGATGCCGAACTGGTGAGGATCCTGCACGGTTGCGATGTCGTGGTACTACCTTCCCTGGCTGAAGGCTTCGGGCATGTGATCCTGGAGGCGATGTCGTGCGGGCTTCCGGTGATCGCGACGCCCCACACCTGCGCGCCTGATGTGTTCGAGGATGGGGTGCAGGGCTTCATCGTGCCGGTACGCGACTATGGCGCCATCGAGGAGAAACTGGCATGGGGGTTGAATCAGCGCGAACAGCTCTCGGAGATGGGTGTGCAGGCCGCGGTACGAGCACGTCAGTTCACCTGGCAACGGTTCCGTACGCGGCTGCAGCATGCCTATAAGGAGATGATCGGAGCCGCGTAGACCCGTC
>JANWJD010000210.1 GCA_025449555.1 Chloroflexota bacterium | reverse complement strand
TCGTGGTGTGAGGCTGGAGTGTGAAATCTGGAGGCAAACGTCGGTACAGTCACCGCGCTGACGCTCAACAGCGTCATGAGTGCAATCAAGCGGGGGGTGTCGGTCTGGAAGCGTTGGGTGCCATGCCGGAGACCGCCGACCAGGAAGGCAATGCCCAGGACGAGCAGGCTGTTGCCGAGGATCGATCCAACCAGTGCCGCCTGTACCACGGTTACCAGCCCCGCCCGCAGCGCGAAGATGGCGATGAACAACTCGGGAAGATTGCCAAGCGCCGATTGGAGGATGCCGGTCGCGCCTGAACCGAGACGCGTCCCCAACTGCTCGGTTCCGTCTCCCACCAGCGCGGCCAGGGCAGCCAGGGCAATCGCGGAGAGAAAGAAGATCAGGATGCTCGATGCGCCGGCTGCAGTCAAGACGCCACTCAGGACGGTAGTCGCGCCTCCCACGACAAGCGTGACCAGGGTCCTGGTCCCGATGACCTGAAACAGCGTTCGGTTCTGGCTCATGGGCGCGGTGGCGCGACAGAGAACACCAGCCATGATACGTACTTGGCATCGCAGCCAGACTCAGCCGGACAACTTTTCCAGTCGATTGTTCTCGGTGTCAGCGACATAGATGTTATTACTCCGGTCGACGACGACGCTTTCCGGCCCCCGGAACTGACCTGGACGCACCCCCTTCTTGCCCCACCGGGCTAGCACCGTCCCGGCAGGTGACAGTTTGAAGATCTGATCGTCCAGCGAATCGACGGCATACACGTTGCCACGTGAGTCAACACTCACGCTTGTCACATCCCTGAGGTGGCTGCCATCAGAAAGCGTGGGCCCCCACACCGCGAGGGCCTTTCCCGACGGCGACAGCTTTTGAATGCGATCGTTCCCGGTATCCGCCACATACATCGTGCCCTGACCATCGACCGCAACCGCTCGGGGCGCATTGAACTGACCCGGTTCGGTGCCGAATTGTCCCCAGTGCCCGAGAGGTATGCCGGCTGGCGAGAGCTTCTGAATGCGGTTATTCCCGGTGTCGGCCACATAGATGTTTCCGTGGCGGTCCATTGTGAGGCCGTACGGTGTCTCGAACTGCCCAGGACCCTGGCCTTCGCGACCCCAGCGGGCGAGGAGCTTTCCCGCTGAAGATACTTTCAGGATCTGACTGGACAGTACCTCAGAAACGTAGATGTTGTTACGGTCATCCACCACCATGCCCGTGAGATCGTAGAGCCCACCTGGGTGAAACGTCGTGCCTCCCCATACACGGACGAGGTGACCCGAGGCGGAAAGCTTCTGAAGACGATTCTCGGAACTTCCGGTAACGACGTAGACAATTCCCTGTCGGTCGACCGCGAGCACGGAAGGGTGATCAAATCGAGCCGGTATGGGCGGAGACGCGATGGTCAAAGGATGAGTTACGAGCCCATCGGGTGAGCTGCGGTAGAGAGCATCTGAATTCGATAGTTCCCAGAGTCCACAAGGTAGACCCGACCCGAAGGGCCGACCGATACGTCGGTAGGATTGCAGAACTGGCCGGGTTGGCTCCCGCACTCGTGTCCCCAGACAGCCAGCACCTTTCCTGAAGGTGACAGCTTCTGGACGCGATTGTTGCCATAGTCCGTCACATAGATGTTGCCGTGGGAGTCGAGCGTGATGCCCATCGGTAAGTCGAACTGGCTCGGCGCCGTGCCAAACGATCCCCAGACTGCCAGGACTTTTCCCGAAGGCGAGAACTTTTGGATGCGATCGTTGCCGTAGTCGGCGACATACACATTGCCGTGCGGATCGACGACCACGCCGGCGGGCTGGTTGAGCTCCCCCCGCTGCGACCCGAAGTGTCCCCAGCGCGCCAGAATCCTACCCGACGGCGAAAGCTTCACGATATCGACGTGCTTTGTCGGGATATCGCCGTAAAAGAGGCCGCTGCCTTCCGTCACATAGATATTGCCATGGCGATCGACGGTTGCCCTCAGAGCGTTGGAGAGGCGCACGACCGAGTTCCCGTGAGTGGTGCTTGCCAGCCCCCAGAGTCGGAAACTGCTGCCGGCAACTGAATGAACGCTCCGGTCGCGTGAAGTGTGGACCAATCTCTGACCGATCAGTCCACCTGACACGATCACGATAAGCATGAGGAGTGAAGCGGCGATGGCGACCGCGCGGGGAGGCGCACGAAGCCCGGAGATCATCGGGAGATGCGGCTCTCTCCGCTGCCGTGTCGATGATGTCCCTGCAAGCGACGCAGTCACCAGCACCGATGAGGTTGCACTGTCTCGGTCAGCAACCGCTACGCCCGATACGTCACCGTTGCTGAAACTCCCCGAAGTGTTTCCCGCGGTTACCTGCGACGGAGCCGCCACCCTGGCTGCTCGGGCTGCGGCCATGAGTGTCTCTTGTTCCTCGACAGTAAGTTGTAAAGCCTCGATCAGCAGGTGAAGAGTATCTCTGCGGGGATGCGTTGTGACGCCCCGTTCCAGATCGCTGATGCCGCGAGCGCTCAGGCGCGTCCGCTCCGCCAGCTCTTCCTGTGTCAGGCCAACGGCGAGGCGATGGCGCCTGAGTAGCGTTCCGAAGTCGTCCCGGTCGTGGACGTCCATGACCGATGTCCGTCCTCACATCGCCGAACGGCGCAAGATCCGTGCACCTTGTCCTGCCCCCCACTTTCGGGCATGATACCACTCGCGTCCGCACACGTCGATACCGACCTGAGTAATTTGACTGCCTGTGCCTTAGCAGTGGATTAGGGTAGGCCGGCTCCTCCGTGGCCGGCGCGACGGTTGCAGGTGCATTGAGCCGCCGACGGAGCGAGCGGCCTACGGCGATCGCAGTCACGGGGCAACATCGGCGGCCGGCCCCTTTCAGGACGGGTGTGGGGTAAAACTCGCCACAACTGTGGGTGAAGTCGTGCATGTTGCTGTGACTTCTGCATGGTGTGTCGCGGTCTAGAGGTACAGACTACTCACCATCAACACGCCACTCCACGACAAGATCAAGAAAGGACCTGTCATGAAACGCCAAGTTTTCGTCTCGATAATTGCTCTGGCACTCCTCACCCTACGAACGCCTCTGGCCCAGGCGGCGACCTCATCCGGACCGGCGCCGGGCACCTGGACCATGGCGCCGAGCATGCCGGCTCCAGTAACGAGCCATGAGGCAGTCCTGCTGCAGGACGGCCGCGTCCTGGTGATGGGAGGTGAGACCGTGCTCGGCGTGCCCACCGCAGTCACCCAGATGTTCGATCCATCCACTCGTATCTGGTCTGCCGAAGCCGATATGCATACCGCCCGCATCGGATTTACCGCGATCGTCCTCCGTAATGGTCGAGTGCTGGTAGTCGGAGGAATCGGCACGGCGATGAACGATCTCGAGTCGGTTGAAATATTCGACCCGCAGACAGACCGCTGGACGCTTCTACCGGCCCTCCCCCAATCTCGGTTCTCGCAGTCGGCATCATTGCTTCCCGATGGGCGGGTCCTCGAGGTCGGTGGCATCGTGAACCACATCATCGCGCGTTCGACCCTTATCTTCGATCCGATGCGCGATGTCTTTGTCTCCGGCCCGGCCACGCGCTTCCCGCACGCCCAACAAGGCGCCCTCACCCTGAGGGATGGCAGGATCCTGATTGCGGGAGGGTATGGCGGTGGGCCGGAGACGTACGATCCTCGATCCAACTCCTGGCGTGCCGTCGGCACCACACCGGCCCGGATTCGTCCAACCATGGCGCCGCTCCCCGACGGTTCGGTGTTGTTGGCGGGCGGGACGGACCGACAGGGACGCGACCTGAGCACGGTCAGCGTCTTTCATCCGGATACCAATCGCTGGACGGTGGCCGGGCAACTGCGTGCCCCGCGAAACTCGAGCATTGGTGGACTGCTCAGTGACGGCCGGGTGTTGGTGGCGGGTGGCGAACAAGTCAACGAGCACCTACTGAGGACAGCCGAGTTGTACGACCCGAGGGTACGTGCCTGGACGCCTGCAGCACCAATGAAGTTTGCCCGTTCCGGCTCCACATCGACCGCGCTCCAGGATGGAACGCTGTTGGTGTGCGGAGGAAGTGGGTATGCGGGCACACTCAGTAGCTGCGAGCGCTTCCATCCCTCGACGGTCCAGGCGCACACATCTCGTATGTGGGTTCTTCATGGTATGCTTCCGCCATTCTTACAAAGTAACCGCAACCCTGAAAGAAAGAGTTGACAGGGCATGCGATGCTCCAGCGGCTTTCTGGCGCGGCTACCCATCGGAAAGGGATCGTCGAGTGCCGATCGACCACGACTACTACACTCGCAGCGCGGACACCTGGTGGGATGAGTCACGGCCGTTGTCGATGCTGCTCACCGGCCTCAACCCGGGCCGATTCGGCTACTTTCGGGATGTGCTGACCAGGCATCTACAGATCGACCCGCGTGGCATGACTGCACTCGATATCGGCTGCGGTGGAGGATTCCTGGCAGAGGAGTTCGCCCGACTCGGTTGCCGGGTCATGGGGGTCGATCCCTCCGTGCCGACGCTCGAGACGGCCCGCGTGCACGCTCGCCGGTCGGGGCTCGAGATCGACTATCGGGCGGGCGTGGGGGAGCACCTGCCGGTGGGCGATGCCGCCTTCGATCTCGGGTACTGCTGTGATGTGCTGGAGCATGTCGACGATCTCGATCGTGTGGTGGCGGAGACGGCGCGTGTGCTCAAGCCGGGAGGTGTCTACC
Organism: Chloroflexota bacterium; assembly: GCA_025449555.1. Taxonomy (GTDB): domain Bacteria; phylum Chloroflexota; class UBA5177; order UBA5177; family UBA5177; genus JANWJD01. The sequence goes on along the minus strand of JANWJD010000210.1, from coordinate 352 downwards.
TTTTCGACACGATCAACCGGACGTGGCTGAGCAAGCTGGTCGTGATCACGTTGATGCAAGAGTGGAAGCCGACGCGCGTCTTCGACACCACCCTGCATGATTGGGACAGGTTCATCAAGCCCGAGGAGTTGCAACTGCTACTCACGCGCCAGGGGTTATACCTGCAGGAGGTCGTGGGCCTGTGGCCGGGTGGGAACCCGATCACTATGCTGAGAGCATTTGTCGGCGTGAAGCGTGGCGCGATGACGTACGGAAGTTTGGGGCGGACCTTGAAAGCCCGGGCGGGTACGAGCAGCCACATTTCGTATATGGGCTACGCGGTCAAGGGCTCATGACCAGCTGACCGAGATCT
>JANWJD010000209.1 GCA_025449555.1 Chloroflexota bacterium | reverse complement strand
CGTCGCTGCATTGGTACTGGCGCTGGGGATTCTGGGCCTGGTGGTCTGGACACACCGCATGCAGTGGGAGCGGCCCGACCTATATTTCGCCGGGGTCCTGGCCCTGGCGCTGGTGATTCTGCAATCACTGGCCGGTGCAGCAGTCGTGTTCACGCGTCTCGATCTCTTCAGTACCCTCGCACATGCCGCGATGGTGGGGTTAATGTTCGGTTGCCTCTCGTACCTGTGCATGCACGTCCTGCCGCGTCCAACGGTCGTGGCAGACGAGATCGCCACCGCAAAGCTCTTTCGGCCCACGGCCCAGCGGGAACCTGCTGAATTCTAGAGTCACCGCTTTGCATACTCACCCCCCCAGCCGGGCTTTGAACAGCCTCCCCGTACGGGTTGGTCGACGTCATTTCGTCGTCTCTTCGCTCGACCCGTCGTAGGTGGTCACTCCGATGTCAGATGCAGATCCGGCCATCCAGGTCGATGGGCTGGTCAAGCGCTATGGATCGCGCGCGGTGGTCGATGCCCTGAGCTTCGAGGTCCAGCGAGGTGAGATTTTTGCACTGCTCGGCCCGAATGGCGCCGGCAAGAGTACGACCGTGGAAATCCTCGAAGGGTACCGGGAACGAGATGAGGGAACGGTCCGCGTGCTTGGTCTGGATCCGATTGGCGAAGCCGGTCGTCTGAAGCCACGCATCGGCGTCATGTTGCAGAGTGGGGGGCTGTACCTGACGATGACTCCGCGCGAGGCCGTGCGCCTTTTCGCAACGTTTTACCTCCATCCCAATGATCCGGACGAGATGTTGACATTGGTTGGGCTCGACGAAGCCGCCGGCACACGGTATCGCCGGCTCTCGGGAGGACAGAAACAGCGACTGTCGCTGGCTCTGGCCTTGATCGGTCGGCCCGAACTGTTATTCCTGGACGAAGCCACCGCCGGGATGGACCCGCAGGCGCGCCGCGTCACCTGGAATCTGATCCGATCTTTGCGAGATTCGGGCGTCACAGTGTTGCTCACCACGCACTACCTCGAGGAAGCGGAGCGCCTGGCCGACCGAGTGGCCATCATCGATGCCGGACGCTTGATCAAGATCGGGACTCCATCGGATCTAGCCGGCGTGGACACCGGTGGTGTGCGTTTGCGCACTGCCATGCCGGTCGATCTGGAAGTCCTGCGAGACCTGCCGGCCGCGGCCAAGGTCCACCAAAACGGTGATGGGCTGATCGAGCTCGAGACCGGCAATGCACCCCAACTCCTGGTCGAGATCACCGAGCGGTTGCGCGACGTCGACGTCCCGATTCTCGAACTACGGGTGGGGTCAGGGTCGCTCGAAGAGCTTTTCTTGCGCCTGACCGGTGAAGGTCTACGCGAGTGAAACCCGCGGCCCTGGTCACTGCCATTGGCGCACAGTGCCGCACCGAGGTGGTTCTAACCTTGCGGCGTGGTGAGAGCGTGCTGGTCACTATCGTCGTCCCCATCGTGCTGCTGGTCTTTTTTGCTTCAGCACGCGTGTTGCCGCGTGGTGGCCGTGGCATCGACTACCTGCTCCCCGGTACACTGGCACTCGCCGTCATTTCCACTAGTCTGGTCAGCCTCGGTATCGCAACGGCGTACGAACGGTACTACGGCGTGCTGAAACGATTGGGCTCCACGCCGTTTCCTCGAAGCGGTCTGGTGGCGGCCAAAATGCTAGCGGTGGCCACCATCGAAGTTATCCAGATCGCTCTGCTCGCGGGCGTCGGCGCCATCTTCTTTGCCTGGCGCCCGCACGGTTCGTTTCCGTTGGCGCTGCTGGTGCTGGGACTGGGCACGCTTGCCTTCGCAGGACTGGGGCTCATCCTGGCCGGTAATCTGCGGGCGGAGGCCACACTCGCCGGAGCGAATGGGGTGTTTGTGTTCTTTCTCCTGATCGGCGGACTGTTCGTGCCGCTCGACCACCTCCCGGGCTGGTTGGTGCCGTTCGCACGGCTACTACCGGCGGACGCGCTCTCGGATGTGTTGCGTTCGGTGCTGCGGTACGCAAAGTTGCCCTGGAGCAGCGCGATCACGCTCTTCGCATGGGCACTCGCGCTGCCGGTGATAGCCGCGCGAACGTTTCAGTGGGAGTGACGGACTGCGTTACTACCATCCGCTCGAGTCGCCACCGCCGCCTGAGTCGCCGCCACCCCAGTCTCCTGCGCCACCTGCGTCGCCACCCCATCCACCGGCATCACCGGCGGAGGCATCGCTTCCACCGCCCCAACCTCCAAAGTCACCCGCGCCGGAATCCGTGCTCGGATTCACTGTCCCACTATCGGGCATCTGACTACCGGAGTCGACGAAGCCGCCGCCCATGTTGAGGTCCCCGACCCCATAGCCACCACCCCAGCCACCGCCATACCAGCCCCCGACATCCAGACCGATCATAAGAGGCAGCCAGTACTGCCAGGTCGGGCCTCCATAGCTGTAGTAGTACGGGTCATTGGGTACAGCCCACCACGGTACCATCGCGCCGTTGTATGGAGCCGTCTGAATTTGCGGCGTTTGTCCCATTTCGAGTCTGGCAAGATCGACCGAGCAGACCTCGATTTGCATGGCATTTCCTTTACCATCGTCGATCGTGCGAGTCACATACGGTGGTCGGTCGCTTCGCCCGCAATAGAAACAGCGGTGACCGGTGGGAGAGTTCAGCGGATTCGAGAGTGCGCTCTGAATACGGAGAGACTTCATCACACCCTGCAGCGCCAGCACCGCGGTCGCCGCATCCTGATTCGCCTGGGTCAAGTCGGGTGCGGTGTTCCCCTTTTCCAATTCATTTTTCGCTCGATCGCGCAGGGCCAAGGCTCGATCGTATTCGGCTCGTACCGGCGGTGGAATGGTGGCGCGTGCTTGTTCGATCTCTTCGACCGCGCCGTCGGCCAGCGAGAGCGTCTGACTGGCGGCATTTCTCAGGTCTTTCAAGTCGCCGGCTGCACGGTTGCGCCTACCTCTGAAGAACAACACGGCCGCCCCGATGATGACCGCCAGCACGGCCAGCAAGACCAACCAAAAGACGGCGGCACTCTTATTGGCCGCGGAGGTATCCGCTTTCGTCTGCTTGACGGCGAGCTGTCCGGCTTCGATGGAGCACTGAGTCCAACTGGTCAAACAGTGCGGGCGGGCCGCTCGTTCGATCGACTGTATCTCCTGCAGCGTCAGGGTATCTGAGCTCACGCCAATGCCCCAGGGTGACACCAGAACCAGCACTCCGGCAAAATCCAGGTACTGCCGGAGGGCCTGCGCGGCGGCGTAGGTATCGTTGTACTTGTTTGGATAGTGGCTAACGAGGCCGATTTTTTCGGGCACCCCCGAGTTCACCGCCGTGCGCGTCGCATCCATCAAGCGCTGTACATCTCCGGACTTGACGTGCGCGGACGGCGGCAAGGACTTCGATACGTACGTGTCGTTTGCAGTAAGAGCGGCGGCCACTTGCGCGTTGGTGTCGGCCAGAGCCGACATGGCTCGCAATGGACCAGAACACAACAGGGCAACGAAAAGGACAAAACCCGCGGCACTCAGCCCACGCATTCTCAACGAGCGATCAGCAGTCACGCAGTTCTCCTGGCACCACCCCAGCGACGTGGCGCACGTTTTCGTAGTAGCACAGCTTGACGCCGGCCCGACCAGATCTGCGCTGATCGCACGGGACGCACGGTCGGCGTACTCCCTATGCTCTCACAGCTTTGCCGGACTGCTCGATTGCGTCGTCTCTCTCGTCAGGAATTGCGCGAGGAGGACAATCGGTATCGACACCGCGATGATAACCACGGCCGCGGCGTCGATTTCCGGGAAGTTCGTGTCCTGTCGGATGTGCCCCAGTATCCAGAGGGGCAGCGTATTCTGAGCACCGATGAGAAAGAAAGTTACGATGATTTCGTCGAACGAGAGTGTGAAAGCGAGCAGCGCCCCGGCAATCACTGCACCCCGAATGCCGGGAAGTGTCACCCTCCAGAACGTCTGCCACCCATCTGCTCCCAGGTCCATGGACGCCTCTTCCAGAGATCGGGTCGTCCGGCGCAAGCGGGACAGCACGTTATTGAACACAAGCACGATGCAAAAGGTCGCATGTCCGATGGTTACCGTCAGCAATGAGAGCCCGGGAAGCACTCCCCATTGAATGAGCTGCGTAAACCAGGTCAACATGGCGATCCCGGTTATGATGCCGGGCAACAGAATCGGGAGAGTGATGACGAACCCCAGGCTCTCTTTGCCAAAGAAACGAAATCGCTGCAAGGCGAAGGCAGCGGGAGTACCGAGCAGCACTGCAAGCACGGTCGCGGTTATCGCGACTTTCAGACTGTTGGCGATGGCATCACGTGGATCCGGATCGTTCCACAACACGTTGAACCAGTGCAGGGAGGGCTGACCAGGGGGCCAACTCGTGATGGTGGCACTGTTAAACGCGTAGATGATGACGATGATCAGCGGCAAGTACAGGAACGCGTAGACCAACGCCGCAACCGTTCCCAGAGCCAGACGCGACACGGTGCTCGCTCTTGGGAACATGGTCAGAGTGCTTCCAGTGCTCCGAAGCGACGTGAGACCGTGAGGAACACCGCCAGGACGACGAGCGGAAGGGTAGAGAGCGCCGCCCCAAAGGGATAGTTGAACGCGACACCAAACTGATCGGCGATCACATTGCCCACGAATTGCGAGCCATTTCCCATGAGCTGCGGGGTGATGAAGTCGCCCATCGTGAGGCTGAACACGAAAATGCTGCCGGCCATAATGCCGGGAAACGCTAGCGGCCACACCACGGACCGCATGGTGCGCCATCCTCTGGCGCCCAGGTCGGAGGATGCTTCGAAAAGTGATGGCGGAATGCGATCGATCGCCGCATAGACCGGTAGCACCATGTAGGGCAGCCAGACGTGCAGCAAGGTGATAAATACGGCGTAATTGCTGTACAGGAAAGCCTCCACCGGCTGGTGGATTACGTGCGCGTCGAGTAAGAAGGTGTTGAGCACACCATCGCTGCCGAGAATGGTTTTCCAGGCGAAAACTCGCACCAGGTAACTGCTCCAGAGCGGCACGAGCACCGCCAGGTACAGCAGATTTCTCCACCGTGTCGTGTACCGTACGAGAAAATATGCGAGCGGAAGCGCCAGCGCGATGGCGCTGACCGTGACAAGCGTTGCCATGACAACGGTGCGGAGCAAGATCTGGAGCCAGACCGGCTCCGCGAAAATCTGTCGGTAGTTGTCGAGAGTCCAGTGGGCCTCGACGTTGAACCCGATGACCTGCCAGAAGCTGTACAGAAAGAGGAACGTGAGCGGCAGGACGTAGAGCCCAACGATCCAGAGCAGCGGCGGACCCAGCACCAAGACCAGAGCCAGGCTTTGACGCCGGCGTAGCGGCCGGGTCAGCGACCTTCGAAAGTCGGTGAGCTTCAGAAACGCGTAGCTAACCATGGGGTAGGAAGTCGCCACGGGGAGGAACAACGAGGTTGCCCCTCCGCGTGGCATTCGGACTAGCCCTTCACCTCCGCCCAGAGTGTCACCCACTTATCGAAGTTGGGAGGGGATTGCCAGAACCGAATCGAGTCGAAGTACTTGGTGTCGGTGATGTGTAAAGCCTTGGCTTGCGTGGGGCCCAAAAGTTGCGCTGTTTTGATGTTGGCCGGGCTGTAATGTGTGACTGCCACGACCTGCTTCTGCACCGGGGCTGAAAGGGAGTAATTCATCCACGCGTAGGCGCACGCCGAGTGCTGACTGCGGGTGGACAGCATCCAGGTGTCGGCCCAACCGGTGGCGCCTTCACGCGGAATGGTCTCGGCCACCGGCACGCCTGCCGCCTTGAGGTCAACGGTCATCAAAGGCCAGCCGGCGCCAAGTATTACTTCGTGGTTCTTAAACAGGCTCTCGAAGTCGCCGGCAAGCCCCCAATAGTGGCGCACCAATGGGCGTTGCCGCTGCAGCAGCGTCTTGATCGTAGCGAGCTGAGCGCCCGAGAGATTGTACGGTTGCTTGTAATGGAGGTACACCGCGGCGTCCGCGATCTGTTCCGGGTTGTCAGGAATCGTGATCTTCCCCTTGTACTTCGGGTTGTACAGGACACTCCAGGAGGTAGGCGCCGTCTTGAAGTCCTTGGTGTTGTAAATGAGGACGTCCGGGCCCCACATAAATGACACCCCATAATGCTTCCCATTGACGGTGTTATGGGGAGGGCTTTTGAGCTGTGGCGCGAGATCCTTCCAGTTTGGGATCTTGCTCACATCGACCGGAGCGACCACGCCGGCACGAATGAATCGGAGGGATGCATCACCCGACGCTGAAACGAGGTCATACGTCGTACCTCCGCCCGAACGGAACTTCGAGAACATTTCGTTGCTGGAACCGGCATAGGTTGAATGAATCGTGCATCCGGTTTGCTTTTCAAATGGCTTGACGAATGACGGGTCCGTGTACCCTTCCCAGGCCACGACGTTGAGATCGCCTCCCAGCTTGGCGCCACTGTGCGCCGCATCGCCCAGGTGTGGCGCCAGGGCGAACGTTCCTCCCAGCATGATGGCGGCGACGATCGGTCCAATCACTCCGCGCATGTCGACATCCTTTCTCTCCTTGCTTCAGATTCCTCTTCCTGAGGCGGAGGCCTCCTCGGTACCGTGCTGTAAATCCTTCTCCGAACCGGGCAGTATATGATTTGTTTCCGACGACCAAGCTAGCCGTACCTCCTCTCCTAGCCGCCAGCTCGGTCCTGAACCCATGTTTTGCTCCACGACGGCCAGCTCGTGAGGTCCGACCGATATTCCATATCGGGTAAAGGCACCGGCGTACGATGCGGTGACAATGCGTCCGACAACGGTGTTCTCGATCCGGCCATCATCGGAAGGGACGAGAATCGTGATCTTTTCGGGACGAATGGCAATCAGCAGTTCGTCCAATTCGGTCACTCCGGGCACCCTGGAGACGCTCACGATCCCAAAATCAGGTACGTCGAGTTGATAGGTCGACGCATCGTGCGCGACGACGCGCCCTTGCAAGACATTACTGGTACCGACGAATCCGGCGACAAAGGCGTTGGCTGGTCGCTCGTAGACGTCCGTCGGAGCCCCGATCTGAACGATGCGGCCGTCGCTCATGACTGCTACGCGGTCCGACATGCTCATCGCTTCCTCCTGGTCGTGCGTCACATAGAGAAACGTGATGCCTACATCGATCTGAATGCGCTTTAACTCGAACTGCATCTCGCGCCTTAGCTTGAGGTCGAGTGCGCCGAGCGGCTCATCCAACAAGAGCAGGCCGGGAGCATTGATCAGAGCCCGTGCCAGCGCCACTCGCTGCCGCTGGCCTCCACTCAATTGCGACGGGCGTCGATGCTCGTAGCCGGAAAGCCGGACCAGGTCCAGCGCCCTGGCTACGCGTCGAGCGATCTCGTCACGCTTCTCCCGGCGTACACGTAGTCCGTAGCCGACATTGCCTCCGACAGACATGTGAGGAAACAACGCGTAGTCCTGGAATACGGTGTTGACGTTCCGTTCATAGGGGGCGCTCGAGGTAACATCTCGCTCTCGTAGGAAAACGCGGCCCGCGGTCGGCCGTTCGAATCCGGCGATGATACGGAGAGTCGTGGTCTTCCCCGATCCGCTGGCCCCAAGGAGAGAAAAGAACTCCCCGCGTGCGATGTCCAACGAAGTAGGCTTTAGCGCCCAAACAGTTCCAAATTGCTTGCACACACCATCCAGACGAACGTCGCTCGGGGTGCTCTCCGGATTGAGGGTCGAGCCGCTGCGGGCAGAGCGGCCGTCGGTTGCATCGACCGCGGGTAGCCCGGTCATCTCTTCAAATCGAGTCGGGCGTGAACCTGGGGTGGTTCGGCCGAAACCGGCACACCAGTAGACCGTCTCAAGCGAGGCTCGCCTTCACAATGGGGGAGTATGTCCGTGCTCATTCGGACAGTTTATAGATGGAATCGAAAGACCCACGCAAACCGCGACCCTGTACCACGCGAGACGGTCGGCGGCATGTGGCCCACTCCGAACCGCTCGCTGGGTCGACCCGGTCGACCGGACGCGACACCCACCGCCGCATGCGAACTCGGTTGGACCTTTATTGGCCCCGTTCGTCAGCCGGTGGCAACGGGGAACACAGCATCGTGAAAGCGTTGAATGGCGTCGATGTGATCGTTTGCCCCCTTCCAACCGGCGCCCATGGTGTTGACGGCGAGGTGGGTTGCCCCTAACTCTTGCCAGGCGCGCACCTCCGAGATCCAGGTCTCTTCGTCCTTCCCGGCGATGCTCACTCGAGCCTCGATCCCAATGGTTCCCGGATCTCGGCCTTCCTGCAGCGCGTATTCACGCAACCGCTCGATCATTGGTCGGGCTCTATCGGGCGGCATTTGTGGGAACCAACCATCTCCCAGACGGGCCACACGACGCAGTGTCGCCTCCGCCGATCCTCCAATCCAGATGGGGATCGACCGGCGGATGGGAAGTGGATTGAGACCGGCTTCCTGTACCTGGTCCCAGCGCCCTTCGAAGGTCACGGACTCCTGCGAAAAGAGCTTTCGCAGGAGCGCGATTTGCTCCTGGCTACGAGCCGCGCGCGTGCGGAAATCCTGCCCGAGCGCCTGGTACTCCACGTCGTTCCACCCGATGCCCACGCCGAGCCGAAACCGTCCCTCACTCAGGACATCGACCTCGGTCGCCTGCTTTGCCACCAGCACAGTCTGGCGCTGCGGAAGAATGATGATGCCAGTGACAAACTCGAGTTGCCGGGTGATGCCTGCCAGGAACCCGAAGAGGACAAGCGGCTCATGAAACTGGGTATGCAGGTCGTATGGGCCGCGAAATTCCGGCCGGTTCCTCCGATCCGCGCCCACCACGTGGTCGTACGCCAGGAGGTGGGAATACCCTAGCTGTTCCGCCGCCTCCGCATACGCCCTTACTGCTCCCACATCGGCCGTAATCTCTGTTTGAGGAAATGTGACTCCAATGCGCACGTCTGCGACCTCCACTCTTGCTCTCCATGGCGCCGTCTGAGCCGAACCCATGTTTCAGCCTACCCCGAAATACGACGAACCGTCCCATGTGCCAGGTGCGGGTGCACGCGTCGATGCGACATCCGCCGGTTCGCCAACCTTCGGGTGGTCGCCTCCGACGGGCGGTGCGGTCCGCGACCGCCGCCGCATCGCTAGAGTGGGTGGTGAACCAGTCGATGTATTGTTGGCGCGAATCGGAGACTCAAAGCCGTATTTCGGCTTGCACCGGAGGAGATCAGAATGGCACAGCTCGACTACGTTG